>JALHLN010000019.1 GCA_022844545.1 Burkholderiales bacterium | reverse complement strand
GGTTGCAAAGGGAAGCAAAAACACGCACTCTTAACCCCGCCAGAGATGCCCGTTTCCCTCACCCGAAACTGGTCCCATTACGCCGGAAATCCCTGGCTCCATTACGGCGAAAGATGACAGCCCCTGCGCGGCGAGCTTCCTGTACAACCAGAATCCGCAGGGCCCCGCCTCGTAGACGAACACCGGGCGCTTGTGCACCGAGCGCAGCTTGCGGATCACCCGGTCCACCGCGTCCGCGTCCCCGGGGATGCGCCCAAAGTGACGCGCCTCCCTGCCATCTGCAATCGCGATATCGATCGATTCCTTGTGCACGTCCATGCCCACAAACACGGTGCTAGACTTTTCCATGGCCTGCCTCCTCGAATGGTGGTTGATGCCCTCGTGCTCAACTTGTGGCCCTGCGTGCTCGCAGCACGCAATCCACGATACGCCGGAGGCAGGCCGCCCCTTCGCGTTAAGCCATTCTGTCTAAGTCCCCGCCCACCCTGTGTTCTCCCACCTCCACCTCGGCACCACCAACTTCCCCCGCGCCCTGACCTTCTATCGCGCCCTCATGCCCATCCTCGGCATTCAGGAGCGCTTCTGCGACCCAACCCGCCCCTGGGCCGGCTGGCAATCGCACCCCGACCCGCGCCCGCTGTTCATCATCGGCAAGCCCTACGACCAGCAGCCGCACCAGGTGGGTAACGGCCAGATGGTGGCGTTCCTGGCGAAGGACAGGGAAACCGTGGACAAGGCCTACGCCACGGCGCTCGCCAACGGCGGCACATCAGAAGGCGAACCGGGCCTGAGGCCCGAGTACCACGCCAACTACTACGGCGCCTACTTCCGCGACACCGAAGGCAACAAGGTCTGCGTCGCCTGCCACGCTGCGCCCTGATTAGACCCCATATGTAACCGATCGGTTACATTTACTACCCGTGCACGCCCCTGGAATCCCCCGGCGCCTCCCCCCGCTCCTTCATCCCGTAATCCCTCATCACCGAAGCCACCCGTAACCGGTAGTCCTCGAAAATCCCACCCCGCCCCGCCGCCTGCGCCCGGCGATGCGACTCCAGGTTGCGCCACTGTTGAACCGCAGCCTCGTCCCGCCAGAACGACAGCGACACGAACTTCCCGGGCGTGGAAACGGAAGAAAACCGCTCGATGGAAATGAACCCATCCATCGCAGACAACTCCGCCTTCAACCCCTCCGCCATCCGGAAGTAGTCATCCACCCGCCCCGCGCGGGGCAATACCTCGAAGATCACCGCGATCATGAACACCTCCAAAAGCAAGATAATGAACCAGCCATGCCCCCGAAGATATCCCTGTCGCAGTACCTGAAGCAGAAAGCCGACGCCCTCAAGAGGGAAACCTTCGCGCTCTACCACGCCGCCCGCGACCCCCGCACCCCGCTCGCGGCCAAGATCCTCGCCGGCATGGTCGTGGCGTATGTCGTTTCGCCAATAGACCTGATTCCCGACTTCATCCCGGTCATCGGCTTCCTGGACGACCTCATCCTGGTGCCGCTGGGAATCATCATCTGCCTCAGGATGATCCCGCCGCAGGTGATGGCGGAAGCGAGGATTGCGGCACGGAAGCAGATCGAAACCACGAAGAGCAACACTGCCGCCATCGTGGTCATCGCGATCTGGATCGCGCTGGCGGTCTTGCTTGGGGTCTGGATCATCTGATAAAGAAGAAGTCATGACCGCGATCACGAAACTGTTTGGAACCGACCTCCCCATCATCCAGGCTCCGATGGCGGGCTCGCAGCTGAGCGCGATGGCGATCGCGGTGTCGAACGCAGGAGGCCTGGGCTCGCTCCCCTGCGCCATGCTGGCGCCGGAAGGAATCGGCAAGGAACTGGCGGCGATCCAGGCCGGGACGAAGAAGCCCTACAACGTGAACTTCTTCTGCCACGTGCCGCCGGCGCCGGACACGGTGCGCGAGGCGGCGTGGCGCGCGAAGCTCTCGCCCTACTACGAGGAATTCGGCATCGACGCGGACAAGATCCCGACGGGCCCGGGACGCATGCCATTCAGCAAGGAGGCGGCCGACGTGCTGGAGGCCTTCAAGCCGGCGGTGGTGAGCTTCCACTTCGGCCTGCCCGAGAAGGCGCTGCTGGCGCGGGTGCGCAGCTGGGGATCGAAGATCGTGTCCTCGGCCACCACGGTGGAGGAAGCGCGCTGGCTGGAGGCGCAGGGGGTGGACGCGATCATCGCGCAGGGCAACGAAGCGGGCGGCCACCGCGGCGTGTTCCTGGGCGAGGATATCTCCACGCAGCCGGGCACTTTCGCCCTGCTGCCGCAGGTGGTGAAGGCGGTGAAGGTTCCGGTGATCGCCGCCGGCGGCATCGCGGACGCGAAAGGCGTGGCGGCGGCGATGGCGCTGGGTGCTTCCGCCGCTCAGGCCGGAACCGCCTACCTGCTGTGCCCGGAGTCCACCGCGAGCGCAGTGCATCGAGCGGCGTTGAAGGGCCCGAAGGCGGCGGAAACGGCCTTGACGAACCTCTTCACCGGCCGTCCCGCGAGGGGCATCGTGAACCGCTTCATGCGCGAGATGGGACCGATGAACCCGGCCGCGCCCGCGTTTCCGCTCGGCACCGCCGCGGTCGCGCCGCTGCGAGCCGCGGCGGAGAAGAACGGCAGCGGCGACTTCTCGCCGCTGTGGTCCGGGCAGAACGCCACCGGCTGCCGCGAAGTGCCGGCGGCACAGGTGACGAAGGACCTCAGCTCCTGACCAGACCTCTCGCCAGCACCTCCGCCAGGTGCAGCGTCTCCCGCCCCGACAGGTCCTCGATCTGCTCGCGGCAGGAAAAGCCGTTGGCGATGACCATCGAGTCCCGCCCCAGCCCGCGCACCTTTGGCATCAGCGCGAGGTCCGCGATCTTGAGCGAAGCCTCGTAAGTCTCCGGCCGGAAACCGAACGACCCGGCCATGCCGCAGCAGCCCATGTCGGGCGCATCCACCTGCGTCCCGGCCTGCGACAGCAGTTCAAGGTCTTCCCGCATCCCGCCCAGCGCCTTCTGGTGGCAGTGGCCGTGCACCAGCGCCCGCCCCCCGACTCGCGGCGGCATCCAGCCGCGCGCCGCCAGCAGCTCGCCCAGCGACACCGCGAGCTTGGACAGTTTCTGCGCCGCCGGATCGGCGGGCAGCATTTTCTTCAGCTCGTCGCGGAACACCGACAGGCACCCGGGCTCGAGCACCACCACCGGCAGGCCGGTCTCGATCTGGGGCGCCAGCACCGAGACGATTTTCTGCAGCGAGGCCTTCGCCTCGTCCAGCATGCCGAAGTCGTAGTAGGGCCGGCCGCAGCACAGCGGCTCGCGCGGCAGGTCGACGCGGCAGCCGGCGGCCTCGAGCACGTCGGCGGCGGCCATCGCGGTCTGCGGGCGGAAATGGTTGCTGAAGGTGTCCGGGAACAGGATCACCGGGTCGCCGCGCCGCGCGCCGATGTCCCGGCCCGGATCGCGCCGCGCGCTGCGGCTGTCCTCGAAGCGCTCGCGGAAGGTGCCGGCGGCGAAGCGCGGCAGCGGCCGCTGCGGCGCGATCCCGGCGACGCGCCTGGCGATCCCCGCGAGGATCGGGTTGCCGGAGAAGAAGTTGGCCAGGCGCGGGAACTTCGCCGCGTGCGGCGCCCACTCCCCGATGCGGCCCATGAAGTACGCCTGGCGCGGCCGCGATTTCCCCTCGTAGTGGTGCGACATGAATTCCGCCTTGTAGGAAGCCATGTCGGTGTGCGTCGGGCAGTCGCTGCGGCAGCCCTTGCAGGCGAGGCACCAGTCCAGCGCCTCGCGCACGTCCTCGCTTTGCCACAGGTCGGTGATCACCTCGCCGCGCAGCATTTCCGACAACAGCCGCGCGCGGCCGCGCGTGGAATAGCGCTCCTCGCGCGTGGCGCGGTAGCTGGGGCACATGGTGCCGCCCTCGGCCGAGCGGCACTTGCCCATGCCGACGCAGCGCTCGGCGGCGCGGCCGAAGCCGTCGCCGATCTCGCCCGCGAAATCCATCCGCGTCGCGATCTGCACCGTCTTGTAGCCCGGCCCCAGGCGCAGGTTCTCGTCCAGGCGGTAGACCTCGCCCTCGGCGGCCACCAGCTTGCCCGGGTTCATGCGCCCAAGGGGATCCCAGATGCGCTTGAACTCGCGGAAAGCCTCCATGAGTTCCGGCCCGTACATCGCGGGCAGCAGCTCGGCGCGCGCCTGGCCGTCGCCGTGCTCGCCGGAAATGGAGCCGCCGAACTTCACCACCAGCTCGGTGGCGGCGAAGAGGAACTTGCGCCAGTGCGCGGTGCCGGCGGCCGAGCGCAGGTTGAAGGTGATGCGGGCGTGGATGCAGCCGTCGCCGAAATGCCCGTACAGCGACGTCCGGTAGCCGAAGCGGTCCACCAGCGCCTGGAACTCGCGCAGGTAGTCGCCCAGGCGCGACGGATCCACCGCCGCGTCCTCCCAGCCGACGATCGGATCCGGCCCCGGCGTGCCTTTCAGGTTGAGGGCGGTGGCAGAGGCGCCGGTCTCGCGGATGGTCCAGATGCGGTTGGCGAGGGCCTTGTCCTTGATCAGCTTGCCGCCCAGCGCGTCCTGCAGCACTTTCGCCTTGCGCACCGCCTCGCTGCGCTCGTCGTCACCAAATTCCACCATCAGCCAGGCATTGCCCTCGGGCAGGAGCGCGATGTCTTCGAGACGAAGACCCCGCTCGCGCAGGCCGCCGATGATGCCGGTGTCGAGGCCCTCGCAGGCGATGGGCCCCGAGGCGATCACCTGCGGCACCGCGTCGCCGGCGCGATAGATGTCCGGGAAGCCCACCACCAGCAGCACGCGCTCGCGCGGGCTCTTCACCAGGCGCGTGAGCGCCTGCAGCGTGATCGCGCAGGTGCCTTCCGACCCCACCAGCGCGCGCGCCACGTTGAAGCCGTTCTCCGGCAGCAGCTGGTCCAGGTTGTAGCCGGAGACGCGGCGCTTGATCTTCGGGAACCGCTGGCGGATGAGGTCGGCGTAGCGGTCGCGCAGGCCGCGCAGCGCGGCGTAGATTTCCCCCTGCCGGCCGCCGCGAAGGATGACCGCCTCCAGCTCCGCCTCGGAGGTGGGCCCGCACCAGAAGCGCGCGCCGTCGTAGGTCAGCACCTCCAGCGCCTCGATGTTCTCCACCGTCTTGCCCGCCATCACCGAGTGCGGGCCGCAGGAGTTGTTGCCGATCATCCCGCCCAGGGTGCAGCGCGAGTGCGTCGCCGGGTCCGGCGCGAAGGTGAGGCCGTGGCGCTCGGCGGCGGCGCGCAGCGCGTCGCACACCACGCCGGGCTCGACGCGCGCGGTGCGCGAGGCCGGATCCACCTCCAGCACGCGGTCCAGGTGCCTGGAGGCGTCCATCACCACCGCCACGTTCACCGTCTGGCCGCAGAGCGAGGTGCCGCCGCCGCGCGCGAGCACCGGCGCGTCGTGCTCGCGGCAGGCGGCCACGGCGGCGACGATGTCCTCCGCGGTGCGCGGCAGCACCACGCCGATGGGCACCTGCCGGTAGTTGGAGGCATCGGACGCATAGGCGGCGAGCGCCCCGGCGTCGAAGCGAACCTCGCCCGCGATGGCGCCGCGCAGGGCGCGTTCCAGATCCGTGTGTTTCACGCCGCGAGTGTAGCGGGGTCCAGCGACTCCAGCAGCGGCGGCAGCGGGCAGTCCAGCACCGCGCCGGCCAGGCGCATCAGTTCGGCTTCCGCGAGGCGGATGCTGCCGTCGTGGCTGACGGTGGCAAAGAGGCCTTTCACCAGCACCGCCTTCTGCATCGGCGCGAGCTGCTTCAGCGCCGTGAGCGCCGCGCCCGCCTTGTTGAGCGTCAGCTCCACCGCGGCGCCGGCGGACGCAAGCGCACCGAGCGACATCTCCTTCGCGCCGGCGTCGATCGCCTCCCGCAGCGCCTCGCCGCGCCGGCCGGTGGCGTCCGGGCGGGTGCCGGCGTGGGCGACGAGCGACAACAGCAGCCGGGCCTCGGCCTCGAGCTCGGCGATGCGGCGGCCGGCCGGCGCCGGGCCCTTGGGCCTCGCCGCCAGCTGGTCGCGCACCAGCGTCAGCACCACGAATTCGTGCAGCGACACCCGGCGGTCGGCGTGGATCACGATCTCCAGGGCCTTCACCAGGTCGTCGTGCGCCGCCTGCGGCGAGGCCTTGACCGCGGGCAGCGCGAGGTCGATCGCCGGCAGGTGGAAGGCCTGGCCGAGCCTGCGGGTGAGCGGCAGGAGCGCGGCGGCATCCCGGGACAGCTTCTCCATTCCCGCCGCCTTCAGCGCCGAGATCTGGCCCTGCAGGACGTCTTCCGCGGGCGCGAGCAGCAGCGCGACCAGCGCGGCGCGCGCGCCCTCAGGGTCGTGCAGCTGGTCGCGCAGGCCCGGCGGCAGCGCGGCGAGCAGGCGCTTGGCGTAGTCCACCTTGCCGCCGTCCACCGTCCCCACCAGCGCCGCGCTGTCCTTCGCCGAGCGCCCCCACTGCGTGCCGATGTCCCCGCCGCGCCGGCCTCCGGGCTCCTGCAGCGCCGCGGCGGCGCCGAAAACGATGGCCTTCGCGGCCTCCAGTTTCTTCACGCCGGCCTTCGCCGCCTCCTCGTCCGTGGGTTCCGTCGGCAACCGCTTCTGCCGGTACGTGGCGGGCTGGAAGCGCGGATGGGCGCGCGCAATGCGCTCTTCGATCGGCGGATGGGTGTCGAACAGGCCGCCGAACCAGACCTTGACGCTGTCGGCGAAGAACATGTGCGACAGATCCTCGGCGTGCGCGTTCTCGATCAGCGTGCCGCGCGGGGCGTTGCGGATGCGGTCCAGGGCGCCCGCGACCCCGTCCGGGTTGCGCGTGAACTGCACCGCGGAGGCATCGGCCAGGAACTCGCGCTGGCGCGACACCGCCGCCTTGATCAGGCGCGAGAAGAACAGGCCGATGTAGCCGATCACCATCAGCGCCAGGCCGACCACGACCAGGTAGCTGCCGCCGGAATTCTTCGAGCCGCCGCCGCGCTGCGAGCGCATCAGGAACTCGCCGATGGCGCCGATGAACACGATTCCCGCGAGCACCCCGATCATGCGGATGTTGAGGCGCATGTCGCCGTTCAGGATGTGGCTGAACTCGTGCGCCACCACGCCCTGCAGCTCGTCCCGGTTCAGGGTCTCCAGCGTGCCGCGGGTCACCGCCACCACCGCGTTGGACACGCTCCAGCCGGCGGCGAAGGCGTTGATGCCGGCCTCGCCGTCCATGACGTACACCGCCGGTACGCGCACGCCCGAGGCGATGGCCATTTCCTCGACCACGTTGAGCAGGCGCCGCTCCAGAAGATCGCGCGTGCCCGGCTCGATGCGCCGGGCGCCCACCATTTCCGCCACCGCCGCGCCGCCGCCCCCGAGCTTCGAGACGTTCCAGGCGCTTACCAGGAAGATCACCCCCGCGGTGCCGAGCGCGCCCCACAGGAAGACGCTGGCGGGCACCGCGCGCAGCAGGCTGCCGGTGTTCAGGTACGCCGTGGTGCCCTCGACGCCGCTCGTGGCCAGCCAGACGACCGCCAGCACGAGGTCCACTGCGACGATCACCGCGAGCACCGCCAGCACGTACAGCAGCACCAGGACCTTGGTGTTGCGGCGCGCGCTGTCCTGGTGTTCGAAGAAGGTCGCCAAGGCGACGGCTGCTTACTTGAACGACACCTTCGGCGCCCTGCGCTCCTCGGCCGATTCGGTGGCCTCGAGCAGCGTGGCCTCCCTGAAGCCGAACATGCCGGCGAAGATCGTGTCCGGGAAGGATTCGCGCTTCGTGTTGTATTCCATCACCGAGTCGTTGTAGCCCTGGCGCGCGAAGGCGATCTTGTTCTCGGTGCTGGTGAGCTCCTCCTGCACCTGGAGGACGTTCTGGTTCGCCTTCAGGTCGGGGTAGGCCTCGAACAGGACCATGAGGCGGCCGAGCGCGCCGCCCAGCTGCGATTCGGCCTGCGCCAGGCCCTGCATCGCGGCGGCGTCGCCGGGGGCGGCGGCGGCCTTCTGCGACGCGTTCAGCGCGTTGCCGCGCGCCGCGATCACCG
This sequence comes from Burkholderiales bacterium, assembly GCA_022844545.1. Taxonomy (GTDB): domain Bacteria; phylum Pseudomonadota; class Gammaproteobacteria; order Burkholderiales; family SG8-39; genus RBG-16-66-20. The sequence continues at coordinate 15,503 of JALHLN010000019.1, read as the reverse complement.
ACTCCAGCGTCTGGCGCTCGTGCGCCAGGTAGCCCTTGACGGCCTCGACCAGGTTCGGGATCAGGTCGTAGCGGCGCTTCAACTGCACGTCGATCTGCGCGAAGGCGTTCTTGAAGCGCTGGCGCAGCTTCACCAGGCCGTTGTAGATCGAGATGCCCCAGAACACGATCGCGACGACGAGGGCGAGGAAGATCCAGATACCCATGGCCAGTGCCTCCCGGACGGTTGGTATGCCTCGGCTAATATAGCGCATGATCGAATGGCTTGGCCGCGCGCTGCGCGCGCAGCGGCACGAATTGCCGGCGCTCGCCTGGTCGTTCCTCTACTTCTTCCTGCTGCTCGCCGCCTACTACGTGCTGCGCCCGGTGCGCGACGAGATGGCGGTGCAGGCGGGACCGGAACGGCTGGCGCAGCTGTTCACCCTCACCTTCGCCGCCATGCTCGCGCTCGTGCCCGCCTACGGCTGGCTGTGCGCGCGCCTGCCGCGCGCGCGGCTGCTGCCGGTCATCTACGGCTTCTTCGCGCTCAACCTGGTCGCGTTCTGGTTCGCCTACCGCGGCGGCAGCACGCCGGCGCTGGCGATGGGCTTCTTCGTCTGGACCAGCGTCTTCAACCTGTTCGTGGTGTCGGTGTTCTGGAGCTTCATGGCCGACCTCTTCGACGAGGCGCAGGCGGCGCGCCTCTACGGCGCCATCGCCGCCGGCGGCAGCTGCGGCGCGATCAGCGGCCCGGCGCTCACCGCGCAGCTCGCGCCCACTCTGGGACCGGCCAACCTGCTGCTGGTGTCCGCGGCGCTGCTGGTGCTGGCGACGCTGTGCATCCTCAGGCTGCTCGCGTGGGCGCGCGCGCATCCGCGCCAGGGCGAGCGACGCGCGGAGGAGCCCATCGGCGGCTCGATCATCGCCGGGGCGAAGGCGGCGCTCGCCTCGCCCTACCTGCTGGGCATCGGCGCGTACCTGCTGTGCTACACCGTGCTGTCCACCTCGCTCTATTTCCACCAGGTCCAGATCGTGCGCGCCGAGCTGCCCGATTCCGCCGAGCGCACGCGCCTGTTCGCGCTGGTGGACCTCACGGTGAACTCGCTCACGCTGATCGTGCAGCTCACCCTCACCGCGCGCCTGGGCGCGCGCCTGGGCGTGGGCTGGATGCTGGCGCTGATGCCGCTCGCTTCGCTCATCGGCTTCGCGGCGCTGGGCCTCTTCCCCACGCTCGCGGTGCTGATCGCCTTCGGCGTCACGCGCCGCGTGGGCGAGTTCGCGATCTCCAAGCCGGTGCGCGAGGCGCTCTACACCGTGGTGCCGCGCGAGGAACGCTACAAGGCCAAGGGTTTCATCGACACCGTGGTTTACCGGGGCGGCGACGCCTTCTCCGGCTGGCTGGTGACCGGGCTGCGCGGCCTGGGGCTGGGCGTGTCCGGCATCGCGTTCGCGGCGCTGCCGGTGGCGGCGGCGTGGCTGGCGGTGAGTTTCTGGCTGGGGCGCAGGCAGGCAAAGCTGCGCTCCGGCAAAGCGATCGACTGACTATGTTCCCGCCGTTCTCCGCGCACCTCGACGCTTTGCCTGAACCTTGCCGGCGCCCCGCGCCGCGTGCGCCTTCAGAACCTCATCCACCCGCGTCTGCCAGCCGGGGCCGGTAGCACGGAAGTACGCCAGCACCTCCGGCGACAGCCGGATGTTGGTCGCGCGCTTGCGCGCCGCCTTGGGCGGACGGCCCCGCTTGGGCTTGAGGAGGTGCGCAACGGCCTCCGCGCCGAACAGCTCGGGCAGCACTTCGGTGGCGGGCCGGGCGCGGGCAAACCACTCCTCGGTCAGCTCGGGGTTCTCGTCGTCAATCAGTTCCGGGTTGGGTCGCTTTCCCATATCGCCTCATCTCGCGCTGGTTGGCCTTGCGAAAGCTGATCACGCGTACCGCATCGTCGGCCCAGGCAAATACGACAACATCCAGCCGCTCGCCGTAGTCCCTGCGAGTATCCTCGCCGATCAGCGCGCTGCTCCAGTCGAACCCGTCCTTCACCAGCGAGAACGGCAGGCCGCGCGCGCGGATGTTGGCGGCGTCCTTGGCCGGATCGAAGGTGATCGCAGTCGGCTTTATTGTATCCACATGAATTATCCGGAGCAAGGCTTCGCGGGTGCGGCCTAGCCTCGTCCCAGCAACGCGGCCGATTGCGGCCGCGTAGACCGGGTGTCCGATGAGGTCATCGAATGAAGCGGTGGATTGACGCCGACTTCCGCGAACTGTACAGTCCATCAGTACAGATAAGGCACCGACCGTGAAAGACGTAAAAGTCACCGAACTGCGGCAGAACCTGCCCGCCTACCTCGCGAAGGTCAGGAACGGAGAGCGGGTGCGCGTCACCTCGCGGGGAAAAGTCGTGGCGGAACTCGTGCCGCCCGCCGCTGCGCGCTCGGAGTCCGAGGCAGCATGGGCGCGCCTGCGCGGCAGCGTGTTGCGGTTCGATCGCCCGACCGACCCAGTGATCGATCCTCTGGAGTGGGACGTCAACAAGTGATCGTGCTCGATACCCACGCGCTTGTCTGGTGGGTATCGCGATCCGAACAACTCCGCGCGCGTGCGCGAAAAGCGATCGCCGGCGCCTTGCGCAAGGGCCCGGTCTCTGCCTCGGCGATCAGCTTCTTCGAAATCGCGACAGCCGTGCGCCGGGGCCGCCTCGACCTCGGTCTGCCCCTGGAGGAATGGCTGGCGGAGGTGCGCAAGCTCGCGGAGCTGAGAATCGAGCCGGTCAGCGCGGAGATCGCGCACATGGCAGGCGGATTCCAGGAGGACATGCCCGGCGACCCGGCAGACCGGATCGTCGCCGCCACTGCACTGACACTGCACGCCCGGCTGGTCACGGCCGATGCTCGCCTGCGGAAGCACCCGCGGCTTCAAACCGTCTGGTAACACATCATAGAATGCCCGCATGAACGCCCACCGGCGCTCGGCGCTGCGCGCGCTCGGCGGCCTTGCCGCCCTGCTCGCGCTCAACCCCGCCACTGCCCAGATGCCCAACCTGATCAAGCGCGCGATCCCCTCGTCCGGAGAAGAGCTCCCGGTCATCGGCCTGGGCACCTGGCAGGTGTTCGATGCGGGGAACGATCCAGCCGCCCGCGCCCCGCTGAAGGAGGTGCTGCGCGTGTTCTTCGCCGCCGGCGGGCGCCTGCTGGACTCCTCGCCCATGTACGGCTCCAGCGAATCGGTGGTGGGCGACCTGTGCTCGGAGCTGAACGCCTGCGAGCCGCTCTTCATGGCGACCAAGGTCTGGACCCGCGGCCGGGAAGAAGGCATCCGCGAGATGGAAACCTCGTTCCGGCGCATGAAGGTGAAGCAGATGGACCTGATGCAGGTGCACAACCTGCTGGATGTCGCCACGCACACCAGGACGCTGCTCGACTGGAAGGCGCAGGGGCGCGTGCGCCACATCGGCATCACCCACTACACCGCCTCGGCGCACGCCGAAGTGGAGAAGACGCTGAAGGCGGCGCCCTACGACTTCCTGCAGATCAACTATTCGCTGGGCGAGCGCGAGGCGGAAAAGCGCCTGCTGCCGCTCGCGCGCGAACGCAAGGTGGCGGTGATCGCCAACCGCCCCTTCGCCGAGGGCGCGCTGTTCCGCCGCGTGCGCGGCAAGCCGCTGCCCGGCTGGGCGAAGGAACTGGGCATCGAGAGCTGGGCGCAGTATTTCCTGAAGTGGATCCTCGGCCACCCGGCGCTGACCGCCGCGATCCCCGGCACCGGCAAGGCGGAGCACATGGCCGACAACCTCGCCGCCGGGCGCGGTTCGCTGCCCGACGAGCAGCAGCGCCGGCGCATGGCGGCGTATTTCGATTCCCTGTGAGGTCGCTCGTCCTCCTGCTGTGCCTCGCCGCCGGCGGCGCGCTGGCGCAATCCGGCGTCGAGGTGTCGAAGAGCCGCCTGCTGCTCCTGCCCGCCTCGACGGTGGAGCGCTCCGCGGCGCAGCAGTACAGCGGCCTGATGCGCGAGGCGGCGCAGAAGGGCCTGCTCAACCGGGACCGCCAGCAGGTGGAGCGCCTGCGCAACATCGCGCGCCAGCTGATACCCCATTCCGCGCGCTTCAACAAGAACGCGGAGAAGTGGCGCTGGGAGGTGAACCTGGTTTCCTCGAAGATGGTGAACGCGTTCTGCATGCCCGGGGGCAAGATCGCCTTCTTCACCGGCATCCTGGACCAGTTGCAGCTGACCGACGCCGAGGTGGCTGCGATCATGGGCCACGAGATGGCGCACGCGCTGCTGGAGCACGGCCGCGCGCGCATGTCCGAGCAGTTGCTCAAGAGCGCCGGCATCTCCATCGCGGCGGCGGTGTTCAACCTGGGAGGGCTCTCGGCGGAGCTGCTCAACCAGGCCGCCGGCCTCGCCATCAGCCTGCCCTACGCGCGCAAGCAGGAGACCGACTCGGACCTGGTGGGCATGGAGCTCGCCGCCCGCGCCGGGTTCGACCCGCGCGCCGCGGCGGAGGTCTGGCGCAAGATGGCGAAGTTCACGCAGGCCGCCGGCAAGGGCCAGCCGCCGCAGTTCCTCTCCACCCACCCTGGCCATGACACGCGCATCAGGGAGATCGAGGCCAACCTTCCCAGGGTGCAGCCCTTCTACGACGAGGCGCGCAGGAGATGAGCACGAGCGATGCGTTCTACGCCGGATTGCCTCTCCTTGCCGGCTTCGGCGACGTGGTGCGCCCGGAGAACTTCCGGCCGCTGCCCGAGGACTGGCACGTCGCCACCTGCGACGTGCGCAACTCCACGCTGGCGGTGCAGGCGGGCAACTACAAGCACGTCAACACCGTCGGCGCTTCCGCGGTCACCGCGATGCTGAACGCGGCCGGAAGCCTGGAGATCCCGTTCATCTTCGAGGGCGACGGCAGCGCCTTCTGCGTGCCGCCGTCGCTGCTGGAGGGCGCCAAGGCGGCGCTGGTGAAGACGCAGGAGATGGCGCAGTCTTCCTTCGGCCTGGAGCTGCGCGTGGCGACGGTGCCGATCGCGACCATCCGTGCGGCGCGACTCGACATCCTGGTGGCGAGGGTGCGGGTCTCGGAGCACTACATCCAGGCCGTCTTCGCCGGCGGCGGCATGGCCTTCGTCGACCGCTACATGAAGGACCCGGCCACCGCGCCGCTGTGCGAGGTGAAGCCGGGCAGCGTCGCGGCTCGCGGCAGCCTCGAGGGCCTGGAGTGCCGCTGGCAGGACATCCCCAGCCGCCACGGCGAGACGGTGAGCCTGATCGTGCGGGCGCTGGCCGCCGACACCCGGGCGGCGAGCGGGCTCTACCGCGAAGTCATCGCCAAGGTGACGGAGGTCTACGGCAGCGACGACGCCTGCCATCCCCTGACCCCGCCGCTCCTGCAGCTCACGCCGTCGCTGAGCGCGCGCCAGCTGGGCAACGAGGTCGGGGTGCGCGCCGCCGACCGGGGGCGGTTCGGGAAATGGCTGTGGCTGATGCGCGCGCGCTGGTTCGTGGTGCTGGGCTGGTTCCTGATGAGGTTCGGCCTGAAGACCGGGCAGACCGACTGGAGCACCTACAAGGAGACCCTGTACCGCAACACCGACGTGCGCAAGTTCAACGACGTCTACCGCCAGATCCTGGCCGGGACCCCCGCGCAGCGCGAGGCGCTCGATGCCTGGCTGGCCGAACGCTATGCCAGGCGCGAGCTGGTGTACGGCCTCCATGTAACCGATCGTGCACATATGACCTGCCTGGTGTTCAACTACTCGGGCAAGCACCTGCACTTCATCGACGGCGCCGACGGCGGGCTGTTCCTCGCCGCGAAGGCGTTCAAGGAGCGCCTGGCGAAGATCGCCGCAGCCTAGGCCGCGCCAGCCATGTGCCGCGCCGCGATCCAGCCGAAGGTCATCGCCGGCCCCAGCGTGATGCCCGGCCCCGGGTAGTTCCCGCCCATGATGGACAGCGCGTCGTTGCCCGCGGCGTAGAGGCCGGGGATCGGGCGCTTGTTCTCGTCGAGGACCTGCGCATTCCCATTGGTCGAGATCCCGGCATAGGTCCCTAGATCGCCCACGTGCACCTGCACCGCGTAGAACGGGGCCTGGACGATGGGCGCCACGCAGGGATTGGGCTTGATTTCGGGATCACCATAGAAGCAGTTGTAGGCGGTGCCGCCCTTGTGGAAATCGGGGTCCGTCCCTGATTTCGCGTTCCGGTTGTAGTGGTCCAGGGTGTGCTTCAGTGCCGGCGCGTCGATGCCGCAGGCCTGCGCCAGCTGCTCGAAGGTGTCGCCCTTCTTCAGGTAGCCGGACTTCAGGTGCGGTGCGAGCGGCAGCGGGCGTGGCTTGACGAATCCCAGGCCGTAGGCGCGGATGGCGCGGCGGTCGGTGACCAGCCAGGCGCTGGTCTCGCCCTGCGCGAGCAGCGCCTGGATGAAATCGTGGTACGAGTTGCCTTCGTTGACGAAGCGCAGGCCCTTCCGCGTCACCGCGATGACGCCGGGCTTGGCGCGGTCGATGAAGTGCGGGAACAGGCCGAAGCCGCCGTCCGCCCTGGGCACCTTCGATACCGGCACCCAGGCCGCGGCGTTGGGCAGCGATTCATCGATGCGCGCGCCCGCGGCCTCGGCAAGGCGCAGGCCGTCGCCGGTGTTGCCCGGCGGCGCGGGCGAATGATGCGTTTCGGCATGGGCGAACAACCGCTTCCTGCGCGCTTCGTCCTGCGGAAAGCCGCCGCAGGCGAGCACCACGCCCCTGCGCGCGGTGATGCGCAACCGCCGCCCGCCCCGCTCGACGATCGCGCCGGTGACGCGCCCGTTTTCGCGCAGCAGCTCCTTCAGGGGCGACGATTCCCACAATTGCACGCCGGCATCCTGCGCCGACTTGAGCAGGCGTCCCGCCAGCGCGTTGCCGTTGGTGAGGCGCACGCCGCGGCCGTGGACCAGCATCGCGATGCCGTGGCCGAGCAGCCGCCGCGCAACGAAGAGGGCCGAGGCCGCCGACTTCGACCAGCGCATGAAGTGCGTGAGCTCGACCCCGGAGCCGATCATGACGCCGAACACGGTGAGCTCGGGCAGAGGCGGCCGCAGCTTGCCCAGCAGCGGGCCGAGTTCCCGGCCGTCGAAGGCGGAGGCGACGATGGAACGCCCGCCCGCCTTGCCGCCGGGCGCATCCGGGTGGTAGTCGGAAAAGGTCGCCGAGGCATCGAACCTCACCGCGGTCTCGCGCTGGAACCACTCGATCATCCTCGGGCCCGCGGTGAGGAAGGCGTTGACGCGCTCCGGGTCGTACTTCTCGCCCGTTTCATGCAGGAGATAGGTGCTGGCCTCCTCCAGGCTGTCGCGGATGCCGATCGCCGCCTGCAGCGGATGATTCGGGATCCACAGCCAGCCGCCCGAACGCGCGGTGGTGCCGCCGAACAGCGATTCCTTCTCGGCGACGATCACCTCGAGCCCGCATTTGCGCGCCGCAACAGCGGCGGCCAGCCCGCCTGCGCCGGAGCCTGCGACGAGCACGTCGCAGGCGAGCTCGTTCTCGATCGGAGATGCGTGGGATACGTGGGACATGGCCGAGTTTAACCGGGCACCCCCGGGTATGATCGTGCGCATGGGATGGGGGGCCCTGGCCGTCATCGTGGCCGTCACCGCGCTGAGCCAGTTCTACCGCTCATCGCTTGGCGTCATTGCCCCGGAACTGTCGCGCGACCTGGAGATGTCGCCCGAGCAATTGGGCTGGGCCAACGGCGCCTTCTTCCTCGCCATGGCGCTGATGCAGATCCCGGTGGGCATGCTGTTCGACCGCATCGGCCCGCGGCGCACCGTTGCCGCGTTCACCGCCATCGCGGTCGCCGCCGCGGCCTGGCAGGCGATGGCCTCGAGCGCCGAGGCGCTGATCGCGGCGCGCTTCCTGCTCGGCCTGGGCTGCGCCGCGAGCTTCATGGGCGCGGTGACGCTGTGCGCGTGGTGGTACCCGGGCGCGAAGCTCTCCACCATGCTCAGCCGCCTGTTCGCCTTCAGCCAGGTCGGCATCTTCCTCGCCGCGACGCCGCTCGCGCTCGCCTCGGCGGCGCTCGGCTGGCGCTGGGCCTTCGCCGCCATGGCCGCGGCCACCGCCGCGACGGCGATCCTGTTCTACCTGCTGGTGCGCGACCGCTCGCCGCAGTTCGCGCTCGAGCTCAAGCCCGAGCCCATCGCCGAGGTGCTGCGCGGCCTGGTTTCGGTCTGGCGCACCCCGGGCCTGATGCCGATTCTCGCCATCCACACCTTCGCCTACGCCAGCATGGCCACGGTGCTGGGGCTTTGGGCAGGCCCCTACCTCGCGGACGTGCACGGCCTGGACGGCCCGGCGCGCGGCAACGTGATCCTCGCCATGGCGGCGGCGCAGCTCGCGGGCATCCTCATCTATGGGCCGCTCGACCGCGTGTTCAACACTCGCAAGTGGATCGTGGTCCCGGGCGCGCTCGCGACCGTCGCCATCCTCGCCGCGCTCGCGCTGGTCCCGGCGCTGCCGCTTGCCGCGGCGGTGGCGCTGCTGGTGCTGTTCTGCGGCGTCACCTCGTACGCAGTGGTGCTTGTCGCGCACGGCTCGAGCCTGTTCCCGCCGCACCTGACCGGCCGCGGCGTCACCACGGTGAATCTCGCCCAGGTCGTCGGCCTCGCCGGCCTGCCGGTGCTGACCGGCGCCCTGGTGGGCGCCTTTCCCGTCGAAGCCGGCGGCGCGCACCCGGAGATCGCCTACCGGTGGGCCTTCGGCAGCATCGCCGCGGTGCTCGCGCTCGGGCTTGCGATCTACCTGAAGGCGAAGGACGCCAAGCCGGACGCGGCGGGTTAAGCTTCCGCCCCCGGAGGAATTGGCTGAAAGGAACCACGGTGAAGATCGGTTTCATCGGATTGGGATTGATGGGCCGCCACATGGCGGCGAACCTCATCAAGGCGGGCCACAGCCTGAAGGTGAAGGACCTGCGGCGCGAAGCGGCGAACGAACTCATCGCCGCCGGCGCGCAGTGGGCCGATGATGTCGCGGCGGATGCCGACATCGTCTTCACCTCGGTGCCCGGACCGGCGGACGTGGAAGCGGTGGCGAAGGAAATCCTCGCCAGCGCGAGGCCCGGAACGGCCTGGTTCGACCTCAGCACCAATTCGCCCGACATGGTCCGGAAGATCCACGGCCTGTGCGCGCAGAGGGGCGTGCAGTTCCTCGACGCCCCCGTCAGCGGCGGGCCCAAGGGCGCGCAGTCGGGCCGGCTCGCGGTGATGATCGGCGGCGACCGCGCCACCTACGAGCGCTGCCTGCCGGTGATCCAGGCCATCGGCGACCAGCCGTTCTACGTCGGCGAGGCCGGCGCGGGCACGGTGGCGAAGCTCGCGCACAACGTCTCCAGCTTCATGGTGCAGACCGCGCTGGCAGAGGCCTTCACGCTCGGGGTCAAGGCCGGCGTCGAGCCGGTCGCGCTGCTGCGCGCGCTGCGCCAGGGCGCCACCGGCCGCGCGCGCACCTTCGACCGGCTGGTGGACCAGTTCCTGCCCGGGAAGTACGACCCGCCCGCGTTCGCCCTCAAGCTGGCGCACAAGGACGTCGGCCTAGCGGTGGCGCTGGGCAAGTCCATCGGCGTGCCCATGAAGGCCGGCGAACATGCGCTCGCCGAGCTCGCCGAGGCGATGGCGCGCGGCTGGCAGGACCGCGACTGCCGCGTCGCCATGACGCTGCAGGAGGAGCGCGCCGGGGTGTCGGTGAAGGTCTCCGAGGACAGGCTGAAGGACGTGCTGGCCTGAGGCCTTAACCCGCCTTAACCCTTTGGGGCCGGCGCCCCGTTCCATGCCACAGGGTCCCTTCCCGGGCCCGCCACGGAACGGAGGCCAGTCCATGTCCCTGCATCGCATTTCGCTCGCCGCGGCGGCGCTTGCCGTCGCCCTCGCCCTGCCCGGCCACGCCAGCGCGCCGAAGAAGACCCTGACTGCATTCGCCAGCGAACAGGAACTCTCCGACCTGTTCAAGCGCTGGCGCGAAGCCCATGAGCGCAAGCGGCGCGACGAGCAGCGCGCCATGGGCGCGCAGGTGGCGCCCGCGCCCGCCGCCCTTGCTTCCAAGAGTTCCATTGCCGAGGCCAGCGCGGATTCCGTGACCAACGTGCAGCACGCCGGCGTGGACGAGGGCGGCATCGTCAAGCTGCACGGGGAGCACCTGGTGATCCTGCGCCGCGGCCGGCTGTTCACGGTGAAGGTGGGCGACAAGCAACTGGCGCCGGTATCGGTGGCCGACGCCTTCGGCCCCGGCGTGGATCCGCGCGGCGCCTGGTACGACGAAATGCTCGTCTCGGGCAGCACCATCGTGGTGATTGGCTACAGCTACCAGCGCGGCGGCACCGAAATCGGGCTGTTCGACCTCTCCGCTGACGGCCAGCTGAGCTACAAGTCCACCCACCACCTGCGCTCCAACGACTACTACTCGTCGCGCAACTACGCCAGCCGCCTCATCGGCTCGAAGCTGGTGTTCTACACCCCGCTGCGCCTCAATCCGTTCCACGCCGACCCGGGGACGGCGTTCCCGGCCATGCGCCGCTGGCGCCCGGGCGCAACGCCGGCGGAGTTCCGGCGCATCGCGCCGGCGACGCGCATCTACCGCGCGGCGGAGGACCTCGACCCGTACCGCGGCCTCGCGCTGCACACGGTCACCACCTGCGACCTGGCGAAGCCGGAGCTGGATTGCGAAAGCACCGCGGTGATGGGGCCGCAGGGGCGCGTGTTCTACGTCTCGCCGGGCTCGGTGTTCGTCTGGACCGCGTCCTCGGCGGTGTTCCGCATCCCGCTGGACGGCGCGGCACCCAGCGCACTGAAGGTAACCGGCACCCCGATCGACCAGTTCTCGTTCCTCGAGGGCGCCGACGGCCACCTCAACGTCCTCCTGCGGCCCGACGGCCGCCGCGGCGAAGGCATGTGGGGCTCGGAGGCCGCGCCGGGTGAACTGGCGCTGTTCCGCGCGCCCATCGCCAGCTTCTCGGACGGCCGCGACGCCGCGCCGCCCTCCAGCTACCGCCGGATGCCGCGGGCGCAGGGCCATGCGCTGCAAAACCGCTTCGTCGGCGAATACCTCCTGTACGGGGCGGGCGCCGGCTGGCGCCGGCCGGCGCAGGCGACGAACGCACAGGTGTACGCGGTGAAATACGCCTCGGAGGACTTCGCCTACGAGATCCCGCTGCCGCACGGCGTGGACCGGATCGAGGCCCTGGGCGCGAACGCGGTGGTGGTCGGGTCGGATGGACGCGACCTCGCCTTCACCAGCCTGCGCCTCGCGCGCTACCCGGTTGCGGTGGACCGCTACGTGCGCAAGGACGCCGCGCAGGGCGAAACCCGCAGCCACGGCTTCTTCTACAAGGCGCTGGACGGCCACGAGGGGCTGGTCGGCCTTCCCATCATCGGCGGTGGCCAGGGCGCGGGGCGCCAGCTGCGGCACGAATCGGCCGCGCTTCTGTACCTGAAGAGCGAGTCGCTGTCCTTCCGCGAGCTGGGGACGCTGGCTTCCCGGCCGGCGGCGACCGCCGACGGCTGCCGGGCCTCGTGCGTGGACTGGTACGGCAACTCCCGGCCCCTGTTCCTGGGCAAGCGGATCTTCGCCTTGATGGGCTACGAGATCGTGGAAGGGCGGCTGCAGGGAGGGCGGATGGCCGAGCTGGATCGCGTAAACTTCGCCCCGGCAACCATGCAGATCTCCCGCTAGACCCCCTCTGGACACCGCGCGCCACAAGTACGGCATCGCCGTGATGGTCCTGTGCACCTTCCTCTGGAGCACTGCGGGACTGCTGACGCGCGCCACCACGGTCACCAACGGCTGGGAGACGAATTTCTGGCGCTCCCTCTTCCTGTGCATCGTGGTGGGCGTGGTGCTGGTGGTGCAGCACCGCACCCATGCGCTGGAACGGGTACTGGGCATGGGGTGGCCGGGCGCGGTCTCCAGCCTCGCCTGGGCGGCGATGTTCACCTGCTTCATGCTGGCATTGAGCCGCACCACCGTCGCCAATGCCCTTATCCTGATGGGCGTGCTGCCGTTCTGCGCCGCGATCGCGGGCTGGATGTTCCTGCGCGAGCCGGTGGCGCTGCGCACCTGGATCGCGATGGCCGCCGCCGCGGCCGGCGTGGGCGTCATGTTCCACGACGCCTTCGGCTCCGGGAACCTTGCCGGCAGCCTGATCGCGCTGGTGGTGCCGGTGGCCGCCGCGGTCAACACCATCGCGGTGAAGTGGGGCCGCGGCCGAGTCGACCTGGTGCCGGCGCTGCTGGTGGGCGGCGTGATCTCGATGCTGCTCGCGCTGCCCCTCGCCGCGCCCTTCACCGCCACCAGCCGCGACCTGATGCTGTTCGGCACGCTGGCGGTGTTCCAGCTCGCGCTCCCCTGCATCCTGCTGGTGCGCATCGTCCTGCTGCGCCTGTCGGCGGCGGAGATTGGCCTCTTGTCGCTGCTGGAAGTGGTGCTGGGGCCGCTGTGGGTGTGGCTCGCCTACGGCGAGCATCCGGGCCCGACCGCTCTCACCGGAGGCATGATCGTGCTCGCCGCGCTGGTGGCCAATGAGAGCATTGCCCTGGCGGTGGAGAAGCGCCGCCCGGGCGCGCGCTAGATTTTCTCGGTGATGAGCATCTTCACCGGCCGCGCGGTCTTCGGATCGACCAGCACCGCCACCCACGCCCGCCGCGCGCGCAACAGCAGGTAGCGGTAGTCCTCCGCCTTCCTGCCCGAACTCGCGAGGTATTGGGCGACGACCTTCCCGGAGGTGGGTTCGGCCTTGGCGAACCGCTCCAGCGTCTGCGCCTTCTCCAGCACCTGCGCGGCGCGCGATTCGTAGGGGTAGAACAGCTTCGGGAAGTTGTGCAGGTCGAGCCCGGACAGCGCCATGTCGACGAGCTTCTGGCGCTCCTTCGGGTCCTCCGGGAAGTCCGCCACCACCAGTTCGGGCCCGAGCAACGGGAGCCTCCGGTACCTCGGGTCGCGCGCCTCGGCGAGCGACTCGGGCGAAATGTCCGCCGCGGCGGCCACCTCAAAGCGGTCCTTGACGAACACGATGTACGCCGGCCGCGCCAGGTACACCACGTAGCCGCCGTAGGCGAGCGCTCCGACCTGCAGCATGGCGATGACCACGAGGTCGAACCTGAGGCCCCACTTGCCGGACTTGAACACCGCCAGCGTCAGCAGCGGGCCGATGACGACGTCCACCGCGGTCAGGATCATCACCAGCTCGTTGCCGCCGGCGGCTTCGAACAGCGGCCACGGATACCAGACCAGCAGCATGCCGGCGACCGCGACGACGGCGACGACGGCGCTGATGAGCAGGTGCAGCCCGGAGGCCTTCCACCGGCTCATGGCGTCGCGGAGCGGATGTCCTCCAGCACCGGCCGGAGGTGGCCGAGGAATGCTTCAGGGTTCTCGCTCATCGGGAAATGGCCCAGGCCCTTCATGATGGTGACCTTCGCACCCTTGATTTTCGCGGCGGCGGCCTGCGTGTCCGCAGGCGAAGCGGAGTAGTCGTACTCGCCGGTGAGCAGGTACAGCGGGCACACGGCGGTGTCGATCTCGCCCAGCCGGGCGCGGATGTCGCCTTCCACCTGGTAGAAATGCAGGTCGCCCGAGAACACGCCCGGCCCACCCTGCATGTAGTGCCACACCGTTTCCCAGCGCTCGGCCTCGGGGCTGAGCGGCGACATCAGCCCGTAGGCCACCGCGCCGCAGGCCTGGCCGCCGTGCACTTCGGCGTGGTTAAGCCAGTACGGATCGTAGTAGCGCGTGCCGAAGGCCGAGGACTGCAGGCCGACCAGGGCGCGCAGCTCGCGCGCATGCTTGAACGCAAGGTCGAGCACGATGCGCCCGCCGATGGAACAGCCCATGACCACCGGACGATGCAGGTCCAGTTCGCGCGCCACCGTCATGATGAGGTCGGTGTAGCGGGTGGTGGTGAGCTCGTAGTCCGCCATGTGCCAGCCCGCGGGCGGCGAGGATTTGCCGTGCCAGGGCATGTCGAAGGCGACGACGCGGTAGTGCTGCGTGATCCCCGGGTCGTTCAGCACGGCGCGGAACTGCCGGCCGTCCGAGCCGGCGGTGTGCAGGCACAGCAGCGGGATGCCCTGCCCCGCCTCCTCGAAGTAGACGCGATGCGGCTTGCCTTCGATCGAGAGGTGGGCGTAGCGGCCGACGACCTGCTCGATGCGCGCAGTCATGCGGCCAACTTCCTTGGCGCGGCCAGCACGAGCTTGAGGTAAAGCAGGTAGGCCATCAGCACCCGCTGGTCGCCCTCGAAGCGCACGTCGCCGCGGCGCAGCAGCGCGAACAGGTCGCTCCAGCCGGGCTCGGGCACCCTGCGCCAGAAACGGCTCCAGGCGTCCGCGCTGGCGCGGATGGCGAAGGTCCAGGCGCGCATCACCAGCGGGCCCTTCTCCACCGACTCGATGCGCCCGGCGCGCACGGTGACGAGGTACTGCGCCTCGCCCACCTCGACGAGGAAGGTCTCGTTCATCTGCCGCCCCCAGCGCACGATGGCGGGGTCGGCGTTCACCAGTTCGGGCAGCTTGTCGATCACGGCTGAGCATCCGGCGCGCGGCGCCGGGAAGGATCGCACCGCGATATGCCCCCGGCCATGCGGTTTTTCAAGAGCACCTTCGCGCCACGGGGCGGGCCGAGGGCATCTCAGCGGCCTTTCTTCGCGATCACCCTGGCGACGACCGGAAAGTAGGCCTCGCCGAAGCCGGCCTCGGAAGCCCGCTTCAGCAGCAGGCGCGCGTTGGAGGTGCCGCTGAGTTCCAGGCCGGCGTCGCGCGCCAGTTCCAGCGCATATCGGACGTCCTTGAGCGCATACAGCGTGGAATAGGCGCGGTCCGGGAACAGCCCCGGCAGCATGGCCTTCATGCCGTGGTTGCGCAGCGCGAAGCTGTCGGCCGAGCCCTTGGACAGCACCTCGAACGCCAGGTCCGGCCGGATGCCGGAGTGCCGGATGAGGGCGAGCGCCTCGGCGAGCGCGACCACGTTCTGGAACAGCACCATGTTGTTGACGATCTTCATGGTCTGGCCCGCGCCCGCGGGGCCGCAGTGCGTGATGTCGGTGGCGATGTGCTCCAGCAGCGGGCGGATGCGGTCGAAGGCCTTCTCGGCCCCGCCCACCATGACCGACAGGGTGCCCTCCTGCGCCGCCTCGCGGGTGCGCGCCACCGGCGCGTCGCAGAACTGGATGCCGCGCGCGCCGAACCGGGCGTGCAGGTCCTTGGCGAGGGAAACCGAGGTGGTGGAGAGGTCCACGACGCAGCCGCCGGGGCGCATGTTGCTCAGCAGGCCGCTGCCGCCGATGCAGACCTTCTGCACCGCGGTCCGTCCCGGCAGGGAAAGGAACACGATGTCGCTGCGCTGGCCGATGTCGGCGATGGACTCGCCGGCGTAGACCCCGACCTCGCCCAGGCGCTCCAGGGGCGCGTCGTCCATGTCGAACGCGCACACCTGCTCGCCCGACTTCTGCGCCAGGTTGCGGCACATCGGCTCGCCCATCACGCCCACGCCGACAAATCCGAGCATCGGTCCTCCCAG
>JALHLN010000018.1 GCA_022844545.1 Burkholderiales bacterium | reverse complement strand
GAGCCGCTGACGCGGGATACCTCGGCGTGGGTGGAGCTGCCGGAGTACGGGGCGATGTTCGCGGAAGCGAGGAACGGGCGGCCGCGGGTCGCGGTGCGGCTGCTCGACTGATCAGCCCGGGACATCGGCCCGGACGACCTGCCCCGCCAGCGCCGCTTCCAGTTCTTCCGCCTTCCGCGTCGAATCGGTGAGCCGCGCATGGCTGATCAGGCGCGTGAGCTGGGTATTGGTCCGTGAAAGCGCCCGCATCAGGCTGCGATGGATGGCATGGTGCAGGCTCACCGTCGCCCCGGAATCGCCCTCGTAGACCTGCATGAATCCCGCGCGCGGGATCTCGAGCAGGCAGCAGGACTCGCGCACCCGGGCGTTGCCGCCGTGCGGGGCGCCGCGGATCAGCGCCACGTAGCCCACCAGCTCGCCCGGCCCGGCGATGGCGACGCGCCGTTCCTTGCCGTCGTGCCGGGTGAACACCTCCAGCGCGCCCCGCACCACGAGGAAAGCCGCGGTCGCGGGCAAGCCGGCGGCAAACACCCACGCCCCGCGAGGCAATTCGATCACCTCGCCCAGCGCAGCGAGTTCGTCCATCTCGTCGGCGTCGAAGCCCTCGAAGAACGGCAGGACGGGGAGGAAGGCCTTCCAGTCGAAGGATGCCTGGCGCGAGCGCTTCACGCCGGCCAGCGGATCGGCCGCCGGCACCTCTCCGACCGCCGCATGGTCCTCCACCGCCGGATATTCCTTGATGCGCTCGTTCAGCGCGCGCAGCTTGTCGGCGAGGATCTTCGTGATCCCGCGCTGCACGTCCAGCGCCTTCGCCTCCCGGCTCGCCACCATGGCGCGGAAGTCGTCGCGGCCGACGAACCAGCCGTCCACGTTCCGGGTCGCGACCACCGTCGCGGACACGATGCCGCGGTCGATCAGCGCCATCTCGCCGAACATGTCGCCGTCGCGGAACTGCGCCACCGCCAGCGTGCCGCCGCCGGGCAGCGCGACGCGCGCCTCGGCGGTGCCGGTCCGGATCAGGTAGCAGCCGCGCGAGGCCTCGCCCTGGCGCACCAGCTGGGCGCCCTTCATGAACGACACCTCCCGCGCCACCGCCAGCAGCTGCGCGAACGGATTCGAACCCTCCCCCATGCGTTCAGTTTACACGCGCTACACTCACGTCCCGATGCCCTGCGACCTGCTCATCAAGAACGGCCTGGTGCTCGACGGCACCGGCGCACCGGCAAGGCATGCCGATGTCGCGATCTCCGGCGGCAGAATCACCGCCATCGGCAGGCTCGCCGATGCCGCGAAGCGCACCATCGACGCCGGCGGCCTCGCGGTCGCGCCCGGCTTCATCGACCCGCACACGCACTACGACGCGCAGATCTGCTGGGACGGCGCGCTGACGCCTTCCTCCTGGCACGGCGTGACCTCGGTGGTGATGGGCAATTGCGGCGTCGGCATCGCGCCCTGCCGCCCGGAGACGCGCGAGATCGCGATGCGCGACCTGGTGAACGTGGAGGCGATCCCGTTCGAGGTGCTGCAACAGGGCATCACCTGGGATTGGGAAACCTTCCCGCAATTCATGGACGCTGCCGCCGCGCGACGGCCCGCCCTGAATCTCGGCTTCCTCGCGCCGTTGACGCCGTTCCGCCACTATGTGATGGGCGAGGCCTCCATGGAGCGCGAGGCGACGGACGAGGAGACCGCCCGCATCAAGGCGCTGCTGGGCGAAGCCATGGACGCGGGCGCCTTCGGCTTCTCCAGCACGCTGCTCAACCAGCACATGGGCTACGCCGGGCGGCCCCTGGCCTGCCGCAACGCCAGCCGCGCGGAATTGAAGGCCTACTGCAACGCGCTGAGGGACCGGTCCAAGGGCGCGATCGAGATCGCCATGACCAAGCAGATCGGCGTCATGGACGACCCGGAGCTGGAACTGCTCGATTTCATGCTGCGGGAGAGCGCGCGGCCGATCACCTTCATCGCCATGTTCGACCGCGACGATATTTCGGAAGCGGTGCGCACGTCCCTCAGGAAGGCGGCGCCGATGATCGCGCGCGGCGCGCGGCCGCAGACCTCGCCCTTGCCGCTGACGCGCGAGATCAACATGCGCAACCCGTTCTCCTTCGCCGCCTTCCCGTCGTGGAAGCGCGTGTTCGAGGACAAGTCCAAGGCAGCGCAGGCGGCCGTGTACCGGGATCCGGCGTTCAGGAACCGGTTCCGCGAGGAACTGCAGCGCCCCGCCGCCTTCGGCAACTGGGAGCGGATCACGGTGCATGAGGTGCGGAGCCCGGCGCTGAAGCAGTTCGAGGGCCGGACCGTGGCCGAGCTCGCCGCTGCGCAGGGCAAGGACGGCGTGGATGCCTTCCTCGACCTCACGCTGGCGGACGACCTCGACAACGAGTTCACCATGGTCTCGTTCAACAACCGCGTCGATCGCATGGCCGAGATCCTCAACAACCCGGCGATGCTGCTGGGCCTGGGCGACGGCGGCGCGCACCTGGACATGCTCTGCGACTCGGGTTACCCCAGCTACGTGCTCGGCACCTGGGTGCGCGAGAAGAAGGTGCTGACGCTGGAGGAAGCGGTGCGGCGCATGACCTCCGACCCGGCGGATTTCTTCGGCATCCGGGACCGCGGCCGGCTCAGGGAAGGGCTTGCCGCCGACATCGCCGTGTTCGACCCGGCGACGGTCGGCTCGATGGGTCGCCCGGAGCGGCGCTACGACCTTCCCGGCGGCGCCAAGCGCATGGTGATGCGCTCGCAGGGCATCGCGTACACCATCGTCAACGGCGCGGTGACCTGGGAGGAGGGCAAACTCACCGGCGCCGCCGCGGGAACCGTATTGCGTTCATGACCGAGCCGCGACAGGAGGTTTCCCCGGAGCGCCTGCTGGAAATCGTCATCGCGGTGACGAAGGAAGCCCGCCCGCACGTCACGCCGCTCGCCACCCTGGATTCCTCGCTGGAGAAGGACCTGGGCCTGGACAGCCTGGCGCGGGTCGAACTGGTCCTCAGGCTGGAGAAGGCGTTCAACACCAGCCTGCCCGAGCAAGCGCTCGCCACCAGCGAGTCGCCGCGCGACCTGCTGCGCTTCCTGCTGGGCAGCGTCGGCCGCGCGGCGCGGATCGCCGACACCGCGGTCGCCAGCCTGGTGCAGCAGTCCCACGGCGTGCGCGCGCCCACGAACGAGCAGGCGGCGACGCTCACGGAGGCGCTGGAGTATCACGTCGAGCGCCAGCCGGACCGGCTCACGGTGTTCATGTACGAGGACCGGCAGGAGTTTCCCCTGTCCTACCAGGCGCTGTGGGACGGCGCCATGGGCTACGCCGCGCAGCTGAATCGCGCCGGGCTGCAGCCAGGGCAGATGGTGGCGATCATGCTGCCCACCTGCAAGGAGTACCTCTACTGCTTCTACGGCGTGCTGCTCGCGGGCGGCGTGCCGGTGCCGCTGTACCCGCCGGCGCGGCTGACCACGATCGAAGACCACATGTCGCGCCACGTCGGGATACTCAAGAGCGCCGGCGCCGCGATCATGGTCACGGTGCCGGAGGCGAAGCCCCTCGCCTGGCTGCTGCGCGCGCAGGTGGAGTCGCTGCACACCGTGCTCGTTCCCGCGGACCTGGAGGGCGGCAGCGCCGGCTTCACGCGCGTGCGCCCCAAGCCCGGCGACATGGGATTCCTGCAGTACACCTCGGGCTCGACCGGCAATCCCAAGGGCGTGGTGCTGTCGCACGCCAACCTGATGGCCAACGTGCGCGCCATGGGCGCCGCGGTGAACGCCAACCCGGAAGACGTGTTCGTCAGCTGGCTGCCCCTGTACCACGACCTGGGCCTCATCGGCGCCAACTTCGCCTCGCTGGTGCTGGGCTTCCCCACGGTACTGATGTCGCCGCTCGCCTTCCTCTCGCGGCCCGCGAGCTGGATGCGCGCCATCCACCGCCACCGCGGCACCATGTCCGGCGGCCCCAACTTCGCCTTCGAGCTGTGCCTGCGCCGCATCGCGGACGAGGACATGGAGGGCCTGGACCTGTCCTCCTGGCGCTTCGCCTTCAACGCCGCCGAGCCGGTGAGCCCGGACACCATCGTGCAGTTCGAGCAGCGCTTCGCGAAGTGGGGCCTGCGCAAGAACTGCCTGTCGCCCTCCTACGGCCTGGCGGAATCCTCGGTCGGCGTGGCGATCACGGTGCCCGGCACGCCCTGGCGCGCGGACCGGCTGGATCGGGAGCGCTTCACCCGCACCGGCGAAGCCATCGAGGCGCGAGCGGAAGATCCCTCGCCGCTGGTGGTCATCGGCTGCGGCACGCCGATCCCGGGCCACGACATCCGCGTCGTCGACTCCGCGGGGCTGGAGTTGCCCGACCGGCACGAAGGCCTGCTGCAGTTCCGCGGCCCTTCCTCCACCTCGGGCTACTACCGCAATCCGGAGGCGACGAAGACGCTGTTCGGCAGCGGCGACTGGGTCAACACCGGCGACCGCGCCTACCTCACCGACGGCACGCTGTTCCTCACCGGCCGCGAGAAGGACATCATCATCCGCGGCGGGCGCAACATCAGCCCCTATGAGCTGGAGCAGGCGGTGGGCGACCTGGCCGGCGTGCGCCGCGGCTGCGTCGCAGTATTCGGCAGCAAGGACGCGGCCACCGGCACCGAGCGCGTGGTGGTGCTGGCAGAGATGAAGGACAAGGATCCTTCACGCCACGACGACCTCAAGCGCATGATCAACGACCTCGCCGTCGGCCTGATCGGCGCGCCGGCGGACGACATCGTGCTCGCGCCCCCGGCCACGGTGCCCAAGACTTCCAGCGGCAAGATCCGCCGCGTCGCCGCGCGCGAGTTCTACGAGCGCGGGCCGCAGGCGGTGGCGGGCGGCGCGGTGTGGCTGCAATTCGCGCGCCTCGTGCTGGCGGGCGCCGCGCCGCAGTTGCGCCGCGGCCTGCGTTCGCTCGGCGGCCTTGCGTTCTCGCTGCGCGGCTACGTGGTGTTCGGGCTGCTGTTCCCGATCGCGTTCCTCGCCGCGCTGTTCGCGCCGGTGCCGGCCTGCTGGAAGGTGGGCGGCTTCGTGTCGCGCTGGTTCTTCCGGCTCTGCGGCGTGCCGCTGGTCGCCACCGGGCTGGAGAACATCCCGCAGGATCGGCCAGTGGTGCTGGCGGTGAACCACACCAGCTATCTCGATCCGCTGGTGCTGCTGGCGCTGCTGGAGTACCGCGGCCAGGCCTTCGTCGCCAAGCGCGAGTTCCGGGACAGCTGGCTGATGCACCGGCTGCTGGCGGGATACGGCACCCGCTTCATCGAGCGCTTCGACGTCGCGAAAAGCTCCGAGCACGCCAATGAACTGGCCGAGGCGGCGAAGGCGGGCGCCTCGCTCATCGTCTATCCCGAGGGCACGCTGACCCGCAACACCGGCCTGATGGCCTTCCGCACCGGCGCCTTCCAGGCCGCCGCCGCCGCGGGCATTCCGGTGGTGCCGATCGCCATCCGCGGCCTGCGCTCGGTGCTGCGCGACGGCACCTGGTACCTGCGCAAGGCGGCGGTCACGGTGAAGGCCGGGGCGCCGTTCGAAGCCCGGGGAACGGACTGGGCGGCGGCGGTGGCGCTGCGCGACGAGGTTCGCGCCGAGATCCTCAGGCATTGCGGCGAGCCGGACCTTGTGGCCCCCGGCACCGCGCCCGAGGCCTGAGAAAAACAGGGACAGTCCACGTTTTCCCGCTCTGGAAAACGTGGACTGTCCCTGATTTCGGAACTAGTACTTGATCGAACAGCCGTAGGGATTGGTGCTGGCGGTGGACACGGGCTTGCCGGCCATCGCCTCACCCAGCGCCACGCGCACGAAGTTCTTCGCCGTCTTGACGTCTTCCTCGCGAGTGGAGCGCTTGTCGTCGATGGCGCCGACGTACACCAGCGTGCCTTTCGGGTCGATGATGTACATGTGCGGCGTGGTCACCGCCGCATACAGGCGGCCCACCTTGCTGTCGGCGTCGAGCAGAGTCGCCGCCGGCGCGCCGCCGGTCTGCTTCATCCACGCGGCCATTTCCTGCGGGCTCTTGAACTCGGAATGGCCCTTGCGCGTGGAGTTGATGGCGAGCCAGGTCACGTTCTTGGCGCCGAATTCCTTCTGCAGCTTGGGCATGTTGGCGCTGTTGTAGTGCTTGCGGACATAGGGGCACTCCGGATTCACCCACTCCAGCACAACGAACTTGCCCTTCTGGTCGGAGAGCTTCACCGTCTTGCCGGCGGTGTCGGTCAGGGTGAAGTCGGGCGCGGGCTGGCCCACGGCCGGGGCGGCGACTGCCTGTGAGGCCACAAAAGCCAGGGAAATCAGCATCCTGCCAAGGATCTGCTTCATGTCAGGGCACCTTTCGCGGGACGGGTCGGTATACGGTCAACAGGATGTCTTGGGTCAGTATTTCAGGCAAGAGTTCCGGCGCGCGACCGGGACGGTAGGCCACGTACACCGGCACGCCGTTGCGCCCCAGCGCGGCCAGCGCGCGGGTGATCGCCGGATCGCGCTTGGTCCAGTCGGCGCGCAGCAGCGCCACGCCGCGCTCGCGGAACAGCAGCTCCGCGTCCGGCCGCTGCAGCACCAGTTGCTTGTTCACCTGGCAGGTGACGCACCAGGCGGCGGTGAAGTCCACGAACACCGGCTTGCCCTGGGCGACTAGCGCCTCGACGCGCGCCTCCGACCAGGGCTCCCAGCCGTCCGCCTGCTTTGCCTCGGCGGTCCCCGCGAGCAAGCCGGTCTGCAGCGCGAACACCCAGCCCAGCCAGATCACGGTGGCATACAGGGGAACGGCAAGCGCCTGCTTGAAGCGGACCATCCAGCGCCCGGGCTTGGGCACCCAGCGCAGCCAGGCCGGGTTCCAGGACAGCATGAGGTAGGGCACGGCCATGCCGATGCCGAGCGCGGCGAATACCGCCATTGCCGGGCCGGTTCCCTCGGTCAGCGCGTAGCCCAGCGCCGCCCCCATGAAAGGCGCGGTGCAGGGCGAGGCCACGGCCACGGCCAGCACGCCGGTGAAGAACGCATCCGCCCCGGGATGGCGCAACTGCGCGCCCGCGAGCCGCGCCGGGACCAGGGCGCCGAACTCGAACAGCCCGGAAAGGTTGAGCGCGAGCGCGAGGAACAGCAATGCCAGCCCGCCCACGAACCACGGCGACTGCAACTGGAAGCCCCAGCCGATCTCGCTGCCCAGCGCCTTGAGCGCGACCATCAGGCCTGCGAAGGCGAGAAAGGAACTCACCACGCCCAGCGCGTACAGCGTTCCGTGCGCGCGCATGGCGCGCGGCTCGCGCCCGCCGCCGGCGAAACCGAGGATCTTGATCGACAGCACCGGCAGCACGCAGGGCATCAGGTTGAGGATCAGGCCGCCGATGAAGGCGAACACGAGCGCCGCCGCGAAGCCCGTCGCGGCACCTGCCGGCGCGCCGGCCACCACCGGGACGTCGATCTCCGCGGCGCGCGGCTGGCGGTCCGAGACAAGGAGTCCGTACACGCGAGTGAACGCACCCACCGGCTGGGTCGAGCGCGGCAGCTCCAGCACGAACGCCTCGCCCTTGCGCGTCAGCGACTGCGCGCCGGGGTTGTGGATCTTGCCCTCGTCGAAGGGGAAGAACGTGAAGCGTTCGCCCGCGAATGCCGGCGGCGGCGTGAACTCCAGCACCACCTTCTGCGCCTCGCCGCGCGCCGCGAGGCGCCAGGCGCCGAGGGACTCCGCCTTCACCGGCAGCGACGCGCGCGTCCCGGCGATGGCCTTCGCCCAGGGCGTGTCGCCGCCCGCGAGGTCCAGCCTCAGTTCCGCCTCCTCCGGCACGCAGCGCGACTCGTTGCACACCAGCCAGGTGGCGAATACCGACACCGCCGCGGGAACCGCCGCGCCGGCGGGCACGGTGATCTCGGTCAACAACAGCACCTCGCCCTCGTAGCCGAAGTTCAGCAGCGGGCCGATGGGCAGGCGTTCCGGCTGCGGCCACTGGATCGGGCCCGCGGTCCAGCCCGGCGGGAGCTTCCATTCAATGGCGGTCGGCTGGCCGGAGTCGCCGGGATTGCGCCAATAGGTATGCCAGTGCGGGATGGCCTTCAGGCGCAGCGCCGCGGTGAAGGCCTTGCCGGGCTCCACCGGCCCGCCGCGGACCAGTTCGGCCTCGACGTGCTCGGTGAGCACAGGCGCGGCAAAGGACGCGGCCGAGGCCAGCAGCAGTCCGGCCAGGAGGAGGAATTTCCGCATTGGCGCCTACGTTAACATCCAGACATGAGATTCCTGCTGGCGTTCCTTCTTCTCGCCTCGCTCCACGGCGCGATCGCCCAGGACAAGGCGCATCCGGCTGCCGCCGCGGCCTCGCGCATGCGGGAAGCCGCCGAAAAGCTGCTGGCCGCCCTGCCGGAGCCGGCCCGCGCCAAGGTGCAGCGCGAATTCTCCGATCCGGACCGGCTGGACTGGCATTTCACGCCGCGCAGCCGCAACGGGGTGGCGTTCAAGGAACTGGACGCGAAGGGCCGCGACGCCATCCATGCCCTGCTGCGGCAGGCGCTCTCCGCCAGCGGTTATCGCAAGGCGGTGAACATCATCGAACTGGAAATCGTCCTGCGCGAGCTGGAAACCTTCGGCCTGATGCGAGATCCGGAGCGCTACCACCTGACCATCTACGGCAAACCCGACCGCAAGGCGGCGTGGGGCTGGCGCTTCGAGGGCCACCACCTGTCGCTCAATTTCACCCTCGCCGGCGAGCGCATGGCGGTGGACACGCCCAGCTTCCTCGGCGCCAACCCGGCCGAGGTGCGCAAGGGCCCGAAGAAGGGCCTGCGGGTGCTGGCCGCCGAGGAGGACGAGGCACGCGCCCTGCTGGCGATGCACTCGGAGGAACAACGCCGCGAGGCGGTGTTCGACAGCCGCTCCTTCGGCGACATCGTCACCGGCAACGCGGCGAAGGTGGACCCGCTCGGCCCGGTCGGGCTGCCCGCCGCGAAGATGGACGACAAGCAGCGCGCGCAGCTCCTCAAGCTGGTGGAGACCTACGCCATGAGCTTCGAGCCGGGCCTGGCGCAGGCTCGCATGGCGCGAGTGCGGGAAGGAGGCGTCGGGAACATCCGCTTCGGCTGGGCGGGCGCCACCGAACGCGGCCAGCGCCACTACTACCGCATCCAGGGACCGCTGTTCCTCATCGAGTACGACGCCTCGCAGAGTGACGGCAACCACATCCACACCGTGTGGCGCGACTTCAACGGCGACTTCGGGCGCGACCTCCTGAAGCTGCACTACGACGCGGCCAAGGGCTCGCCCCACAAGCACTGAAATCAGGGACAGTCCACGATTTCCGAATGTGGAAATCGTGGACTGTCCCTATTTTTTGAAGTCCTTGCGTTCCAGCAGCCACGAAGCGGCGAAACCGAACACCAGTCCCCAGAACGCGGCGCCGATGTTGAACACCGGCACGTCGGCCACGGTGACCAGGAACGTGACCAGCGCACCCAGGGTGAACTTGCCGCCGAAGGAGACGCTGAACGCGGTCTGCAGCACGCGCAGCATCGCCAGGCCCGCGAGCGCGGCGATGAAGGCCTGGGGCGTGCCCAGCAGCAGGCGGGTGAAGAACGGCGACAGCGCGCCGAACGCCAGGGCGAGGATGCCCACGCCGATGCCGGCAGCGTAATGCCGGTGCTTCTCCCCAGAGGCCGAGATGATGGCGTTCACCGGCCCGGTGAGGCAGGTCGACACCGTGCCCACGAAGCCCACCAGCAGCGACCAGGCGCCACAGGCGGCGGCGATCGCATTCACCGGCGGCTTGTGGCCGGCGGCGGTGAGCACCGCCACGCCCTGCCCGTTCTGCACCACCAGCACCGTGATCGCCAGCGGCACCACCAGCTCCACCATCGCCTGCCAGGAAAACACCGGCGCGTAGAAATTGGGCGAGGCGAAGCCGAACAAACTGCCGCTGCCGGGGTTGAACTTGCCCAGGACCGCGATCGCCACTGCGCCCGCCGCCAGCGCGCCGATGAGCGGCGGCACGCGCCGGCCCGCCGCCTGCCAGACGCTGAGGACGAGGAACGCGGCCACCATGGGCGCGGCGACCTGGAACTCGTCGCGCATGGCGTAGACCAGGTCGAGCCCAAACCTCAGGAACACCCCCGCCACCATGCCCATCACGATCGGCATCGGCACCGCCTCCATGGCGCGGCGCACCCAGCCCGAGAGGCCGAGCACCAGCATCAGCACGCCGGTGGCGAGGTAGGCGCCGATCACCTCCTGGAACGACAGGTGGCCCAGCGCCGGCCCGACCAGCACCGCGCCGGGAATGGACCAGAAGAACACCAGCGGCTGGCGGTAGAGCGCGCAGAAGGCGATGCTGAGCAGGCCGTTGACGAAGAACGAGCCGAAGATCCAGGAGGCGAGGTCGGATTCGGTCAGGCCGCCGCGCGCGCCGACGGCCAGGATCACCGCCACCGGCCCGGAGGCGGCGAAGATGAACGCGACCAGCGCGCTCGCGGCGTAGGTGCCGCCGAAATCGGCGGCGAACTGGCGCGGGGAGGCGGGCGGGTGTCCCGGCTTCTCGAGATTCAAAACCGTCTGTTCAGGCGCTGGGGCACCCTCGCAATATAGGACACAATCCGCGCATGGCCAAAACGCACGCCGTCGACGTCCACGCCCACTGGTACCCGAGGAAGTTCCTCGACCTGCTCGGCCGCGAAGGACCGGCCCACGGCCTGGAATGGCGCGACACGCCCCAGGGGCCGCAATTCGGCCTGCGCGGCGTGATGACCGGGCCCGCCGGGCCGAAGTTCGTCGACCTGGACGCGCGCCTGGAGGCGATGGACGCGCAGGGCGTCGTGACGCACGCGTTGTCGCTGTCGCAACCGATGGCCTACTGGGCCGGGCGCGAGCTGGGCATGAAACTGTGCGGGACCTACAACGACGAGCTCGCGCTCGCGCACCAGAGCTCGCCGCGCCGCTTCGTCGGCCTCGCCGCGCTGCCCATGCACGAGCCCGACCTGGCGGCGCGGGAAGCCGAGCGCGCGGCGAAGCTGCCCGGGATCCGCGGTGCCTACATGGCCACCGTGGTGCTGGACAAGGATCTGTCGGATCCCTCGTTCTTCCCGGTCTACGAGCGGCTCGAGGCGCTTGGGCTGCCCATGTTCCTGCATCCGGTGTTCGTCATCGGCGCGCCGCGCCTGAAGCAGTACTACCTCACCAACCTGCTGGGCAATCCGTTCGAGAGCGCGGTCGCCGCCGCGCACCTCATCTTCGGCGGCGTGCTGGACCGCTTCCCCAGGCTGGAGGTGGTGCTGCCGCACGCCGGCGGCGCGTTCCCGTGGCTGGTTGGGCGCCTGAACCGGGGCTGGGAAAAGCGCGAAGACCTGAAGAACATCGCGCAGCCGCCGGTCGCCTACCTGAAGCGCTTCTGGTACGACACCATCGGCTACTCGGACGACGTGGTGGACTACCTGTGCCGCGTCGCCGGGCCGGACCGGATCCTCATGGGCAGCGACTACTGCTTCCCGATCGCCTACGAGCAGCCGGTGAAAAACATCACCGGCAACCCCCTGCTCGCCGAGGCGGCGAAGCAGGCGATTGTCGAGGACAACGCGAAGCGGCTATTGAAGCTGTAGGCCTGCTACAGCACCGATTTCAGCAGTCGCCCCATCTCCGAGGGGTTCTTGGTCACCTTGATGCCGCAGGCGGCCATCACGGCGAGCTTTTCCTGCGCCGTACCCTTGCCGCCGGAGATGATGGCACCGGCGTGGCCCATGCGCTTGCCCGGGGGCGCGGTGACCCCGGCGATGAAGCCGACCACGGGCTTCTTCATGTTGGCCTTGACCCAGCGCGCCGCCTCTTCCTCGTCCGAGCCGCCGATCTCGCCGATCATGATCACGGCGTCGGTGTCCGGGTCGTCGTTGAAGAGCTTCATGACGTCGATGTGCTTCAAGCCGTTCACCGGGTCGCCGCCGATGCCCACCGCGGTGGACTGGCCGATGCCCAGCTCGGTGAGCTGCCCCACCGCCTCGTAGGTCAGGGTGCCTGAGCGCGACACCACGCCGACGCGGCCCTTCTTGTGGATGTGGCCCGGCATGATGCCGATCTTGATTTCGTCGGGCGTGATCACGCCCGGGCAGTTCGGCCCCACCAGCAGGGTCTTGCGGCCTTCTTTGCGCATGCGGTCGCGCACCACCACCATGTCGCGCACCGGGATGCCCTCGGTGATGCAGATGACGAGGTCGAGGTCGGCTTCCACCGCCTCCCAGATCGCGTCCGCCGCAAAGGGCGGCGGCACGTAGATGACCGAGGTGTTGACGCCCGCCTTCTCCTTGGCCTCCTTCACCGTGCCGAAGATCGGGATGCCCTCGAAGGTCTCGCCCGCCTTCTTCGGATTGACGCCGGCGACGTAGCAGTTCTTCCCATTGGCGTAGGCGCGGCTGGTCTGGGTGTGGAACATCCCGGTCTTGCCGGTGATGCCCTGGGTCACGACCCGCGTGTTCCTGTTGATGAGGATGCTCATTTCTTCTTCCTCCGCACCACTTTCTTCGCCCCGGCCTTCTTCGTCACGACCTTTTTCTTCACGACCTTCTTCTTCACGGCCTTCTTCACCGGCTTCTTCCTCGGCTTGGGCTTGGGCTTGGGCTTCAGTTTCGGCTTGGGTTTCTTCTTCTGCAGCGTGGCGACCACTTTCTTCGCCGCGTCGCCCATGCTGTCGGCCGAGATGATGGGCAGGCCGGAGTCCTTGAGGATCTTGCGGCCGAGGTCCTCGTTGGTGCCCTTCATCCGCACCACCAGCGGCACCGAGAGCTTCACCTCGCGCGCGGCGGCGACGATGCCGGTGGCGATGGTGTCGCACTTCATGATGCCGCCGAAGATGTTGACCATGATGGCCTTCACCTTCCTGTTGGAGAGCATGATCTTGAAGGCCGCGGTGACTTTCTCCGCCGTGGCGCCGCCGCCGACGTCGAGGAAGTTGGCGGGCGAGCCGCCGAACAGCTTGATGGTGTCCATGGTGGCCATGGCGAGGCCCGCCCCGTTCACCATGCAGCCGATGGCGCCGTCGAGAGAAATGTAGTTGAGGTCGTGCTTGGAGGCCTCGATCTCGAGCGGATCTTCCTCGTCCAGATCGCGCATGGCCACGATTTCCGGGTGGCGGAACAGCGCGTTGTCGTCGAAATTGAGCTTGGAATCCAGCGCCACCACGCGGCCGTCGCCGGTCAGGATGAGCGGGTTGATTTCGGCGAGCGACGCATCGGTCTCCCAGAAGCAGCGGTAGAGGGCCTTGAGCAGGTCGCCCGCCTGCTTCGCGGAGGACTCCGGGATGCCGATCCTTTTCGCCACGCCCTGCGCTTCGGCGTCCGGGAGCCCGGACTGCGGGTCGATGAAAATCTTGTGGATTTTCTCGGGTGTGTGGGCGGCGACCTCCTCGATGTCCATGCCGCCTTCCGACGAGGCCATCAGCGCCACGCGCTGCGTGACGCGGTCGACCACCATGCCGATGTAGAGCTCCTTCCTGATGTCGGCGCCCTCTTCCACCAGCAGGCGGCGCACCTTCTGCCCGCCGGCTCCGGTCTGGTGCGTCACCAGCTGCATGCCGAGGATCTGCTTCGCCTTGTCGCGCACCTCGTCCAGGGACTTGGCGACCTTGACGCCGCCGCCCTTGCCGCGGCCGCCGGCGTGGATCTGCGCCTTCACCACCCAGACCTTGCCGCCCAGCTTCCTCGCCGCCTCCACCGCCTCGTCCACCGTGAAGCACGGCAGCCCGTTGGGCGTCGGCACGCCGTACTTGCGGAACAGTTCCTTGCCCTGGTACTCGTGGATCTTCACGCCGCGTTCCCCTGGAGTCTCCACCCTTCGTGGAGCGGCGATGGTAGCACCGGGGGTGTTGCTAGAATCATTGACATGCGTCATGTCCTCGCCCTGGACCAGGGCACCACGAGCTCCCGCGCCATCATCTTCGACGAGACCGGCAAAGCGATGGCCTCGGCGCAGAAGGAGTTCCAGCAGCACTACCCCGAGCCGGGCTGGGTGGAGCACGACCCGGACGAGATCTGGAGGAGCCAGCGCGATGTCGCGCGCGAGGCGCTGAGGCTCTCGGGCCTCAAGGCCGAGGACCTCGTCGCCTGCGGCATCACCAACCAGCGCGAGACCGTGCTGCTGTGGGACCGCCAGACCGGGCAGCCCCTGCACCGGGCGATCGTCTGGCAGGACCGGCGCACCGCGCCGATGTGCGCCGAGCTGAAGGCGCTGGGCGCCGAGAGCCTGGTGCGCGAGCGCACCGGCCTGGTGATCGACCCGTATTTTTCCGCCACCAAGCTCGCCTGGCTGCTGGACCACATCCCGGGCGCGCGCGGCCGCGCCGAGCGCGGCGAGCTCGCCTTCGGCACCGTCGACACCTGGCTGGTGTGGAACCTGTCCTACAGCCGGACGCACGTCACGGATCCGTCCAACGCCTCGCGCACGCTGCTGTTCAACATCCACTCTGGCGACTGGGACCCGGAACTGCTGCAACTGTTCGACATCCCGCGCGCCATCCTGCCCGAGGTGTTCCCGTCCTCGCACGCGTTCGGCATGATCGCGCCCACGGTGCTGGGCGCCGCGGTGCCCATCACCGGCATCGCCGGCGACCAGCAGGCGGCGCTCTTCGGCCAGGGCTGCCACCGGCCGGGAATGGCGAAGAACACCTACGGCACCGGCTGCTTCATGCTGATGCACACCGGCGGCAAGGTGGTGCCTTCGACCCACGGCCTGCTCAGCACGGCGGCGGCGCAGGTCGGCCGGGCACTGGATTCGCGCGACCTGGAGAAGGCCTACGCGCTGGAGGGGAGCGTCTTCATCGCCGGCGCGGTGGTGCAGTGGCTGCGCGACGAGATGCAGTTCTTCAAGAGCGCCGCGGAGATCGAGGCGCTCGCCGGCGAGTCGCTGGACAACGGCGGGGTCTACCTGGTGCCGGCCTTCGCGGGCCTGGGCGCGCCGCACTGGGACCCGAACGCGCGCGGCGCCATCGTCGGCCTCACGCGCGGCTCCTCGCGCTCGCACCTGGCGCGCGCGGCGCTGGAATCCATCGCCTACCAGAGCGCCGACGTGCTCGAGGCGATGCAGAAGGACGCGGGCGAGAAGCTGACCGAACTGCGCGTGGACGGCGGCGCCGCGGCTAATAACCTGCTGATGAAGTTCCAGGCCGACATCCTCGGCGTGCCGGTGGTGCGGCCGAAGGTGCTGGAGACCACCGCGCTGGGCGCGGCCTACCTTGCCGGCCTCGCGGTGGACGTCTGGAAATCCAAGGAGGAGATTGCCGCCCACTGGCAGATGGACCGGCGCTTCGAACCCACCATGTCGCGCGACGAGGCGCAGTCCCTGCTCGCACGCTGGCGCGACGCGGTCGCGCGCGCCACGAACTGGGACCGGCCGGCCTGAGGCCATGATTTTCGGGCTGTTCGGCCGCAAATCCGGTCCGGCTCGGGACAGCGACCGCATCTGGCAGAACTCGGCGCGCAAGCTCCGGGGCGTGGCCGAGGAGGCCGTCTCGGCGCCGCGGGTGCTGGTGGTGGCGCACTTCCGCTCGACCCTTGCGGCCGTGGCGGCGGCGCTGGAGGCCAAGGGCGCGCGCAGCCGCAGCCATACCGACCGCATCGCCACGGCGTCGCTCGCCGCGCCCGCCGCGTACTCGAAGTTCGATGGCATCGCGCTTGCGCTCGCCGCGGTGCTGCCGGCGCCGGCGAAGGCCGCGCAGTCCGCGGCGGAGGCGGGCCTGGTGCTGGTCGCCGAGCACCACTTCCTGCCGCAGGAAGACGACCGCATCCTGCGCTACTGCGAGGGCCTCCCGTTCCCGGTCCGGCTGCGCTTCCACGAGTCGCTGGACGCACCGCTGCTGCGGATGTTCTCCGGCGAGCGCATGACCGCGCTCCTCGCCCAGCTCGGCATGGGCGAGGACGAGGCCATCGAGCACGCCATGGTGGACAAGGCCATCCGCGGTGCGCAGGAGAAGATCGCGGACACCCGCACCGGCGAGCGCGCCGCGTGCTCGCCGGAGGAATGGATGAAGCTCAACCTGCCTTGAGCGGCGCGCCCGGCTTCGCCTCCAGCAACCCGATCTCGCCGGACAATTCCGCCCCCTCCTCGACCTTGATGCGAGCGTAGCGGATCTTGCCCGTCACCTTCCCGGTGGCGTGCAGGATCAACTGCTTGCGCACGGTCAGCTCGCCCTCCAGCCGGCCGTGGATCTCGGCCACATCCACCGCGACGGTCCCCGCGAACACGCCGTGCTCGGAAATCTGCAGCAGGCGCGCGTCCAGCGTCGCCTCGATGCGGCCCTCGACCTGGAGGGTGTCGCAGTCGGCGACCTCGACGCCCTTCATCTTGATGTCGGGCCCGACCACGAGGCGCGCCTCCTTGCGTTCGTCGGCCTTGGGCGACGGCGCGGGCCTCGCGACTTCGCGCTCCTTCGGCGGCTCGGTCGTCCCGGCGGGAGCGGTCGGCGGCGGCGCCGGCGGCCCGGAGCGGAAGAAGCGATTGTCGCGATGCGTGAACAAGCCGTTGCCCTGCGTCATGTTGCCTCCCTGGTTCAGGTTGGGACTGGAGGCGATGCCGCGAGTTCGAACAGTTACAAAATAATTCTCCGCGTCGGGCGGAGCCGACGTATCCGAGGCGCTACTCGACTTCGACCGTCCCCGCCGCGACCACGTTGACCACGCTGGTGCCCGCCTCGAACACCGGCGCCGAGACTTCGGCCGACTGCGCCGCCATGCCGCGGGCCAGCATCGGGCGCGGGCCGGGCTGCATGCCGCCGGTGTTCAGGCCGATGCGCCGGATCTTGAAGGCCTTGCCGCCGATCGCCTTCGCCGCGATGTCGGCGCGGGACTTGAACGCGGCGACCGCCTCGTTGATGAGCTCGTTCTCGACCTAGCGGCGCAATTCGGGCGAGACCGAGAACGATACGCCGCTCAGCTGCATCGAGGACTGCAGCCGGCCGATCAGCGCTGCCATCGCCCGGTTGTCCTTCGATTCCAGCCGGATCTCGCTGCGGCCGCGCCAGCCGGTGAGCTTGCCGTTGCGGTCGTTCACCGGGTAGGTCTGCGAATGGCCGCTGCGGGCCTTCACCGCCTTTTCCGCGCCGGCCGTCTTCAGCGCCTCGGCGGTGACGCGGTTGAGCTGGTCGGCGACCTTCGCGGCCGACGGATCGGAGGCTTCCGCGTACAGGTTCGCGGTCATGAGGTCGTTCTGCACCTCGCGCGAGGCCTCGGCCTGCAGTTCCACCTGGTTGAAGCGCGCTTCCTGCGCCGACAGCAACGGGCTCGCCGCGATGGCGACCGCCAGCAGTATCCATCTCATCCTGTCTTCTCCTTGATTCCCCACACCCGCTGCGCGAAGTCCGGGTAGTTCTCGGCGATCAGTCTGGCCACCGGGCCGCGCAGCAACGCGAGATCCTCCGGCGACGGTTCGGGCGTGACCGCCGCCTGCGAGCAGAAAATGGGGTCCGTCCCTGTTTTTGGCATTGGGTTATCGGAAGGCGCTGTCGTTGGCAACGCGGTCAGCCACGCGGGATACGTCAGCCGCTATGGGGAAACTTCGCCGCGTCGCACACGCCCACCATGGCGTGCGACGCCGCCGCGCCGATCGCCTTCGCCGAGCGCAGCTGCTCCTTGCCGCACTTGGCGCACCTGTGCATGGGCATCTCCAGCTCGACCTTGAACCCCGGCGCGCCCTCGAACGCGAGGTCGTAGGCGAAGGTCCGGCGTTCGCCGGCCCCGGAGGGGATTTGCGCGCCGCAGGCGCAGAAGGCCTTCTTGAACAGCATGCCTTTCTCCTCGGCCGCCGGAATCTGCTGGCGGCGCTCGCGCAACTCGTGGATCAGCCAGATGAGGAAGTCCGGGTGCACCGGAGCGGCGTGGCCGCCGGCGCAGCGCCCGGCGGGCATGCCCAGCACGGTGATGGTGAGCGGATCGTGGGATCCGGACACCCGGTCGATGGAAACCAGTTCCAGTTTGCCCCGGCACATCGGGCAGGACCTCAGCTTGATGGCCATGCTCCCCTCCTTTCGCTCCTCAGTTCAGGCGGTGCCTCCCACTGTCAAGCCGTCGATCCGCAGCGTCGGCTGGCCCACGCCCACCGGCACGCTCTGGCCGTCCTTGCCGCAGGTGCCGACGCCGGAATCCATCTTCAGGTCGTTGCCGATCGCCTTGACGCGCGTCAGCGCGTCCGGGCCGTTGCCGATCAGGGTCGCCCCCTTTACCGGATGCGTCAGCCTGCCGTCCTCGATCATCCAGGCCTCGGACCCCGAGAACACGAACTTGCCGTTGGTGATGTCCACCTGGCCGCCGCCGAAGTTGGCCGCGTACAGGCCCTTCTTCACGCCGCGCAGGATCTCCCGCGGGTCCTCGCTGCCCGCCAGCATCACGGTGTTGGTCATGCGCGGCAGCACCAGGTGGGCGAAGGACTCGCGCCGGCCGTTGCCCGTCGGGGGCTGCTTCATCAGGCGCGCGTTCAGGCTGTCCTGCAGGTAGCCGCGCAGGATGCCGTCCTCGATCAGCACCGTGCGCTGCGTCGGGTTGCCCTCGTCGTCCACCGTCAGCGAGCCGCGCCGGTCGGGCATGGTGCCGTCGTCCACCACGGTCACCCCGGGCGCCGCGACGCGCTCGCCGATGCGGCCGCAGAAGGCCGAGCTGCCCTTCCTGTTGAAGTCGCCCTCCAGGCCGTGGCCGATGGCCTCGTGCAGCAGGATGCCCGGCCAGCCGGGCCCGAGCACCACGGTCATGGTCCCGGCGGGCGAGGGCTTGGCGCGCAGGTTGACCAGCGCCTGCGACACCGCGCGCTGCGCGTAATCGTCCAGCACCGCCTCGGTGAAGTGCGAATAGTCGCCGCGGGTGCCGCCGCCGGAGGAACCGGATTCGCGCCGGCCGTCCTGCTCGGCGATCACCTGCACCGACAGGCGCACCAGCGGGCGCACGTCCGCCGCCAGCACGCCGTCGGCGCGCGCGATCAGCACCACCTCGTACTCGCCCGCGAGATGCGCCATCACCTGCGTCACGCGCGCATCCAGCGCGCGGCACTTCTGCTCCAGCCGCTCCAGCATGGCCACCTTGGCCTCGGCGCCCAGCGACGCCAGCGGATCGATCGGTTCGTAGCGACGGGGGGCGCTGGTCCTGCGCGCGACGCGTCCCTTCCTGCCGCCCCCGGCATTGGCGATGGCGCGCGTCGCCTTCGCCGCGTCGGCGAGCGCCGCCGGGCTGATCTCGTCCGAGTACGCGAACGCGGTCTTCTCGCCCGCGATGGCGCGCACGCCCACGCCCTGGTCGATGCTGAAGCTGCCCGACTTGACGATGCCCTCCTCCAGGCTCCAGCCCTCGGAGCGGGTGTACTGGAAGTACAGGTCCGCGTAGTCGAGCTTGCGGGTGGCCAGCGCACCGAAAACCGCGTCGAGCTTCCCCGGCTGCAGGTCGTAGGGCGCCAGCAGGCAGGCGTCGGCGGTGGCGAGGAGGACGTCGGTATCCATGTGGCGCAGTCTACCTTTCAGTTGCCCGGCACGGTGAGCAGGCGGTCTTCATTGGGCTGCGACGGCGGCGAGGGGTCCGACTTCTCCACCTTGGGGTCGGTCCAGGTGCCGGTGATGTTGTACTCGTAGGCGGCGAGCTGGCCCAGCGGGTCCTTCATCAGCTTCTGCGCGATCATGGTGGCGACGCCGGCCACCGGGTTGATCAGGCCGACCACGGTGGAGGCGACGCCGTCCACGCGCGGGATGACGCGCACCTGCAGGTTCTGCGCCTCCAGGTTGAGGTCCACCAGCCCGCCCATGGAGACCTCCGCCGCCGGCCCGCGCATGCGGAAGTCCTTCGTCGTCATCACGCCGCGCTCGATGGCAAGGCTGGAGGAGATGCGGTCGAACTGGAAGCCCTTGGAGAACACGTCGCGGAAATCCATCGTGATGCGCCGCGGCAGCATCTGCAGGCTCATGAGCGAAACGAGCTTGCCGATGCCGGGCTCGATCTCGAGGAACTGGCCGTCGTCCACCTGCATGTCGAGCCTGCCGCCCAGCGTCGCGTAGTCCAGCGACACCGGGTCGCCGGTCCAGTCGAGGTTGCCCTGGACGCGGCCGCGGCCGCCCTTGACATGGTCCGGGTAGCCCATGCGCGCGAGGAAGGCGCCGACGTCGTTGACATCGAGCCTGAACTCGAGCGCGGTGCGCGAGGCGGCGGCGTCGGCAAGCGAGGTCCTCAGCGCCGGACCGGTGCGCCACAGCCCCTTGCCCGCGAGCGTGGAATCCGGGTTGACCATCGCCAGCTTGTCGATGCGCCAGTCCCGGCCCTCGTGCCGCGCCGCGATCTCGACCCGGCCCATGCGGCGGCCGCGATGGGTGAAGCTCTCGGCCACGAGGTCGACCGCCGGCAGCTCGCGCGCGGCTTCGCCCTCCCTCGCGCCGGGCGAATTCTCCGGCACGCTGAAGTGCTTGAAGCGCGCCACCAGGCGCCCGCCGGCCTCGGCGCGGTAGACCAGGTCGCCGGCGAACTCCGCAGTATCCATGGACGCCGACCAGCCTTCGCCCTCGGTGACGCCCTTCATTCCCACGTTGCGCATGCGCCTGCCGAGCGCATCCAGGATGCCCACCTTGAGCTCGAAGCTGGCGCCGCCCTCGCCCGCCGCGCTGCCCTCGCCGGCGTTCTCCCGCAGCAGCGGCAGCCACCGGTCCAGGTCTAGCGCGGGCAGGGCGCCGCGCACGGTGAAGCCGCGCCGCTCCGGCATGCGCGGCGCCTCGCCCGGTTCGGGATTGAGCATCACCAGCGCGCGCTGCGTCCGCATCGCGCCGCCGGGCGCGGCGGCGCGCAGGAACTCCGCCGCCACGAGGCGCCCGGTCTGCGGACCCAGCGTCACCATGACGCGCTCGCGGCCCTCGCCGGGCAGCACCTCCACGCGCAGCGGCAGCACGACGCCCGGGAGCTTGGCCAGCGGCTCGGGCAGGGCGCTCGCCACGCCCTCCAGCGAAGTCTCGAACGAGGTGCGGATGCGGCCCTCGATCGAGCTGATGGTGGCGACATAGGCCGCGGCGCCGGACAGGCGCTTGCGCCACGGGTGGTCGAACAGCGCGCCGAAGCCCTCCACGGTGCCGCGCCCGCGCGCGGTGACGGCCAAAGGCACGCCCGCCTTGCTGCCCCCGGAGATCGCGACCGGCCCGCCGAACAGGGTGCCGCGCAGCTCCGCGATGCTGAGCGAGTCCTCGGTGAAGGCGATGCGCCCCGTCGCCGCGGCGATCGGCGGCACGCGCGAGTCCACAACCAAGGTGTTGTTGGCGAACTGGAACTCTCCCGAGGTGCGCGTGCGCGAGGTGTCGTTCAACGGCAGGTCCAGCCTGAGCCGCAGGCGCGCCCTGCCCTGGGCGCTCATGCCGTCGGTGACCCCGTCAAGCATGCGCCGCACCCCGCTCGCCTGCACGTACTTCAGGAAGTCGGCGCTCGGCCCCTCGGCGCTGCCGTCCACCACGAGGCGCGGGTCGTCCGACAGCAGGTTGGCGATGCTGACCCGCGTCGCGCCGACGCGCGCGCCGAGGATGGCGCCGCCGCGGCCCACGATCTCCATGCGCTCGCGCTCGAACAGCAGCTCCGCCTCGATCTGCTCGACGCGCGGCCAGCCCTCGACGTAGTCCAGCACGCCCGCGCCCACCTTCGCGGCGATCTGGAACTGGCCCTTGGCGGGGTCGGTGAAGGGGAACTCGCGCAGGTCGCCCTTGATTCGCAGCCGCGCGTCCTTCACGTTGCCGGCGACGACTGCCCGCTCCAGCCAGCCGCGCGTCTC
This sequence comes from Burkholderiales bacterium, assembly GCA_022844545.1. Lineage (GTDB taxonomy): Bacteria > Pseudomonadota > Gammaproteobacteria > Burkholderiales > SG8-39 > RBG-16-66-20. Next base: position 1,857 of record JALHLN010000018.1, on the reverse strand, counting down.
CGGCCCCATGATCGAGGACAGCGGCAGGTACTTGGCGGTGCGCCGGCCGTCGGCGCGCGACAGCTGCGCCGACAGGTCCAGTTCGCCGGGGCCCTCGCCGGTCCAGCGGTAGGTGCCGAAGGCCGAGCCGGCCAGGTCCGGGTTGGCGAAGCTGAGGTTCGGCAGGCGCACCAGGAAGCCGCCGCCGGATTCCAGTTCCCAGGCGAGCTCGCCATTGAGGGAGTCGAGCTGCATCCGCGGCTCGGGGAAGATGGCCGGCAGGTCGAGTTCGGATTTCTGCGAGGCGAGGTACAGCGTGCCCTTCTTCTCGCTCGCCTCCAGGCTGCCCGAGAGGCCCGCGAAACCCGGGATGCTGCGCCAGGCGTTCACCGCGAGCCCGGCGAAGCGCATCTTCGCGGTGTAGGTGGCCTTGTCGGGCAGCTCGCCGGTCCAGTCCAGCTTGGCGTCGAGCAGGTTGCCCTGCGGCGCGAGCTCGGCCAGCACCTGGCGCAGGTCGGCCGGAAGCGGCAGGAATTCGGCCAGCTGCACCAGGGGGCCCAGCTCGACCAGGTTGGCGTCGAGCGACCCCTTCTGCGCCCGCGCGCCCTCGGCCGGCTCCCAAAGCACGCGCAACCCGGTGGCCCTCATCGGCGCCGAGCGCGGCGACTCCAGCGCGAGGTTGCGCGCGCCGAACTCGTAGCCGGCGGCGGTGGCGCGGCCCTGCAGCCGGCCGCGCACACTGGACACCTCCAGCGGCGGCAGGTCCCTGCCCATGCGCGCCACCACGCCGGCGAGTTCCACGTCCGCGGTGGCGCGCAGCAGCCTGCCCGCGCCCAGCGTCGCCCAGAGCCGCAGCGCGCCCTCGCCCGAACGCACGTCGATGGGATAGTCCACCCAGGCGCGCCAGCCCGCGAGGTCGGTGGCGCCCAGTTCGGCGAACACGCGCCCGTTCCACTGCGCGAGCTGCGTCACGCTGCGGCCGACCAGCTCGGCGCGCAACTCCACGCCGGGCCCGAGCTCGCGCGGCGGGCGCGCCGAGAGCCCGAAGGCGTGCCGGTCGCCGTCGTTGGCGAGGCGGAAGTTGAGCGCGGTGAGCGCGAGCGGCGGCGCGCCGCGCTGCTCGTCGGTCCAGGTCACCTCGGCGCCGCGGATGATGATCTCGCTCTGCGCCAGCACCCAGTCCGAGAGCCGGCCCTCGTTGCCGCCGCCGCCGATGTCGATGCCGCCCACCGTGATCGCGCCCTTGACGTCGCGCCGCACCGCGAGCTTGGGACCGTCGATGAGGAACGAGTGCAGCCGCAGGTCCATGAAGACCAGCGACTGCCAGGAGATCACGTTCTCCACCACCGGCAGCACCAGTGCCTCGCGCCCGCCGTGGTCGTAGACGCGCACCTCCGAGATCGAGAGCCGCGGCCGCAGGCCGGCCCAGTCGGTCTCCAGGGCGCCGATGGTCACCGGCAGGCCGACCGCCTGCGAGATCGCGGCGACGATGCGCTCGCGGTGGTCCTCGACGTTGGGCAGCACCCAGTAGCGCAGCGCGAGGAAGGCGAGCGCAAAGGCGAAGAACGCCGTCCACGCGAGCACTTCCAGCGCCAGCAAAGACCGTTTCAGGAAGATTCGCATCAGGGCTTACGCGTTCCCACTATCCTTGAGGCATCCGTGAGCCATGAACGTTCCCTATTCGATGCCGTCGGCCTGCTCGCCATTTTATCCGTAAATGCCGGATCCGATTCGGAAAATTGACCTTTCCCGGGCCGCGGCGCGGCTGCTCGCGGCGCAGCGCGCGCTCCAGGCCGAGCTCGACGCGGCCGCGCCGGCGTTCTCCGCGGCGGAAATCGCGCGCGCGCTCGAGGGTGCCGCAGCGGATGACGAAGCCGC
>JALHLN010000017.1 GCA_022844545.1 Burkholderiales bacterium | reverse complement strand
GGTTCGTATCCCGCTTCGCGGCAGACGGCGCCGATCTTGGCGCGCATTTCGGCGTTGGCGATGTGACGACAGTTCCAGGTAAGCAGAAAATCCGCGCCGTTCGTCACCGCCACACCGATATGCAGCGCGTCCACTTGCGCCGCCGCCGGCACCGCCCGCTGTTTCAGCAGCAATCGCGCCAAAGCGATCGCGGGCTCCGCGCTCAGGACCACGCTCAAATTCCGCGTATATCCCAATCGGCTGGCCGCCGCGGCCTTGTCGCCCCTGCCCAGTTCCTCGATCACCACGTCGGACACCATGAGCTCAAAATCCTTGCGCCGCTTCTGCCACCATGCATGCGTCACTTCCTGATGTGCTTTGATGATGACGTCCCGGCTGGCTCGTGCGGCGAGATAGCTGATAACGGTCGTTTCAACGTAGACCCGACGCTTCATAGGTCAAGTCTAGCGGAATCAGCGGGCTTTACCCATGCACCGCCTCTATGACACTCGCGTTTCACGCAATGATCTTCGTCTCACACCCGGCGACGCCGATCGGCTTTCATGGTCGCGCGACTACGTCAGCGTTGACGGCGCGCGCCGTTTTTGCGCGCCGCCGTCGAACGCTTGACCAGGCGCGCTCGACGTGCATCGAGCCATTGCTTGAACGATGACTGAATTTCTCCGGATGGCCTACCGGCGAGAAGGCCTTCCACGCTGACGTCCTCGTCAACGGAGTCCCAGTGAATGCCCCGGCCTCGTGCAATCAGCCGCCACTGCCTGCGTTCTTCAACGGTGGCATGTGCCAGCCGTGGGTACCAACCCACGGGGACCGAAATCGTGCGGCCGTCGGACAGGTCCACATGCAGGGTGTCGCTCGTCACCCTGACCGATCGGGCCAGGGGAATCTCAATCTCGACCGCGGAAATACCCATTCCAAGCCTCCAACAGTAGGCGCTGATTGACCGCCACCAGCTTTTCCAGAACTGCATCCTAGCTTCGATCCCGGATGACGTTGAGTGCCCCGGGTAAAACCGGCTGTATGATCGCCGCATGCGCGTGGCGGAACCGATATTTGCCAGCTGGCGTGCCGAGCTGGATCTGGGCTTCGCGCGCAGCGGCGCGAAAACTGTGCTCGCGCGCCGTCGCCACGACGGGCCGCTGGTGGTGCAGAAGCCGCTGTACCCGGAGGGCGAGTCGGTCTGCCATGCGATCGTGGTGCATCCGCCCGGAGGCATCGCCGGCGGCGACGAGCTGAGCATTGCGATCGGAGTTGACGCTGGCGCGCAGGCGCTGCTGACCACGCCGGGCGCCGGAAAGTGGTACCGCAGCAGCGGCGCACGGGCGCGGCAGACGGTGACGATGGAGATCGCGGAGGGCGCGACGCTGGAATGGCTGCCGCAGGAGTCCATCGTGTTCGACGGTGCCCAGGCGAGCCTCAGCATCGAGGCGCGCCTCGCGGGCGATGCCGGCTACATCGGCTGGGACATCGTCTGCCTTGGACGCACTGGCTCTGGCGAGCGCTTCACGCGAGGTGAGTGCCGCTTCTCGGCCTCGATCCTGCGCGACGGCCGTCCGCTCTGGCTGGAGCGCGGCTGCATCGCGGGCGGCAGCGCGCTGATGGCCTCGGCCGCGGGCCTGGCGGGGCAGCCGGTGTTCGGCACGCTGGCGGCCGCGTTCCCGGCCGTGGGCCGCGCGGAACTGGAGGCCTGCCGGGTTGTTTCGCCGGAAGAAGGCCGGGGAGCGACAACTCTTCTCCCCGGCGTGCTGCTGGCGCGTTATCTTGGCGCCTCGACCGAATCCGCGCGGCGCTGGTTCACGGCGCTGTGGCGCATCCTGCGTCCGGCCTGCGCCGGGCGCGAGGCGGTCGAGCCCAGGATCTGGAGGACCTGAACCACATGCGTACCGACCTGATTGCCAGCCTGCTCGTCCACGCGCGCCGTGCGCGCCAGCCGCTGGCGGTGCCGCAGAAATCCGCCATCCGCACCGACGCCATCGCCTACCGCGCGCAGGACAAGGTATTCGCCAGGCTCTGGCCCGGAGTATTGCCGGTGGCCTGGAAAGCCGGCGGCCCGAGCGACAAGGTGGAGCCGACAGCGGCGCCGATCGCGCCGGAAAACGTGCTGTCGAGCGGCGCGCGTGTGAGCGCCGCCGCCATCGGCATGACCGGCGTCGAGGCGGAGGTCGCATTCCGCTTCGCGAAGGACCTGCCGCCGCGCGCCAAGCCCTGGACGGTGGAAGAGATCGCGCTCGCCACGGGCGAAGTGCTGGTGACGATCGAGGTCTGCGCCACGCGGCTCGCGAAATGGAAGTCGGCGCCGGGTGGCTGGCAACTCGCGGATTTCCAGAACAACGGCGCGCTGGTCGTGGGCAGCGGCACGCGGGGTTGGCGGGGCGTCGATTTCCGCAAGCAGTCCATGGAGATCCGGATCGGCCGCCGCGTCTCGAAGGCGACCGGCAGCCATTCCTTCGGCGACCCGTTTCGCCTCATGCCCTGGATCGTCGCGCATTGCGGCAAGCGCACCGGCGGGCTGAGGAAGGGCGACATCGTCACCACCGGCGCCTGGACCGGGCTGGAGGCGGCCAGGGCGGGCGACGAGGTGGTGGCGAGCTTCCCCGGCATCGGCGAGGCCAGGCTCCGGATCGAATGACATGGAACTGACCCCGCGCGAGAAGGACAAGCTGCTCATCTTTACCGCCGCGCTGCTCGCCGAGCGGCGCAAGGGCAGGGGCCTCAAGCTGAACTACCCCGAGGCGGTGGCGTTCATCTCCGCCGCGATCATGGAGGGCGCGCGCGACGGCCGCAGCGTCTCCGAGCTGATGGGCTGGGGCGCCACGCTGCTCCGGCGCGACGAAGTGATGGAAGGGGTGCCGGAGATGATCCCGGAGATCCAGATCGAGGCCACGTTCCCGGACGGCACCAAGCTGGTGACCGTCCACAATCCGATCGTTTGAGGCCGTCATGATTCCCGGAGAGATGCAGGTCGCGGCAGGCGAGGTCGAGCTCAACAAGGGCCGCAGGACCGTCATCGTGAAGGTCACCAATTCCGGCGACCGCCCGGTGCAGGTGGGCTCGCACTACCACTTCTTCGAGACCAACGAGGCGCTGAAATTCGAGCGCAAGGCGGCCTACGGCATGCGCCTCAATATCGCCGCGGGCACCGCGGTGCGATTCGAGCCGGGACAGTCGCGCACCGTCGAGCTGGTCGCGGTCGCCGGCAAGCGCGAGATCTACGGCTTCGCGGGCAAGGTGATGGGGAAACTGAAATGAAGATTGCCCGCCAGGCCTACGCCGAGATGTTCGGCCCCACCGTCGGCGACCGCGTCCGGCTCGCGGACACCGAGCTGTGGATCCAGGTCGAGAAGGACTACACGATCTACGGCGAAGAGGTGAAGTTCGGCGGCGGCAAGGTGATCCGCGACGGCATGGGGCAGAGCCAGCTGCTCTCGGCCAAGGTCGCCGACACCGTGATCACCAACGCGCTCATCGTGGATCACTGGGGCATCGTCAAGGCGGACATCGGCATCAAGGCCGGCCGCATCTGGAAGATCGGCAAGGCCGGCAACCCGGACATCCAGCCCGGGGTCACGATCCCGATCGGCGCCGGCACCGAGGTGATCGCGGGCGAGGGCATGATCGTCACCCCCGGCGGCATCGACAGCCATATCCACTTCATCTGCCCGCAGCAGATCGACGAGGCGCTGATGTCGGGCGTCACGACCATGCTGGGCGGCGGCACCGGCCCGGCCACCGGCACCTTCGCCACCACCTGCACTCCCGGGCCGTGGCACATCCACCGCATGCTCGAGGCGGCCGAGGCCTTCCCGATGAACCTCGGGTTCCTGGGCAAGGGCAACGCCAGCCTGCCCGGCCCGCTCACGGAGCAGATCAAGGCGGGCGCCATCGGCCTCAAGCTGCACGAGGACTGGGGCACCACGCCGGCGGCGATCGACAATTGCCTCGACGTGGCGGAGAAGACCGACACCCAGGTGGCGATCCACACCGATACGCTGAACGAATCCGGGTTCGTGGAGACCTCCGTCAAGGCGATGAAGGGCCGCAGCATCGCCACCTTCCATACCGAGGGCGCGGGCGGCGGCCACGCCCCGGACATCATCCGCATCTGCGGCGAGCCGAACGTGCTGCCGTCCTCGACCAACCCGACCATGCCCTACACGGTGAACACGGTGGCCGAGCACCTGGACATGCTGATGGTGTGCCATCACCTCGATCCGGCGATCGCGGAGGACGTCGCCTTCGCGGAGTCGCGCATCCGCAAGGAAACCATCGCCGCCGAGGACATCCTGCACGACCTGGGCGCGTTCTCCATGATGTCCTCGGACTCGCAGGCCATGGGCCGCGTCGGCGAGGTGATCATCCGGACCTGGCAGGCGGCGCACAAGATGAAGGTCCAGCGCGGCGCGTTGAAGGGCGATCCGAAAACCCACGACAACGCTCGCGTCAAGCGCTACGTCGCCAAGTACACCATCAACCCGGCGATCACGCACGGCATCAGCCACCTCGTGGGCTCGATCGAGCCGGGCAAGCTCGCGGACCTGGTGCTGTGGCGGCCGGCCTTCTTCGGCGCCAAGCCATCGCTGATCCTGAAGGGCGGCGCCATCGCGGCGGCGGCGATGGGCGATCCGAACGCGTCCATCCCGACGCCGCAGCCGGTGCACTACCGGCCGATGTTCGGTTCCTTCGGCAAGGCCCTGAAGACGTCGGTCACGTTCGTCTCCAAGGCGGCGCTGAAGAACCCGGCCCTCGCCAAGCTGAAGCTGGACAAGCCCATGGTCGCAGTGAAGAACATCCGTGGCGTCGGCAAGAAGGACATGGTGCACAACAGCTGGCAGCCGAAGATCAGCGTCGATCCCGAAACCTACGAAGTGCGCGCCGATGGCGAGCTGCTTGTGTGCGAGCCCGCCAGGGTATTGCCGCTGGCGCAGCGCTATTTCCTGTTCTAGGAAGCCATGCTCGAAATCAAATCCAAGCTGAAGATTCCGCGCTCGGCCTACAAGGTCGAGGTCAAGGGCCAATTGCGCCTGCCCTTCGAGTCGCGGCAGAAGAGCCGCCTGAAGACGAAGCTCGCTTCCGGCGAGGAGGTCGGCCTGATGCTGCCGCGGGGCGAAGTCCTGCGCGGCGGCGACCTGGTCACCGCCTCGGACGGCCGCATCATCGAGGTGGTCGCGGAGCCGGAGAAGGTGGTGCACGTCACCTGCGCGTCCGCGGTCGAACTGGCGAAGGCGGCCTACCACCTGGGCAACCGGCATGTTCCGGTGCAGGTGGGCGAGGGCTTCCTGCGTCTCGCGGCGGACCACGTGCTGGAGGAGATGCTGGTGAAGCTGGGCGCCACGGTGGCGCACATGGAAGCGCCCTTCGAGCCCGAGGCGGGCGCCTACGGCGGCGGCCACCGGCACGATGAGATGGGCCACGGCGGCAAGATCCACGACCACCACCACGGCCATGAGCCCGAGAATGTGCACGATCGTGCACATGGACACGACCACGGCCATGTCCACGACGAGCATTGCGGGCATGACCACCATCACCACCACAAGAAATGAAGCTCGCCAGGCTGCTGCAGCTGGCGAGCCCGGCCTTGCCCGTGGGCGGCTACAGCTATTCGGGCGGGCTCGAGGCTGCGATCGAGGCGGGCGCGGTGACGGACGCGGCTTCGGCGCGGCGCTGGATCGAGGAGGTGCTGGCGCAATCCGTCGCCCGGCTCGACTCGCCGATGCTGCTGCGCATGATGCAGGATCCTGGCACCTGGAACGCGCGCTTCCTCGCCAGCCGCGAGACCGCGGAACTGCGCGCGGAGACGGTCCAGATGGGCTATTCGCTCAACCGCCTGCTGCCCGACCTCGGTGTCCCGGCGCTGGCGCTGGAGGAGCCGTCGTTCCCGGCGGCCTACGCGCATGCGGCGAGGGCATGGGGCCTTGACCCTCGCGAGGCGCTGGTCGCCTACCTGTGGTCCTGGGCCGAGAACCAGGTCATGGCGGCGCTGAAGGCGGTGCCGCTGGGCCAGACCGACGGCCAGAAGATCCTTCTCGCGCTGGGTGAGAGGCTGGAAGCGGTGGCCGACGAGGCGGAGGCTATGGCCGACGACGACATCGGCAGCTTCGCGCCGGCGCTGGCGATCCTCTCGTCGCAGCACGAAACCCAGTACTCGCGGCTGTTCCGCTCATGACCTTGCGAGTCGGCATCGGCGGGCCAGTCGGGTCCGGCAAGACCGCGCTGACGCTGGCGCTGTGCCAGGCCTTCCGCGACATCTACAACATCGCGGTGGTCACCAACGACATCTACACCGAGGAGGACGCGCAGTTCCTGGTGAGGAACCAGGCGCTCGCGCCCGAGCGCATCATCGGCGTCGAGACCGGCGGCTGCCCGCACACCGCGATCCGCGAGGACGCCTCCATCAACCTGGAGGCGGTGGCGCGCCTGAACCGGCGCTTCACCGGGCTGGACCTGATCCTGATCGAGTCCGGCGGCGACAACCTCGCCGCCACCTTCAGCCCGGAGCTCTCGGACCTGACCCTGTACGTCATCGACGTCGCCGCCGGCGACAAGATCCCCCGCAAGGGCGGGCCGGGCATCGTCAAGTCCGACCTGCTCGTCATCAACAAGATCGACCTCGCGCCCATGGTGGGGGCGTCGCTGGAGGTGATGGACCGGGATGCGAAGCGGATGCGGGGCGAGCGGCCGTTCGTGTTCAGCAACCTGAAGACCGGGCAGGGGCTGGACGAGATCCAGGCGTTCATCCGCGATGCCGGGATGTTGCGCGCGACGAGTACCTGAAGAACGACGCCAGCGGCGCGTGGTACAGTCGCGGCCCTTCCACGGAGCACGCAGTGTCCGCAGGTTCGTCCTATTCCGCCGAAGTCGCCCGCCGCCGCACGTTTGCGATCATTTCGCACCCGGACGCCGGCAAGACCACCCTCACCGAGAAGCTGCTGCTCTACGCCGGCGCGATCCAGATCGCGGGCAGCGTCAAGGCGCGCAAGGCCTCGCGCCACGCCACCTCGGACTGGATGGAGATCGAGAAGCAGCGCGGCATCTCGGTGGCGAGCTCGGTGATGCAGATGGAGTACCGCGGCGCGGTGCTGAACCTGCTGGACACCCCCGGCCACCGCGACTTCTCCGAGGACACCTACCGCGTGCTGACCGCGGTGGACGCCGCGTTGATGGTGATCGACGCCGCCAACGGGGTTGAGGCGCAGACCCTGCGCCTGCTGGAGGTGTGCCGCGCGCGCGGCACGCCGATCCTCACCTTCATCAACAAGATGGACCGCGAGGTGCGCGAGCCCCTCGCCCTGCTGGAGGAGATCGAGAAGGCCCTGGGCATGCCCTGCTCGCCGCTCACCTGGCCGGTGGGGCAGGGCAAGGGCTTCCGCGGCACCTACGACCTGCGCAGCGACGGCATGCGCGTGTTCGCCGCGGGCTCGGACCGCCGCGGCGGCGAGGACGAGCGCCTCTCGGGCGAGGCCGAAGTGCGGGCGCGCTTCGGCGCGGAGTTCGACGCCGCCTGGGCCGAGATCGACATCGTGCGCCACGCCACGCCCGCGTTCGACCGCGCGGCGTTCCTCGGCGGGCGGCAGACGCCGGTGTTCTTCGGCTCGGCGATCAACAATTTCGGCGTCCAGGAGGTGCTGGACGCGCTGGTGGACCTCGCGCCGCCGCCTTCCGTGCGCCGGTCTCTAACGCGCGAGGTGCATCCGGAGGAGGCGGCGCTCACCGGCGTGGTCTTCAAGATCCAGGCCAACATGGACCCGGCGCACCGCGACCGCATCGCCTTCGTGCGGCTGTGCTCCGGCCGCTTCGAGCGCGGCATGTCGTTATATGTCAATCGCACCGGCAAGACCCTGCGCCCGACCGGCGTGGTGACCTTCCTGTCGCAGCGACGCGACCGGGTCGAGGAGGCCTGGGCCGGCGACATCATCGGCATCATCGCCCGCGGCGGGCTGCAGCTGGGCGACACCGTGACCGAGGGCGAGGCGCTGCAATACACCGGGCTGCCGTTCTTCGCGCCGGAGTTGTTCCGCATCGTGGACCTGGCCGACCCGATGCGCAGCAAGCAGTTGCAGCGCGGGCTGCAGGAACTGGGCGAGGAGGGCGCGATCCAGGTCTTCCGCCCGGTGCACGGCAACGCCATGCTGCTGGGCGCGATCGGCCAGCTGCAGTTCGAGGTCATCGCGCACCGCCTCAAGTCCGAGTACGGCGTCGACGTGCGCCTCTCCGCCGCCAACTACGCTGGCGCGCGCTGGATCAGCTGCGAGGATCGCAACGAACTGGACCGCTTCCGCGTCGCCAACCAGGACAAGATGGTGCTCGACGCGGCGCAGGCACACGCCTACCTGCTCAGTTCACCCTACGACCTGGAGCTGACGCAGAAGCGCTGGCCGAAAATCCATTTCCACGCCATGCGCGAGCACGCGGGGCTGGTGCTGCAGCAGTAGGGGCTAGGCGCCGAACTGGCGCAGGACCTTCCCCGGCAGGCGGTCCAGCTTCCGCAAGCCCTTGTCGTCGGCGACGCGCGTGCCGTTGATCCACACCCCCTGCACGCCGACCGCGGGCGTGATCAAACGGGCGCCGCCGCCGGGCAGGTCCTTCACCCGGACCTTCGGGCCCCGGTTCACCGTCGCCGGGTCGAACAGCATCAGGTCCGCCGCATGGCCCGCCTTCAGCGCGCCCCGGCCCTGGATGCCGAACACCGAAGCAGGGTCGCCGGTGAGCTTCTTCACCGCGGTTTCCAGCGGCAGCACGCCCAGCTCGCGCACCCAGCGCCCGAGAAGGTGCAGGCCGAAGCCGGCGTCGTTGAACAGGGTCAGGTGCGCGCCGGCATCCGAGAGCGACACCAGCGAATGCGGGTGGCGCAGCATCTCGCCCACCGCGCGTTCGTCGGAATTGAGCAGCAGCGCGCTGAACTCGGTCTCCAGGTCTTCCGAGATCGCGAGGTCCAGCATCGCATCCAGGGGATCCGCGCCGGTGGCGCGCGCGATGTCCTCGACCGAGTGCTGCTCCCACTTGCGGTTCTCCGGGCGCGCGGCGTGCGCGACGTAGACCTTGTCCCACTCGCCGTTGAAGATGCGGAAAATCGCCGGCTTCGCGATCTCGTCGCGCACCGCCTTGCGGAACGCAGGATCCGCCAGCTTGGTCTTGAACGCCTCGCCCGAGAGCCCCAGCGCCGGCTTCCATGCCAGGATTCCCTCCATGGGATAGGGCGCGCTCATCGGGAAATCGCTTGTCAGCGGGCAGCAGGAAATGGCGCCCAGCATGCGGTTGCCGCGCGCGTTCGCCGCCGAGATGGCGTCCAGGTCGTCGAACACCGATCGCGGGTTAGTGTTGTTGTGCAGCAGGGCCGCCACCACCACCGGGCGCCCCGACAGCGCGGCGAGCTCCTCCAGGAAGGCCATCTTCGTCTGCCCGCCCTTGGTGAGCATGAACACGCCATGGCCGGCCTCCTTCAGGCATCCGACCAGCGCCTTCATCTCGGCCTCGTCCGCGAGGCGCGAGGGCATCGGAATGCCGCCATGGCCGTTGTGGTTGGGGGAGGTGGAGGTCGCGAACCCGACCGCCCCCGCCTTCACCCCGGCCAGCACGATGTCGCGCATCTTCGCCACTTCAGCCGCGGTCGCGGCCCGCTTCGGCGCGTCCTCGCCCATCACATAGGTGCGCACCGAAGAATGGCCCACGAAACCGGCAATGTTGAGCGCCACGCCCTGCTGCTCCAGCATGGCGAAGTATTCCGGCACCGACTCGAAGCCCCAATTCGTGCCTGCTTTCAGCACCTCCAGCGACATCCCCTCGACCTGGGTCAGGTTCTTCAGGATCAGGTCGCGGTCCGCCTCCCGGCAGGGCGCGATGGTGAAGCCGCAGTTGCCGATGATCGCGGTCGTGACCCCGAGCGCGGGCGAGGGCGAGGCGCTCGCGTCCCAGGTGATCTGGGCGTCGTAGTGGGTGTGGTTGTCGATGATCCCCGGCATCAGCGCGAGGCCGCCGGCTTCGATGCTCTCGCGGGCAGGGCCGGCATCGTTGCCGATGGCGGCGATGAGGCCGTCCTTCACCGCGAGGTCGGCGTGGAACGGCTTGCCGCCGCTGCCGTCGACGATCAATGCGTTTCGAATGATGAAATCGTGCATCTGCTTATACTAACCGCCCATGGAACCCTTCGACGTCAAAGGAAAAGTGGTCGTGGTCACGGGCGCCGCCCAGGGCATCGGGAAGGCCACCGCAGACCTTTTCGCCTCCCGGGGTTCCACGGTCGCCCGCCTGGATTTTCAGGCGGGCGAAACCTTGATCCCATGCGACGTGGCCGACGAAGCTTCGGTCGAGCGTGCATTCGGCGAAGTGGTGAAGAAGCTGGGTCGGATTGATGTACTGGTGAACAACGCCGGCGTCGCCGTCCGCAAATCCGCCTTCGACCTCACCGCCGGCGAGTGGGACAAGGTCCTGGACGTCAACCTCAAGGGCCTCTTCCTCTGCTCCCGCGTCGCCGCGCGGCAAATGCGGGCGAACGGCGGCGGCGCGATCGTGAACCTCGCCTCCATCATGGGCTTCTCCGGCGGCCTGTTCCCGAACCCGGCCTACCAGGCCTCCAAGGGCGGTGTGGTGAACCTGACCCGCGCGCTGGCCCTGGAATTCGCCGAGCACAACATCACCGTGAACGCGGTCGCCCCCACCTTCGTTCGCACCGACCTCACCACGCCGATCTTTTCCAATCCCGAGGTGCTGAAGAAGGTGATGCACCACACGCCCCTCGGCCGCCTGCCCGAAGTGGGCGACATCGCCGCGGCGATTCTGTTCCTTGCCAGCCCGGCGGCGCGCTTCATCACGGGCGTGACGTTGCCGGTGGATTCGGGGTATCTTGCGCGCTGAGGATCCGTCGATGCCTTCCGCCACTCTCACTAACAAGGATCAGATTACGCTGCCGAAGTCCGTTAGGGACGGGCTGGGCGTGGATACTGGCGACCGGTTGGAATTCGTAGAGCTGGGAAAGGGCATCTACCACATCGTCGCCGTGACTCGCGACATCCGGGAACTCAAGGGGTCGATTCCAAAGCCCTCGACGCCAATCAGCGTGAAGGATATGAGGAATGCCGTAAGGCAGCACGCGGCACGGCGGAACGCCGCGAGAGGATGATTAGGTTCGACGGCAACGTCCTTGCCTGGTATGTCAATGAATGAAGCACTGAAACAGCGCCTGCGCACGGCCCTGAAAGGCAAGCGCGGCGTCGCCGAGAAGAAGATGTTCGGCGGCCTGTGCTTCCTCCTGCGCGGCAACATGCTGTGCGGCACCGGCAAGGCGGACTTCATGTTCCGCGTCGGCAAGGACCAGGACGCCGCCGCGCTCAAGCGCCCCGGCGCGCGGCCCATGGACATCACCGGCCGCGTCATGCAGGGCTTCGTCTGGGTCGATCCGTCGAAGTGCGACGCCCGCTCCCTGAAGGCCTGGGTAGCCACGGCCGAGCGCTACGTCGGCGCGCTCCCGGCGAAGAAGGTCAAATAGGAGAACGACGATGCATCCCAGCACCCGATACCTCTTCACCGCCAGCATGGACGTGGACCCGGAGAAGGAGGCGCTGTTCAACGAGGTCTACGACACCGAGCACGTGCCGTTGCTGCTCAAGGTGCCCGGCGTGCTCGCGATCACCCGCACCACGCTCGCGCCGCTGAAGATCAGCATGGGAGGCGAGATCAAGACCATCGTCGCCGAGGGCGAACCCAAGTACAGCGCCCACTACGAACTGGAGAGCGCCGAGGTGCTCACCTCGCCGGCCTGGGCCGAGGCGATCGAGCACGGGCGCTGGCCGGCGCAGGTGCGGCCCTACACCCGCAACCGCCGCCATACGCTGAAGAAAGTGATGGGCGGGTAGGCATGCCGCAAATCAATGCGGATCGCCTCCTCTCGGACCTGAGGACGCTACGCAGCATCGGCGCCCAGGGCACGGGCGTGGTCCGTCCCGCGTTCAGCCCGAAGGACATGGAAGCGAGGCGCTGGCTGAAGCAGCGCTACGAGGAAGCGGGGCTGGAGGCGTCCATCGACGGCGTCGGCAACGTCTACGGCCGCTCGCGCCGGCGGGGCAAGGCGCTGCTCTCGGGCTCGCACTCCGACACCCAGCCCACCGGCGGCTGGCTGGACGGCGCGCTGGGCGTCGTCTACGCGCTGGAGGTGGTGCGGGCGCTCGCGGAGGACGAGGCGACGAAGGCGTTCCCGGTGGACGCGGTGTCCTTCCAGGACGAGGAATCGCGCTTCCTGGGGTGCCTCGGCAGCCGCTCGCTCACCGGCGCGCTGACTGCCGACATGGAGCAGGGGGTCACGGACAGCGGTGGGGTCACGCTGGAAGCGGCGCTGCGCGACGCGGGCCTCGCCGGCGTGCCGCGCCTGCGCCTGGACCCGGCGCGCTATTGCGGCTTCGTGGAGGCGCACATCGAGCAGGGACCCACCCTCGAGGACACGGCGCACAAGATCGGCGTGGTCAGCGGCATCGTCGGCCTGCGCGGCATCCGCTTCGAATTCCGCGGCCAGCAGAATCATGCCGGCACCACGATGATGAAGACGCGCCGCGACGCGTCCGCCGCACTCTATGAACTCGCGCATCGCATCAACCAGGAATTCCCGAAGGTGGCCGCCGAGCGCACGGTCTGGACCATGGGCCGGGTGCGGGTGGAGCCGAACGCGACCTCGATCGTCCCGGGCTACGCCGACATGGACCTGCAGTTCCGCGACCAGTCGGAGGCGCCGCTGAAGGCCTTCGAAGCGGTTGTCGAGCGCCTGGTGGCCGAAATGAACGCGCGTGGCGGGGTGAAGATCACCGCGACGCCGTCCCGCGCGCCGATCGCGCCGACGCAGATGGATCCCGGCCTGCGCGCCCATCTTGAAGCGGCGGCGGAGCGCCATGCGCCGGGAAAATGGCAGCGCATGCCGAGCGGGGCGTTCCACGACGCCGGGATCATCTCGGCCTCGATTCCCTCGGCGATGCTGTTCATCCCCTCCATCGGCGGCATCAGCCACGATTTCGCGGAGGACAGCCGGGATGGGGACATCGTGCTGGGCTGCCAGGTGCTGGCGGATGCGGCGGCGGCGATCCTCGCGGAGGCGAACGCCCGGTAGTCGTCGCGGGGCGCTACAGCCCGCGCATGCGGTCGATGGCCCGGAAGTGCTTGCGCGCATAGGCGAGCACCTGCCCGTCGGTGGGGTGATCCACCGTTTCCACCGCGACCACCTTCTTGCGCAGGTCCTGCGCGTGCGCGTCCAGGTACTTCACGAACTCGGTCTTGGCGTTCGCCGGCCCGACCACCAGGATTTCCTCGGCGCCCTTGAGCGCCTCGGCGACCCTGCCGTAGTACGCGGTGTCCTCGGCCGAGCGGCCGTCGGTCACCGCACCGCGCTTCTGGTGCAGGTGGCGGTGCGCCTTGCCGTGGATGAGTTTTTTCTCGACGTCCTCGCGGGCGAAGTGCTGGACATGGGCCTCGACATGGTCGAGCCAGACGACGGCGTGGAAGTGCGACATGGCAAAGCCTCGGGAGATTCGAATGGGTCCAGCTTAGGGCGCCCCGGCGGGCCCGGTTTGAGGCAGATCAAACCCGCCGCTTGCGGCCCAATGTAACCGATCGGTTACATTGGGTTCAGTAGCCGGCCGCGAAGTCCACCGTGTTGGGCACTTTTTCCCCGCGCCGGACCCGCGCCAGGTTCTCCGCGATCCTGCCCACCGAGGTGCGCGGCTCGGTGAGGGCGGCGATGTGCGGCGTGAGGGTGACCCCCGGGTGGGTCCACAGAGGGCTGTCGGCGGGCAGGGGCTCGGGCTCGAACACGTCCAGGAAGGCGTGGGCGAGGTGGCCGGAATCCAGCGCCGCCACGAGGTCGGGCACCACCAGGTGGCCGCCGCGCGCGAGGTTGATGACGCAGCCGTCCTTGCGGATGCGGGCGAAGGCGTCCTTGTTGAGGATGCCGCGGGTGTGCGGGGTCAGCGGCAGCAGGCAGACCACGGCATCGCTGGCGGAGAGGACCTCGTCGATGTCGGTGGAACTGTTCACGCCCGGCAGGTTCTTGGGCGTGCGGCTGAAGCCCGCGACGTTGAAGCCCATGGCGACGAGCTTCGCCGCCACCGTCGCGCCCAGCTCGCCCAGGCCGAGAATGCCGATGCTGCGGTCCGAGGCCAGGTACTGGCGGCGGCGCTTCCAGATTTTCTGCGCCTGGAACTCGCGGTAGCAGTAGTGGTGGCGGTGCCAGTCCAGCACGTGCGCGATCACCGTCTCGCCCATGGCCGCGACCATGCCCGGGTCGATCAGGCGCGCCACCGGCACGCCGCGCGGCAACTCGGGGTCGCCGATGATGTTCTCGACGCCCATCCACAGCGACTGGATGAGCTTGAGCCTGCCCAGGCCGTTGAACGTGCCCGGCGGGTGCGTGGCCACCAGAACGACGTCGATGTCCCCGCCGTTGGTGTCGGGCCAGGCGAAGAAGCGGTCTTCCGGCAGCGCCTTCTTCAGCAGCGGGAACCAGAAGTCCGGCTTCTCCTTGGTCGAGGAGAAGAGGATGTTCAAGGGCGCGGCTAGTCGGGCTTGAAGCCGGAGGCCTTGATCACCGGGCCCCACTTGTCGTAGTCCATCTTGTGGATGCGCGCGAGATCGTCGGGCCCGAGGCCCGTGGGTTCCATGCCGAGCGCCTCCAGCTTCTCGCGAATGTCGGGCGCCTTGATGGCGGCGACGATGGCCCCCGAGAGCCGATCCACGGTTTCTTTCGGCGTTTTCGCCGGCGCGTAGACCGCGTACCAGCCGGCGCCCTCGATGTTGAAGCCCAGTTCCTTGAAGGTGGGCGCGTCGCCGACTACGCGGGCGCGGGCAGCGCCCGAGGTGGCGAGGATGCGCAGCTTGCCGGCGCGGTGCTGCGCCGCGAGGTCGGATGCCGTTCCCATGAACGACGAGATCTGCCCGCCGATGAGGTCCGTCAGCGCCGGCGCCGTGCCCTTGTACGGGATGTGCGTCATGTTGATGCCGGCGGTCTGCGCGAACAGGATGGAGAAGAAATGCGGCAGGCTGCCCGCGCCGGCCGAGGCGTAGTTGCCGTGGCGCGGCTCCTTCTTCACCAGCGCGACGAACTCGGCCAGGGTCTTCGCCGGAACGTTGGGGCCGATCGCGAAGCCGAACAGGAAGTCCGCGGTGTGCGCGACCGGCGTGAAGTCCGCGAAGGCGTCGTAGGGCAGCTTCGGGAACACGTGCGGCGCGGTCACCACGGTCACCAGCGGCGTCATGACGAGGGTCTGGCCGTCGGGCGCGGCGGCCTTGAGCGCGCTCATCGCGATCTGGCCCCCGGCGCCCGGCCGGTTCTCCACCACCACCGGCTGGCCGAGGATGGCGCGCATGCGGTCGGCGACCAGGCGCGTCATGGCATCGAGGCCCGCGCCTGCGGGGAAGCCGACCAGGATCTTGATGGTCTTGTCCTGGGCGACGGCGGCGGCCGAAGCGAGGGCGAGCAGGATGGCGATCAGGGTGCGCATGGGTGTCTCCTCCGGCCGCGATGTTAGCATTCCGCGAGGAGGAAATTGCCATGGCCGTGCGCAAGTTCAGCGAGAAAAGGCTCACCGCGGAGGTCCTGCACCGGATCCGCAACACAAAGAACCCGCGCCTGAAGCAGGTGATGGCGAGCTTCATCCGGCACCTGCATGCCTTCGTGCGCGAGGTGAAGCCCAGCCACGAGGAATGGGAGAAGGGCATCGGCTTCCTGATCGAGACCGGGAAGTGGTGCAGCGACCGCAGGAACGAGTTCATCCTGCTCTCGGACACACAGGGCGTCTCCATGCTGGTGGACGCGATCAACTACAAGGCGGGCGCCGGCGCCACCGAGTCCACGGTGCTGGGACCCTTCCATCGCCTCAACGCGCCCGAGTATCCGCTGGGCGCGAATATCGCCAAGCGCGCCTCCGACGGCGTGCCCTGCCTGGTCTCCGGCACGGTGAAGGACGCGAAAGGCAGGCCGATCGCCGGCGCCAGGCTGGATGTCTGGGAGGCCGGCGCGGACGGCTTCTACGACTCGCAGAAGGGCAAGGCCATGAACCTGCGCGGCGTGTTCCGCGCCGACGCCAGGGGGCGCTTCCACTTCCGCTGCGTGCGCCCGGAGTACTACCCGGTGCCGCACGACGGCCCGGCGGGGAAGCTGCTCACCGCCACCGGGCGCCACCCGATGCGCCCGCCGCACCTGCATTTCTGGATCACGGCGAAGGGCTACAAGCCGCTGATCACGCACCTGTTCGTGAAAGGCGGGAAGTACCTGGATTCGGACGCGGTGTTCGGCGTCAAGCCCGAACTCATCGTCGATTTCAAGAAATCCAAAGGCGGGGTCGCCACCGCGACCTACGACTTCGTCCTGATGAAAGAGAAGAAGTAGTCCGCTACTCTGCCTTGATGCCCACGGCGTCGATGACCGGCTTCCAGCGCTCGCGCTCGCCGCGGATGTAGGCAACGGCGCGCGCCGGGTTGGAGCCGGTCTCGGCCTGGATGGCGAACTTGGCCAGGTTTTCCTGCAGCGAGGCGTCGCCCATCACCTTCGCGGTCGCCGCCGAAAGCGCCTCCAGCACCGCGGGCGGCGTCGCCGCGGGGGCGGCAACCACGTTCCACAGCACCGCTTCGAAGCCCTTGATGCCCAGCGCCTCGTCCACCGTCGGCACATCCGGCGCCTCCGGCGAGCGCCGCGCGGCCGCGATGGCGAGAATGCGCATCTTGCCCGCCTTGTGCTCGGCGAGCGAGGCGCCCAGGGTGTCCGTGATGAGTTCGATCTGGCCGCCCAGCAGCGCAGCCTTGGCCTGGGCAGAACCCTTGTAGGGAATGTGCTGAATGTCCACGCCGCCGCCATCCTTCTTCATTCGTTCGGCGGCGATGTGCATCAAGGTGCCCGAGCCCGGCGAGCCGTAGCGCAGCTTGCCCGGGTTGGCGCGCGCCTGGTCAATCACGCCCTTGAGCGTCGGCGGCAGCGAGGGATGCGCCACGAACACCACCGCGGCGCCGCCGACGATCGCCACCGGGGCGAAGTCCTTCAGCGAGTCGTACTGCGCCTTGTCGTTGATGAGGTTGTACAGCGCGTGCGTGGAGGCGGTGCCGAACAGCAGGGTGTGGCCGTCCGGGCTGGCGCGCATCACCTCCATCGAGCCGATGGCGCCGCTCGCGCCCGCCTTGTTGTCGATGACCACCTGCTGCCCGAGTACCGCGCCGAGGCGCTGGCCGTACTGGCGCGCGAAGATGTCCGTCGGCCCGCCGGGCGGGAAAGGGACCACCAGCCGGATGGGCTTGGAAGGGAAGCTGCCCTGCGCATGGACCAGCGAGACCGGGGCGAGTCTCGCGGCGAGGGCGAGTCCGAGCAATTGCCTGCGTTTCATCGTGGATCTCCGTGTTGCAGTGAATTAAAGGCCGGCCGCGCGCCAGTCGGCAGAAGGGGCTGCGGGCTCGCAGCCAAGGCCGGCCGCGAGGATGCCGGCGATGGCGCAATATTCGTCCTTGTCCGAAGCGTCGCCGCTGACCCCTACCGCGCCGATCGCGGTGCCGGCCGCATCCAGCACCAGCACGCCGCCCGGCACCGGGATGAAGCGGCCGGCGGCGGCGGCGGCGAGCGCGCCCTGGAACGCCGGCCGTTCCTTCAACCGGTCGCGGATCAGGCGCGTGGACATGCCCATGCCGAGCGCGCCCCAGGCCTTGCCGAAGGCGATGTCGAAGCGCAGGACGCCGCAGCCGTCTTCGCGCTTGAAAGCAACGAGGTTGCCGCCAGCATCGAGCACCGCCACCGCGAGCGGCAGCAGGCCGTGCGCGACACGTTCGGCGAGCGCGGCATCGATGATGCGTGCGGCGACGGCGAGGGTGAGGCTGGTGTGGACGGCTTTCAGGTGCTCGGGCATGTCGTCCTGGATTCTACGCACGCGGCGCTCAAGACGCCTGCCAGCGGATGGCGCCGAAGGCCGGCTCCAGGGCCCAGTTCACGCCGGTTCCAGCTTCCCCGGCGAGCGAAAACACGGGTGCGGAAGGCTCGCTGCGGACGATGACCGTGCCGCCATCGCCCGCCAGCGCCGCGCACCAGGCGATTTCCCACGGATGGCCGTTGGGCGCCAGCAGCGCGACCGGCGTGCCCAGCTTCGCGGCTGCGGCGACGATGGTCTGCACCTTTTCCAGCGCGCCCCAGGCGAAGGGGTCGATGCGGACCAGCCGGTAGCGCCTCGCCACCATGCCGCGATGCAGCGGCTCCCAATCCGGCGCCAGCGCCGGCTCGCCGTCCAGCACCACCGGGACCTCGGCGCGCGTGCCGCCCAGCATCCGCCACAGCGGCTTGCCGGCGGCTTTCGCGTGGCCGTCCCACGCGGCCATGTCGCGCGCCACGGCGGCATCGAGGTCCAGGGAAAAGCCGAATCCGGCCGTGCCGTCCTGCAGCAGCACCCGCGCGACGAGCGCTTCCGCGCCCGTCCCTAGCCGGATGGAATGGACGTGCGTGTGGACGACGGTGACCGGCGCGGCCAGGTCAGCCCCAGACTTCGCGCGCTACCTCGACCACCAGCTCCAGCTTGCGCCACTGCTCGTCCATGGACAGCGCATTGCCGTGGTGGGTGCTGGAGAAGCCGCATTGCGGCGACAGGCACAGGTCCTCGAGCGGCACGAACTTCGCCGCCTGCTCGATGCGCCGGCGGATCTGGTCCTTCGACTCCAGCGCGCCCACCTTGGTGGTCACCAGTCCCAGCACCACCTTCTTGCCCCTGGGCAGGTAGCGCAGCGGCTCGAAGGTGCCGGAGCGCTCGTCGTCGAACTCCATGAAGAACGCATCCACGCCGGAGGAGAACATGGCCTCTGCCACCGTCTCGTAGCCGCCGGAGGCGACCCAGCTCGACTTGAAGTTGCCGCGGCAGGTGTGCATGGTGATGGTCATGCCGGCGGGGCGGTCCTTCACCGCGGCGGAGACCGCGTCGGCGTACTGGCGCGGCAGCAGCGCCGGGTCGTCGCCGTTCCTGCGCGCCGTGTCCTGGATCTTCGGGTCGCAGAGATAGGAGAAGCTGACGTCGTCCAGCTGCAGGTAGCTGCAGCCGGCGTCGGCGAACTGGCCGATGGCCTTGCGGTAGGCGGCGGCAGTGTCCGCCCAGAACTCGGCCAGGTCCGGATAGACCGCCTTCGAGATGGAACTGCGACCGCCGCGCAGGTGCAGCATCGCGGGCGAGGGGATGGTGAGCTTGGGCGTCTCCTTCGTCACCGACTTCAGGTACTTGAAATGATCGACGAAGATCGGTTTGGAGCAGCCGATTTTCCCGGTCACCGAAGGAATCGGCGGCTGTTCCTCGGTGCCGCCGAATTTCGGTCCCGGGTTGACCACCGCGGTGACGCCGTCCAGCTGCGTCATGAAGTCCAGGTGCCACCAGTCGCGGCGCATCTCGCCGTCGGTGATGGACTTGAGGCCCGCGGCTTCCTGCCGGCGCACCGCATCCAGGATCGAGCGGTCCTCGATCGCCTTGAGCGCGGCGGCGTCGAGTTTTCCTTCCTTGAATTGCTTGCGGGCGTCGGCAAGTTCACGCGGGCGAAGCAGGCTGCCGACTTGATCGGCACGAAAGGGCGGCTTCATTTCAGCGGGTTCAATCCGGTTCGTGTCACGCGGCCGTGCAGCTCGCGGCCAAGCGCCTGCTCGCAATATTCCGCGGTCGCAAGCAATCCGTCCAAGTCTATCCCGGTGCCGATGCCCATGGATTCGAACAGGCCGACCAGGTCCTCGGTGCAGACGTTGCCGGTGTGGCCGCCGCCGTACTTCACTTTCGCCGGATGGCCGCCGACGCCGCCGAAAGAGGAATCGAAATGGCGCACGCCCGCCTCGTAGGCGGCAACGTAGTTGACGAGGCCGGTGCCGCGAGAGTCGTGGAAGTGCGCGATGGGCACCAGCCCATCCAGTTGCGACAGGCGGTCGAACAGGTCGCGCACCGAGAACGGCGTCGCCATGCCGGTGGTGTCGCCGATGGCGACGTGGCCCACGCCGAGCGCGGCGAAGCGCGCCGCATCCTCGGCCACCACGCCGGGATCGACCTTGCCCTCGAAGGGGCAGCCGAAGGCGACCGACACCGTGCCCACCAGGCGGAAGCGCCCGTCGGCGGTCCGCACCATCTCTTCCACGTTGGCCCACTGTTCGGCGCGGCTGCGCTTCAGGTTCTTCTGCGTGTGCGACTCGGTGGCCGACACCAGCAGGCTGATCTCGTTGGCGCCGAAGCTGGCGTCCAGGTCGGCGCGGGCCCGCTCCACCGCCTTCGGGTTGGCGCAGGTGGCCTTGTAGTAGACCCCCTCGCGGCGCGGCAGCTGGCGAAGCAGGTCGGAAGCGTCGGCGAACTGCGGCACCACCTTCGGATTCGAATAGGAGGTGGCCTCGATGCGCCGGAACCCCAGGGCGGCGAAGCGCTCGATGAGGGCGCGCTTCACCGCGGTGGGGACGAAGGCGGGCTCGTGCTGCAGCCCGTCGCGGGCGAAGCACTCGCAGAGGACGACGGCCGACATGGTTGACAGTATCAACTACATGGGCTATGAAGGTCAAACCCAATGGAGGAGGTTCCGATGCGCGCCTGGAAAAAGACCCTCGCAGTCCTGTCCGCGGCCCTGTGCCTCGCCCCCGCTGCGGCGCCGGCCCAGGAGGCGTTTCCCAACCGGCCGCTCAAGCTGGTGGTGCCGTTCCCGCCGGGCGGGCTCACCGACGTGCTCGGCCGCACGGTCGCCGAGCGGCTCGGCGCCGCGCTGGGCCAGACGGTGGTGGTCGAGAACAAGGCCGGCGCCGGCACCCTGCTGGGCGCCGAGCAGGTCGCGCGCTCGCCGGCCGACGGCTACACGCTGCTCATTTCCACCAGCACCACCTTCGGCATCGCGCCGGCGCTCTTCAAGAGCCCGCAGATCGACCCGCTGCGGGACTTCCAGCCGGTATCGCTGATCGGCACGGTCAACTTCTTCCTGGTGGGGTCGCCGGCGTTCGCGCCGCGCAGCCTCGCCGAGCTGATCGCGCACGTGAAGGCGAATCCCGGGAAGTTCAACTATGCCTCGGTGGGCAACGGCAGCGCGCACCACCTGTTCATGGAGGACCTAAAGCGCCGGCTGGGGCTGGAGATGCAGCACATCCCCTACAAGGGCACGCCGGCCGCATTCGTCGACCTGATCCCCGGCAAGGTCCACATCATGTTCTCGGACGCCGCCGTGGCGCTGCCGCAGATCCGCGCCGGCAAGATCATCGCCTACGGCACCTCGGCGGCGAAGCAGAACGGCCTGGTGCCCTCGGTGCCGCCCATCGGGCAGGCCGTGCCGGGCTTCGACTGGCAGGCCTGGCAGGGCGTCTCGGTGCCGGCGGCGACGCCGCCCGCGGTGGTGGCGCGGCTGTCGGCGGAGATGCAGAAGTTCCAGCAGACGCCGGAGTTCCGCGAGTTCCTGGTGAAGATCGGCATGGAGCCCTGGGGGCCGATCACCCCGGCGCAGTTCTCCGCGCTGGTGAAGGAAGAGCTGCCGCGCTGGGCGGAGGCGGTGCGCGTTTCCGGGGCCAAGCTGGACTGACGGGGGCACGCATGAGCATCGAGATCCTGCCCATCAACGGTTTCATCGGCGCCGAAGTGCGCGGCGTGCACCTGGGACGCCTGGACGATGCCGTCTTTCGCACTTTGCGCGAGGCGCTGGTGCGCTACGAGGTGCTGGTGTTCCGCGACCAGGACATCGCGCTGGAGGACCAGATGGCCTTCGGCGCGCGCTTCGGCAAGCTGTCGGTGCACCCGTTCTCGCCCAACCTGGAGGACAAGCCAGAAGTGATCCTGCTGGATTACTCGGAGGACCATCCGGCCGCGCGCACCGACATCTGGCACGCCGACGAGACCTTCCGACCGAATCCGCCCATGGCAACCATGCTGCGCGCCCGCGTGCTGCCGCCCGCCGGCGGCGACACCTGCTTTGCCAGCATGACCGCGGCCTACCGCGGCCTGTCCGAGCGCATGAAGCGGCACATCCACGGCCTGGAGGCGCTGCACGACTTCAAGCCGTTCCGTTCCCTGTTCAACAACACGCCGGAGCACCGCAAGCGGTTGCGGGAAATCGAGGACGAGTTCCCCAATCCGTGGCATCCGGTGGTCGCGGTGCACCCGGAGTCCGGCCGCCGGGTGATCTACGTCAATCCGCAGTTCACCATCCGCATCCGCGACATGAAGGACGACGAAAGCCAGGCGCTGCTGCAGTTCCTCTACGCGCAGGCGAGCGTCCCGGAGTACCAGCTGCGCGTGAAGTGGCAGGTGAACACCGTCGTCATCTGGGACAACCGCTCGGTGCACCACTATGCGCCGCACGACTACTACCCGCACCGGCGCATGATGGAGCGGGTCACCATCACCGGCGAGGTCCCGGTCGGCGTGCAGGGCGAGTACCTGCCCGAGACCGTCGCCGGCCTGGGCGCGGTCAATCCCCGGACGCCGCCGCGCAAGGCGCCGCTGCGCCAGTTCGAGCGCCGCAAATGAACCAGGCCTGCGCCATCCTGCCGCGCGACGAGCGCACCCAGCCCGCGCGCATCATCGCCGGCTATCCGCAGACGCCGTGGCGCACGCCGGCGCAGCCATTGGTGAAGCGCGCGCCGACCCTCTCGGAGCTGACCGGCCCCCTGGAAGTGGCCAGGCGCGTCAGCCTGCTGGGCGGCGACATCGCCGGCCACGGCGCGAAGCAGGCCATCGGGCAGGTAATCCGGCTGCGCGTGCGCGTGACCGACGAGGACGGCTCGCCGGTGCCGGGCGCGGTGGTGGAAATGTGGCAGGCGAACGCCGCCGGCCGCTACATCCATCCCAACGACGACGACCACGCCCCGGTGGATGCGAATTTCTACGGCGCCGCGCGGCTGGTGACGGACGAGTCCGGCGCCTTCGAGCTTCGCACCGTGAAACCGGGCGCCTACCCGGTGCCGACGCGCGACGGCTGGTGGCGGCCGCCGCACGTGCATTTCTCGCTCTTCGGCAAGGTGTGGCTGGCGCGGCTGGTGACGCAGATGTACTTCCCGGGCGAGCCGCTGAACGCGCAGGACCGGATCCTGAATGCCGTGCCGGATGCCGAGGCGCGCGAGCGGCTGGTGGCGAAGTACGTCCCGCCCACCGGCGACCCGTACAACGAGCTCGTGTTCGAGCACGAGATCGTGCTGCGGGGGCGCAGGGCCACGGCGGCGCAGCCGTGATGAAGCGGATTCCGACCGGGGAGGCCACCATCGGGCCGTTCTTCCCGCCGCGCTACGTGGATGCCGGGGCGAACGACCTGACGACGTTGGAGGGTCGCAAAGCGCGGGGCGAGGTGATCGAGATCCACGGCATCGTGCTGCAGGAAGACGGCACCCCGCTGGAGAACCTGATCGTGGAAATCTGGCAAGCCGACGCGGCCGGAATCTACCGCCATCCGGCGGACCCGCGCCACGCGCAGGCCGACCCGGCCTTCCTCGGCTGGGGACGCGCCGCCACCGACGCCAAGGGCAGCTACCGCTTCAAGACCATCCGTCCCGGGGCGCCGGGAGGCCGGCAGGCGCATGTGAGTTTTATGGTGATGTTTTCCGGATTGATGCGCATCCTGAAGACGACGATGTTCTTCGAGGACGGCAAGGACCCGGTGCTCATGGCTGTTCCTGCCGCCC
>JALHLN010000016.1 GCA_022844545.1 Burkholderiales bacterium | reverse complement strand
GCTTTCCCTTGCAGAATGTCGTCTACGGGAACTTGCCGGGCCGCACCACGGCCACGTCGCTCACCCAGAGGGTGAGGGCGAAATCCGGCCCGTAGCGCCGCATGATCTCGTCCACGACGCGCTGCGCGGTGCCGGCGTCGCACAGGACTTTGATCTCCACCGAGCGGCTGCCTTCCCAGTCGCCGCCTCGCTCCCCGCGCGCGCCCCCGCCACGCACGTCGCCGAGGGTATAGCCGCTCGCGCCGGCCTCCCGCAGGACCTCAAGGACCCGGCGTTCGAGCGCCGCCTCGCAGACGAGGGTCAGCAGCTTGCGCGGATGCAGGGCGCTCATGCGGCCCCCGCGATGCGTGCAGCGAGCCGCTCGTAGAGCGGAATTCCGGCCACGAGGTTGAACGGGAAGGTGACGCCGAGGACGACCGCGATGGACAAGGCGGGATTCGCCTCGGGAATCGCCATGCGCATCGCCGCCGGCGCGGCGATGTAGGAGGCGCTTGCCGCCAGCGTCGCCATCAGCGCGATACCACCGTGCGAAAGCCCCATCAGCCAGCCGCAGGCGGCGCCGATGACGCCGAACGTCGGCGGCACCAGCAGGCCGAAGCCGATGAGGAACGCGCCGGCCTGGCGCAGCGCCGGCAACTGGCCGCCGACCACGAGACCCAACTCCAGGAGGAACAGGCACAGCGCGCCCTTGAAGAGATCCGTGAAGAGCGGCTCCACCGGCGCGGCGCCCTCGGGCCCCAGCAGGGCGCCGATCGCGAGGCCGCCCAGCAGCAGCAGCACGCTGCGGCCGGCGAAGGCCTCGCGGACCGCGTACGCCAGGTTCGCGGAGCGGCCGGTGCCCAGCCGCGCCAGCAGCACGCCGACCAGCAGCCCGGGGATTTCCAGCACGGCGACGAAGAACGGCATGGTCGGTTCGGACGGGATGTGGCGCGCGTTCAGGTAGGTGAGGCCGGCGGCGAAGGTGACCACGCTCACCGAACCGTAGTGTGCCGCAATCGCCGCCGCGTTGCTGCGGTCGAGCCGGCCAAGCCCGCGCAGGATCGCGAACGCGATGAGCGGCAGCAGGCAGCCCAGCCCGACCGCCAGCGCGGTCTGCCCGGCGAGCGCGACCGCATCGGCGCGCGCGAGCTCCGCGCCGCCTTTCAGCCCCAGCGCCAGCAGCAGATAAAGCGATAGCGCATCGTACAGCGGCTCGGGCACGCGCAGGTCCGAGCGCAGCAGGCGCGCGAGCACGCCGAGCAGGAAAAAGAGGACCACCGGGTCGAGCATCGCTCAACCCCGCGACGGCCGGCGCGCAAGGCGCAGGCCGGAGCGCATCGTTCCCGGTTTGCGGACCACGTGGTCGCCGGGATCGACCATACCGAGGGGCTTGTTGCGCATGATCGCGGCGCTCAGCTCTCGCTCAGCAGACGGGGGAGGTTGCGCGCGTCGAGCTTGCGCGCGCGCTCCTCGATCCGGGGCGCGAGCTGCTCCTGCAACGCGCGCCCTTCGCCCAGGAGGTCGGCGTAAAGCCGTTTGAGGGCTGCGGCGTCGAACTGCCGCCCGCTGCCGTAGTACTGCTCGGCTGCCTTGCCCAGGGCATAAGTGGTGGCAAACGACAGCGCCATGCCTGCCCCGGCGCGCCCGAGCGACCTGCCCAGGCCGCCAAGGGCGCCGCCCAGCAGCCCGCCGATCAGCTTGCGGCCAAAGCCCTCCAGGTACTGTGACGTCAGTCCCACGCCGACGGTGGCCAGAAGATCCTTCACATGGCCGCGGTCCAGCTCATAGCCGTGAGCGCGGCCGATGCGGTAGACCATCTTCATTTGCAGCGGGATGATCGCCATCGAGGCCAGTGACTGCGGCAAAAGTTCCAGCGCGCCGGCGAGGACCGCGTAATTGAGCACCATGCCCTCCGGCGCGCGGCTGGTACCGGTCAGCGGAGCCGCCGTTCCAGTGTCGCGCAACGGTACCTCCGCGACCGCGGCAGCCTGGTCGGCGGCCGCAGCGGCCTCGACGGAACCGACGCCCAGCAAGCTGCGCAGGCGGTCGAGGAACATGGTTTCCGGGGCGGAGTGCGCGCCGACGGCGCCACAAACGCAAAGCGCCATCTCGTAGGCAAGCATGCGCTGCCCGGGCGACTTCAGCTCGGCCACGGCGCGCTCCAGGCCGCGGCGCCGGAGCAGCACGTCCTGGTACAGCCGCGGCAGATCCGTGGTGGCTTCGGGCGCGAGCGACTCCGCAACCCGGCGCAGCGCGTCGCGTTCGCGAGCATGCTTGGCGCCGTCGGCGAATGCCGCATACAGGCAGATGGTGAGCAGCGCGTTTCGTTCGCCGGCGGTCACGCGGCCCCCTTGACGCGCCGCGCGAGCCGCAGGAGGGCCGAGATCCGCCAGGCGAGCAGCACACCGGCATAGGTCAGCAATGCCGCCGTGCTCGCCATGATGAGCAGCCCGGCGAACAGTGGCGTTCCCATTGCGGCGATGCGCTCGCCCCATGGCAGCCCATCCGCGGGCGGAGAGAAGGGCATCCCCAGCGAGAGGGTGCCGACGTAGTAGCCGGCAACCACGATCCCGGGGGTGGTCAGGGGATTGGAGACGAACGTGGCCAACACCGCCGCCGGCAGGTTGGCGCGCAGCAGGATCGCCAGTGCGCCTGAGAACAGGGACTGCGCGAACGGCAGCAGCAGGCCGAAGAACATGCCGGCTGCCAGGCCCGCGGCGACGCCGCCACGCGTGAACCGCCACAGCCAGGGCCGCTCGATCAGCGGACCAAGCCAGCGCAAAGCACGGCTTTCACGCACCGCGCGCGCATCCGGCAGCCAGCGGCGAATCATTCGGCGGATCATGCGTTCATACCCGACTCCGCGGCCGCCACAGCAGGCTCGCCGCGACGCTGGCGCCGAGCAAGATCATGATGATGCGCAACGCGATGGCGCCCAGCACGCCGTACACCAGCGTACGGCGCTGCAATTCCGGCGGCACCGCGAAATAGGTGAACAGCATCAGGAAACGAAGATGTTGTCGACCGGGGGCGACTTCTCGATCAGGTAGCCGGTGAGGTACTCCAGGGTCTTCTCCCGCGCCACCTCCGGGCCGGCCGTGCCGGACAGGTGCTGCCAGAGCCAGGCGGCGAACAGCAGCGCGGTCGCGACCAGTACGAACGCGAAGAACCCCGCCCAGATCCAGGGCGTGGCGACGGTTTCCACGCGGCATCAGCCCTCGAGTGTCCGGCGGCGCGGCGGGCGCCGGGGAAGGGCATGCCGCACGGGAATCGGCGCCAGTCGCGCCGCCGGGACGCTTCCGGCGGGTGCCAACCGCGACATCCAGTTCCGCAACACCGACCACAACCAGGTCCAGACCATGCCGAGCCTCCATAGGTGAACATCGTCTTCGGCCCGCCGGCGCGCCTGGCGCCGGCCTGGTCTGGCTCGCGATCCTGGGATCGCCCGCGCGACGGGGTGTTGGTACCCGGATTGACGACCGCGCGGCGTGGAGCTACTCCCCGAGGGGGACCGAACTGCTAGGGCGCCATCCTGCCATTCGCGGCGGCGGCGGTTAAGTTAATGTTGATGGTCGAAGTCATAAGTGGAAATTATGAGTGCCGGTTGCCGGGCGCGCCGCCGCGCGTCCGCCAGCGCGCGGAGCCGATCGCCAACTGCGCACGCCTGCTGAACGAAGCGTCGGGACCGTTCAGGCGTGCAAGCACGCCTGAGGCCCGCGCTGCGGCCTCTTCGACGCTCTGGGCAAGCACCGTCACATGGCCCATCCGCCGGCGCGGCCGTGGTTGGGTCTTGCCGTACAGGTGCAGCGTACCCCCGGAGTCGCCGAGGATCTCGCTCCAGTCCGGTTCGGCGCCGCGCAGAAGGGCACCGGCCACATGGGCGATGGCGGCCGGCGAGCGAAGCGCGGTGTAGCCCAGCGGCAGGCCGCAGAGCGCGCGCACCTGTTGCTCGAACTGGCTGGTTTCGCACGCCTCGACGGAGAGGAACCCGCTCGCATGCGTACGGGGAGAGACCTCATTCACGAGGAGCTTGCCGGCGCAAAGGAAGAACTCGACCGACAGCACCCCGACGTAGTCCAGGCATTGGGCGATGCGCCGCGCGCTCAGATCCGCCTCGATCCCCGCGCCGACGGGGATGGGCGCCGGCGCCAATGAAAGCACCGGCACCCCGTTCCATACCCGGTTCTGGGCCGGCGGGTAGCTGACGATGTGGCCGTCCGCGGAGCGCGCCAGCACCACCGCGATCTCGGCGTCGATCGCGACGCGACGTTCCAGCAGGGCGGGTCGCTGCCCCAGATCGCGCCAGGCGGAGAGCGCCTGCCGCGCATCGTCCACGCGAAACTGGCCCTTGCCGTCGCAGCTCTGCCGCGCAAGCTTGAGCACGCCCGGATAGCAGCCGGCGCGATCCAGGTCCTCGGCGGCGATGACCGGGCCGTAGAAGGTCGTGGGCAGGCCGATGGCGCGCAGGAAGCGCTTTTCGCGGATCCGGTCCTCCAGCAC
This sequence comes from Burkholderiales bacterium, assembly GCA_022844545.1. GTDB lineage: Bacteria > Pseudomonadota > Gammaproteobacteria > Burkholderiales > SG8-39 > RBG-16-66-20. The sequence goes on along the minus strand of JALHLN010000016.1, from coordinate 19,232 downwards.
CGCGAACGCCTCCGCCGAGGGTGCGACGCGGCAGCGCCGCGCGAGGCGCCGGATGCTGCCCGCAGGCACGCTTTCGAACTCCACCGTGATCGCGTCGCAGCAGGCCGCGAGCCGATCCAGGGCGCCGGCGTCGTCAAAGGCGCCGACGACGCGCTCGTCGGCCGCCGGCATCGCCGGGCTGCCGGAGTCGGGGTCGAGCACGGCAGTGCGATACCCCAAGGATCGCGCCGCGTCCAGGAAGTAGCGGGCGAGCTGGCCGCCGCCGACGATGCCGAGCCGGGCGGGCGCCGGCAGGGGGATGACGGGCGTCACGGTTCGCGCGCCCCGGCCGCCGGCGAGGGCAGGAACGGCTGCATCCTGCGCAGCGGCACGTTCAGTTCCCGCTGCAGTTCCTCGGCGCCGACGTTCCAGCGCCCCAGCACGTGCCGGACAAGGGCGCGTTCCTCATCGGCGATCGTCCGGTCCGCCTCGGCAAGGTAGACCAGCACCGCGCAGATGACCAGCCGCTGGCCGCGGTCCTCGATCGCCTCCAGCGCCGCGTCGAGGCGCGACCAGCGATTCGCGCCGGTGCTCTCGCCTGCGTGGGCCGGCGCAGCACGGGCCGCGGTGTGCTTGGCCACGGCGTTCAGGAACAGATCGCGCGGCACGCCGACGATGCCATAGACCCCCAGGCGGTCCATGAGGTCGATCTCCTCCGAGGCGAGCAGGCCATCGTCGGTGAGAACCGCGGCGAGGACGCGGGCCACGGCTTCGGGGCTGTTGCGGCGGAATCGCTTGCTGCGGCTGCTCATGGGTTCGCCTCCGGTCGATGGATGGCGCGTAGTCTGCCCGCGGATAATCATTAGAACAATTTTGAGTTTATCGCCTAACTGGTAAATAATTACTTATGCTTCTACGCAACCGAACCGGGCATCTCACGCTGCGCCAGCTGCAGATCTTCGAGGCGGTGGCGCGCCTGGGCAGCGTGACGCGCGCCGCCCAGGCGCTGCACCTGACGCAACCCGCCGTCTCGATCCAGTTGAAGGCGCTCACCGAGGCGGTCGGCCGGCCGCTCACCGAGCCGGTGGGGCGGGGCCTGCGCCTCACCCAGGCCGGCCGCGACCTGCACGAGACCTGCCGCGAGCTGGCGGCCGCCTGGTCGCGCTTCGAGGCCCGGCTGGACGACGAGGCGGCGCTGCGCCGCGGCCTGCTGCGGGTATCGGTGGTCACCACGGCCAAGTACTTCCTGCCGCGGGCGCTCGGCCAGTTCGTGCAGCTGCACCCGGGCATCGAGGTCGAACTGGAGATCCTCAACCGCGACGGCGTCCTGGCCCGCCTGCGCGACCGGCTGGACGACCTGCACATCATGAGCGCGCCGCCGGCGGACTGGGCGGTCGAGGCGCGGCCGTTCCTGGACAACCCGCTCGTGGTGATCGCCCCGCGCGCCTTCCAGGCGCCGCGGCAGCGGCTGGAGCTGCGCCACCTCGCCGGGGAGCGCTTCCTGCTGCGCGAACCCGGCTCCGGCACGCGGATGGCGGTGGACGAGCAGCTCGCGCGCGAGCGGGTCAGCCTCGCGCGGCGCATGGTGGTGGGTTCCAACGAGGCGATCAAGCAGGCCGTGGCCGGAGGGCTCGGGCTCGCCATCGTCTCGCGCCACGCGCTGTCGGAGGCCGACCTGCCGGAACTGCGCATCCTGCCGGTGCGCGGCTTCCCGATCCGGCGCGCCTGGTACGTCGTGCACTGGGGCGAGGGCGGGCTGTCGGCCCCGGCACGCGCGTTCCGGGAGTTCCTCGCCGAGTTCGCCGCCGCGCACCGGGGCGCCGCCGGCTTCGGCGGCGGCGCTAACCGATGACGTACGCCGCGCCCCCGGTGGCGATCAGCTCGCCCGCGTCGTTGTGCAACTCCATGTGGGTCACCGCGATGCGGCTGCCTTTCCTGACGATGCGCGCGGTGGCGACGAAGTACTTGCCGCGCCCCGGGCGCAGGTAGTCCACCCGCAGGTCGATGGTGCCCATCTTCGGGAACGAAGTGGGCACGCTGTCCATCTCGTGCGCGAGATTCAGCATGATGACGAAGCCGCCCGCCACGTCGAGGGTGGCCGAGATCACCCCGCCGTGCAGGATCTTCGTCGCCGGGTTGCCGATCAGCTCCGGGCGCATGTCGAAGCGCAGCCGCGGCGCGTCGCGGTCGAAGGACTCGACTTTCAGCCCCAGGTGCTTGTTGAAGGCGATCAGCTCTTCCATCACCTTGCGCATCAGGGGCTGCAGGGCCTTCATCTTGAGCGTGCTCATGGCTGCCATCCCAGTTGCCGCGCGGCGAGGTCCTTCATGATCTCGGTGCTGCCGCCGCCGATCTGCATCACCTTGGCCTCGCGGTAGATGCGCTCGGCGCGCGAGCCGCGGATGAAGCCCGCGCCGCCCAGCGTCTGCACCGCGGCATCGGCGCAGTACTGCATGGTGTCGGTGGCCAGGTTCTTCAGCATCGCCAGCTGGGCGATCCACTGCGGCTCGCGCGGCTGTGACGACAGCTTCCAGGCGGTGTCGTAGAGGAGCGCGCGCGCGGCATGGATCCTCGCCTGCATGTCCACCAGCTTGTGGCGGATCACCTGGTGGCCGATCAGGGGGCCGCCGAAGGTCTGGCGCTCGCGCGCCCAGGCGAGCGCGTCCTCCAGGCAGGCCTGCGCGAAGCCGACTGCGCCCGCCGCCATGGACAGGCGCTCGGAATTGAAGTTGCGCATGATGGCGCGGAAACCCTCGTTCTCCCCGCCCACCAGGTTGGCGGCCGGCACTCGAACCCGGTCGAAGCGCAGCAGCGCGGTGTCCGAGCACCACCAGCCCATCTTCTCCAGTTTCGTCCGGGTGAAACCCGGCCGGTCGCGCTCGACGAGCAGCAGCGACACGCCCGCGGCGCCGGGGCCGCCGGTCCGGACCGCGACGGTGTAGTAGTCGGCGCGCATGCCGGAGGTGATGAAGGCCTTCTCGCCCTCGACCACGTAGTCGCCGCCGTCGCGTCGCGCCACGGTCCTCAGGCTGGCCACGTCCGAGCCGCCGGTGGGCTCGGTGATGGCGAGCGCACTGATTTTCTCGCCCGCGAGGATTTCCGGCAGGACGCGGCGCTTCAGCTCCTCGCTGCCCACCGCCGCGATGGGCGGGGCGCCGATGGTGTGGGAGAAGAGGCTCGCGCTCAGGCCGCCCACGCCTGCCTGGGCAAATTCCTCGGCGCTGGAGATGCGGAAAAAGTAGTCGGCGGGGACGCCGCCGAACTCCTCGGGAAAGCCCAGGCCGAACAAGCCCGCGGCGGCTGCCTTGCGGTAGAGCTCGCGCGGAAACTCTCCGGCCTCGTCCCAGGCCGCGGCGTAAGGCAGGATCTCGCGCGCGACGAAACGCCGGACAGAGTCGCGGAAGGCCTCGTGCTCCGAAGTGAGGGCGGGATGGATCACGCGGCCGGCTCCAGCTCCATGAGCAGCTTGCCGGGCGCCACCTGCGCGCCCGCCGCGACGTGCACCGCCTTGACCTTCACCGCGAACGGGAAATCAAGGCCGTGCTCCATCTTCATCGCTTCCAGCACCACCAGGGCCTTGTTGGCGGCCACGGTCTCGCCCGCCTTCGCGTTGACCGCGACCACCCGGCCGTTCATCGGCGCGAGCAGCCTGCCGTCGCCCGCGCCCCTGCCGCGCAGCGGATCGCGGCTGGCGTGGCGCTCGAAGAAGCGCGCGCTGCCGCGCGAGCGGTGCGCCGGGTTGTTGCTCCAGCCGCTCCATTCGCCGAAATCGCCGGCCTCGGGATCGAAGTGCGCGAGGAAATCCGTGGTCGCCTCGCCGTCCGCGAAGCGCCGGTCGCGCAGGACGGCGGCAAGGAAGTCCTTGTTCGTCGGCAGGCCGGCGGCCACCGTCTCCTCCAGCGCCGCGGCCAGCCGAGCGCGCGCCTCGTGCCGCGTCGGCGCGTGCGCGATGAGCTTGGCGATCAGGGAATCGTAGAACGGCGGGATGTCGATGCCGGAGGCGAGCGCGTGATCCACGCGCACCGAAGGCGAGGGCTGCCATCGGGCCAGCGTTCCCGCCTGCGGCAGGAAGTCGCGCGCCGGATCCTCGGCGCACAGGCGCGCCTCGATGGCGTGGCCGGTGAAGCGCACCTCGTCCTGCTTCGCCGGCAGGGATTCGCCGGAGGCGACGCGCAGCTGCCATTCCACGAGGTCGAAACCGGTGACCAGTTCCGTCACCGGGTGCTCGACCTGCAGGCGCGTGTTCATCTCCATGAACCAGAACCGGCCGTCCTCCAGCAGGAACTCGACCGTGCCGGCGCCGACGTAGCCCACCGCCTTCGCGGCGGCGGTCGCGGCCTCGCCCATCGCGGCGCGCAACTTCGCGTCCACCGCGGGAGAAGGCGATTCCTCGATCAGCTTCTGGTGGCGGCGCTGCACCGAGCAGTCGCGCTCGCCCAGGTGCACGCAGTTGCCGTGGCCGTCGGCGAACACCTGCACCTCGACGTGGCGCGGCCGCAGCAGTGCCTTCTCCAGCAGCACGCGGCCGTCGCCGAACGCATGCTGCGCTTCGGACTGCGCGCTCTTCATCGCCGCCGCGAGATCGTCCTTCGACCTCACCAGCCGCATGCCGCGCCCGCCGCCGCCCGCGAGCGCCTTGATCATCACCGGGAACTCGGGGTCCTTGTCGTAGGTGGGCAGCACCGGCACGCCCGCCTTCGCGGCGATGGCCTTGGCGTTGGCCTTGTCGCCCATGGCGCGGATCGCAGCCGGAGGGGGGCCGACCCAGGTGCGGCCCGCCTTCAGCACCGCTTCGGCGAAGGCCGGGTTCTCGGACAGGAAGCCGTAGCCCGGATGGACCGCCTCTCCAGGCGCGCGCAGGATGGCCTCGATGTTCAGGTAGGAATCGCGCGGGGCAGGGCCGCCGACGCGCACCGCCTCGTCCGCGGCGCGCACATGCGGCGCGTCGCGGTCCGCGTCCGAATACACCGCGATGGTGCGCAGCCCCATGCGCCGCGCCGTGCGCATGATGCGCAGGGCGATCTCGCCCCGGTTGGCGACGAGCAGGGACTTGAACTTCACGCTGGTGCGGCGATCACGCGCATCGTGGCGCGATTCTACTGCCGCCGGGCAGGCCGGCCGTCATCGAGGGCCGGGTTGCTGCCCGAATATCGTGCCGGCGTCTAGTCGGCAAGCCGCATTCCGGAAAGATCCTGCACCGCGGGCCAGCGGCGCGTATGGTCCTAGGTTCCGGTGCGGGGGATGATGTTACTTGAAGAGGTCTTTATGAAGAAACTTGCCATCCCCCTTTCCCTCCTCGCCGCCGCCACGCTCGCCGCATGCGGCGGCCTTCCCGACAACCGTTCGATGGAATCGGGATCGGCGGTGTACGCCGTACCCGTGGGAACGACCGGCACACTCGACGCGGCGATGCCCGGTCCAGCGAGGATCGTTTTCCTGAGGGATCACAACGGCCCCGTAAACGGCATCAGCGACCAGGAACTGACGCTGAGGATGGCCGACGGCTCGCTGCGGAACGTCACGACCCGCGGGCAGCAGTTCGCCATGGGCCAGCGGGTGCATTTCAGGTAGGAACGCCGCGTACGGCAGGCAGGGAGCGCTGCCTTCCCGCCTACCGGCGCGGCAGGATGTTCATGTACTTGCAGATGATGCCGAGCATGGTCTCGTCCGAGCCGCCGCCGATGGAACCCAGGCGCCCGTCGCGGTAGGCGCGCGAGGCCGGGTTGTCCCAGGTGAAGCCCATGCCCCCCCAGTACTGCAGGCAGGCATCCGAAACCTCGCGCCTGAGCCGTCCGCTCTTCAGCTTCGCCATGGAGGCAAGCTCGGTGACGTCATTGCCCTCGATGTACATCTCGCAGGCGCGGTAGGTGAGGGCGCGCAGCGCCTCGATCTCGGTCTTCAGCTCGGCCAGCCGGTAGTGCACGTACTGGAAGTCGAGCACCGCCTGGCCGAACAGTTTCCTCTCGCGGATGTAGTCGATGGTGTCCTGCAGCGTGCGGATCATGCCGGGCACGGAACTCGCCGCCGCCCACAGCCGCTCCTCCTGGAATTGCTGCATCTGGTAGGTGAAACCCATGCCCTCTTCGCCGATGCGGAAGCGCTGCGGCACGCGGACGTCGTCGAAGTGGATGAGCCCCGTGTCCGAGGACATCATGCCGATCTTGCGGATCTTCTTCGCCACCGAGACGCCCTTGGTCTTCATGGGCAGCACGATCAGCGTCTTGTTCTTGTGCGCCGCGCCCTCCGAGGTATTGGCCAGCAGGCACATCCAATCCGCCTGCAGGCTGTTGGTGATCCACATTTTCGAGCCGTTTATGACGTAGTCGCCGCCGTCCTTGCGCGCGGTGGTCTTGATCGAGGCCACGTCAGACCCGGCGCCGGGCTCGGAAACGCCGATGCAGGCGACGTGGTCGCCGGCGATGGCGGGGGCGAGGAACTCCCTGCGTAGTTCATCGGAGCCGAAGCGCGCCAGCGCCGGGGTAGCCATGTCGGTCTGCACGCCGATCGCCATCGGCACGCCGCCGCAGCGGATCTGGCCCAGGGTCTCGGCGAACACCATGCCGTAGCTGTAGTCGAGCGCGGCGCCGCCGTAGGCCTCCGGCTTGGTGAGGCCCAGCATGCCCAGGTTGCCGAGCTTCTTGAACACCTCGTGGGCGGGGAAGATCTCGGCCGCCTCCCATTCATCGACGTGCGGGTTGATCTCCGCCTCGATGAAGCGCTTCATGGTGCGGCGGATTTCCTCGTGCTCCTGGGTGAACTTCATGCTTTGCTCCCGGTAGTCCAGAAATCAGGGACAGTCCACGATTTCCAGGAGAGGAAAACGTGGACTGTCCCTGTTTTTCCCTTTGGCAACCTCATGGCCGCGCCACACCGAACTGCACCGGCCGGACGGCCCGCGCATCCCCGTCCCTGCAGATCGACAGCGCGAGCCCGAGCACGTTGCGCGTGTCGCGAGGGTCGATGATGCCGTCGTCCAGCATCAGCGCGGAGGTGACCAGCGCGCTTTGCTGCTTCTCGAAGTTCTCCACGATCTTCGCCTTCATGCCGTCGATCTGGTGGTGGTCCACGTCCTGGCCCTTGCGTTTCATGCCGGCCTCCATGACGATCGCCATGGTGAGCGCGGCCTGCTCGGCGCCCATGACCGCAGTCTGGGCGTTGGGCCAGGAGAAAAGAAAGCGCGGGTTGTAGGCGCGGCCGCACATGCCGTAGTTGCCGGCGCCGAAGGAGGCGCCGCACATCAGCGTGATCTGCGGCACGTTGGCGCTGGACACCGCCTGGATCATCTTCGAGCCGTGCTTGATCATGCCGGCCTCCTCGGAGGCCCTGCCGACGATGTAGCCGGTGGTGTTCTGCAGGTAGAGGATCGGCAGCCCGGCCTGGCAGCAGGCCTGGATGAAGTGCGTCGCCTTGGTCGCGCCGGCCGGGTCCAGGGGGCCGTTGTTGGTGACGATGCCCAGCTTGAATCCCTGGATCGCCGCGTGGCCGCAGACCGTGGCCGCGCCGTAGTCGGCCTTGAAGTCGAGGAAGTCGGAATCGTCGACGAAGCGCGCGATGGCCTCGCGCATGTCCACGGGCTTGCGGTAGTCGGCAGGCATGACGCCCAGGAGTTCGTCGGCCGGATAGCGCGGCGGCGTGCCGCCCGGAAGGGCCGGCGCGGACCAGCCCAGGCGCGCGAGGACTTCCCTGGCGAGGCGCACGCCGTCCGAATCGTCCTCGGCGAGATACTCGCCCAGGCCCGAGACGTGCGTGTGCATCACCGCGCCGCCCAGTTCCTCGTCGGTGGCGATCTCGCCGGTGGCCGCCTTGAGCAGCGGCGGCCCGGCGAGGAAGGCCTTGGCGCGGCCGCGCACCATGATCACGTAGTCGGACAGGCCCGGCATGTACGCGCCGCCGGCGGTGGAGGATCCGTGCACCACCGTGACCACCGGCAGTCCGGCGGCGGAGAGCTTGGCGAGGTTGTAGAAGATGGCGCCGCCGTGCACGAAGCCCTCGACGCGGTACTTGAGCAGGTTCGCGCCCGCCGATTCCACCAGGTGCACGAAGGGAAGCTTGTTCTCCATCGCGAGCCCCTGCGCGCGCAGCAGCTTCTCGCGGCCCATGTGCTGGATGGCGCCGGCGTCGATGCCGGAGTCGCTCGCTACCACCATGGCGCGCACGCCGGAGACGTAGCCGATGCCGGCGATCATGCCGCCGCCGGGGACCGACTTCTCCGAATCCGGATTGTCCAGGCAGAAACCCGCCATGGAAGACAGCTCCAGCCACGGCGCGCCCGCGTCCAGCAGCCGCGCGATGCGCTCGCGCGGCAGGATCTGGCCGCGCTTGTCGAACAGGGGCTTGGCCGCCTCCGATTTCTCCCGGGTACGCTTCTCGAGCGATCGCAGCCGGGCCACCAGTTCCAGCATTCGCTTCCGGTTGGCCTGGAATGGCTCCGACGCGGGGTCCAGCCGGGACTGGATCGCAGGCATTACTTGAATACCTTCGGCATCTGCGCGAGGTGGAAGCCGTTGAAAGCCGCGTTCGGAGTCCGGTTCGGGAACGGACGCGAAGGCTTCACGTTCGGCACCGCGCCGTCCACGCGCAGGCAGGAACCCGAGATGAACGCGGCGGCGGGCGACAGCAGGAAGCAAATTGCCGCAGAAACCTCCGACTCCGTTCCCACCCGCTGCAGGGGCGCATGCTTCGGCAGCGAGCGAATGCGCTCCTGCATCTCCGGTGGGTACTGATCCATCCCGCTGGAGGCGATCCAGCCCGGCGCGACGGCGTTCACGCGCACCGGCGCCCACTCGGAGGCCGCGGTCTCGGTGAAATTGAGCATCCCGGCGCGCGCGGCGCCGGAGTGGCCCATCGAGGGCATGCCGTGCCACATGTCGGCGATGATGTTGACGATGGCGCCTGCGTTTCCACCCGCGGCCGCGTTCTTCATCCACTGCGTGTAGCACTCGCGCGCCATGAGGAAGCCGCCGGTGAGGTTGGTGCGCACCACCGCGTCCCAGCCCTTGGCGGAAATCGATTCCAGCGGCGCGGCGAACTGGCCGCCGGCGTTGTTGACGAGGTGGTCGATGCGGCTGAAGTCCTTCAGGATGGCGGCGACCTGTTGCTTTACCGCGTCTTCTTCACGGATATCGCAGGCGTAGCTGCGCGCTTCGCCGCCGGCAGCGGCTATTTCCGCTTTCACCTGGTCCAGCTTCTCCGCCTTGCGCCCGACCAGCGCCACCTTCGCGCCCAGCGCCGCCAGCTCGTGCGCGGTGCAGCGGCCGATGCCCGAGCCGCCGCCGGTGACGATGGCGACCTGACCGGCGAACAGGCCGGGGCGGAATATCGAGGCGTAGCGCGTCGCGGCGGGCATGGCGCGAAGCTTAGCCGAACTCTCCTCTTATTCGAGCAGCCGGTCGGCCAGCGCCACCGCAAGCCCGGTCGAGTCCGTGTGCTTCGCACCCGCCCGCCTCGCGTAGGGGCAGGGCGCGCCCAACGCGAGTCGCTCCGCCGCCTTCGCGCCGGCAAGCACGCTGTCGATGACCGCGATGCCCGCCACCGGCTCCACCCGCGCCGCCAGCCCGGCGAAGCCCGCGCCGCCGAGGATCACCGCCTCGGCGCCGTCCTGCTCGTGCGCATCGCGGCAGGCCTGGGCTATCGCACCCACCGCGCGGTCCGGGTCCGCCGCCGCCTGCCCGCCGGTGATCTCCATGGCGCGCACGCTGGCCAGCCGCGCGCTGAAGCCCAGGCAGAGCGCGAGCCGCTCCAGCATCGGCGCCCAGCGCGGGCCGCCGGTGACAATGGAGAAGCGCGGCGCGCGGTCCGCGGCCGCGTGCATCGACGCCTCGGCCAGCCCGACCACCGGCACCGGGCTCTGCTCGCGCAGCGCAAACAGTCCGGGGTCGCCGAAGCAGGCGAGCAGCACGGCGTCGCAGCCTTCGCCGTGCTCCGCCCAGGCGTCCAAAGCGGCGTGCGAGGCGATGGCGAATGCCGCTTCGCTGACGATGTAGCGTGCGCCGAAGCGCCCGGTGGCCATGCGCCAGTCGATGCCGGGCGCGGTCGCGCGCAGGTGGTGCTCCACCAGCCCGGTCATCGAGGCGGTGGTGTTCGGGTTGATTGCGAGGATCGCCGGCACCGCGTCTCCTGGGCTCAGGCCGCGGTCTTCAGGAGCACGCAGCGCGCCTCGTGCCCGGCGCCGATCGCGACCACCGGCGGCGCCTCGTGCATGCAGGACTCCCCGGCATGCCCGCAGCGCGGCGCGAACGCGCAGCCGGGGGGCAGGTTGGCGAGGTCGGGCGGGCTGCCGGCGATCGCCGGCAGGCGGTTGCCCGAGAGCCGGCCGCCGTGCGCCCGCGTCGCCAGCAGCCCGGCGGTGTACGGATGCCGGGGCGTGCGGATGACGTCGCGCACCGAGCCGATCTCGACGATTCGCCCGGCGTACATCACCGCGATGCGGTCGGCCACCTCGACGGCGACGCCGATGTCGTGCGTGACGAAGAGCATGGACAGGCCCAGCTCCCGCTGCAGCTCGCGCAGCAGGAGCAGGATCTGCACCTGCACCGTGGCGTCGAGCGCGGTGGTGGGTTCGTCTGCCAGCAGCAGCTTCGGGTTGCACGCGAGCGCGAGCGCGATCATGGCGCGCTGGCGCATGCCGCCGGACATCTCGTGCGGATAGGCCTCCAGCCGGCGTTCCGGGCTGGGGATGCGCACATGCTCGAACCACTCCAGCGCACGCTGGCGGGCCTGCGCGCGCGACATGCGCTCGTGGCGCAGGATCGCCTCGACGATCTGGTCGCCGACGGAGTACACCGGGTCGAGCGCCAGCATCGGTTCCTGGAAGATCATGGAGGCGCCCTTGCCGCGGAACGCGGCGAGCGCGGCGCCCTCCAGCGTCATGACGTCGGTGCCATCGACGCGAATCGTGCCCTCGATCCGCGTCTTGCGCGGCGGGTGCAGACGCAGGACCGAGCGCAGCGTCACGCTCTTGCCCGAGCCCGATTCCCCCAGCAGCGCCACCACCTCGCCGCGCGCGATGGCGAGGCTGACGTCGTCCACCGCGCGCACCGGCCGTGCGCCGCCGGTGAAGGTGACGCGCAGGCCGCGGATGTCGAGCACCGGCCCCTCCGCGGTCGCGCTCATGCGGTAATCCTCATGCGGGAGTCCTCATGCGGCCCTGCCCGCGGCGCGGCTGTGGCCGGAACCCGGTTCGCTCATGTGGCAGGCAACCGCATGGCCGCCGCCCAGCACGGTCAGCGCCGGATGGCGGGCGGCGCAGACCGGCTCGGCGCTGGCGCACCGGGTGTGGAAGCGGCAACCGGCCGGCGGGTCGATCGGGTTGGGCGGATCCCCGGAGATCGGTGCGGCATCGGTGCGCCGGTCCGGGTCCATGGACAGCAGCGAGCCCAGCAGGGCGGTGGTGTAGGGATGGCGGCTGCCGGTGTACAGCGCCTCGGTGGGGCCCAGCTCGGCGACGCGCCCGAGGTACATCACCAGCACGCGCGTGGCCATGAAGCGCACCACCTCGAGGTCGTGGCTGATGAACAGGTAGGTCAGCCGGAACTCCTCCTTCAGGTCGAGCAGCAGGTTCAGCACCTGAGCCTCCACCGACTTGTCCAGCGCCGACACCGCCTCGTCCAGCACCAGGACGCGGGGATGCAGCGCGAGGGCGCGCGCGATGTTCACGCGCTGGCGCTGCCCGCCGGAGAGCTCGTGGGTGAAGCGCCCGGCAATGCGGTTGGGCTCCAGTCCCACCCGTTCCAGCAGCGCATTGGCGCGTGCCTCGGCCTCGCGGCGCGACAAGCCGTGCACCATGGGCCCGAAGGCGATGGACTCCGCAACGGTCAGCCGCGGATTGAGCGAGGCGTAGCTGTCCTGGAACACCATCTGGACCTGGCGGCGGAACGCCTTCCATGGCAGCTCCGCGGTGCCCACCGTGCGGCCCTCGAAGCGGATCGTCCCCGCCGTCGGCTCGATGAGGTGCAGCAGCAGTCGCGCGGTGGTGGACTTGCCGCAGCCGGATTCACCCACCACGCCCAGGGTCTCGCCCTCGTGCAGGTCGAAATCCACCTCGTCCACTGCGGAGACGAAGCTCTTCACGCGGCCGAACAGGTCCGTCCTCACCGGGAAGTTCTTCACCAGGCCGCGGACTTCGAGCAGCGCCGCCATGCCTAGGCCTTGATGTCCATCGCCGAGCGCAGCCCGTCGGTCATGATGTTGAAGGAAATCGAGGTGATGAAGATCATCACCCCCGGAAGCGCGCACAGCAGCGGCTGGGTGTAGATCGCGGTGCGCAGCGTGTTCAGCATCAGCCCCCAGTCCGGCATCGGCGGCTTCACGCCCAGGCCGAGGAAGGACAGGCCCGAGGCGAGGATCATGCAGACCGCGATCAGGCTCATGGCGTAGACGAAGATCGGCCCCAGGACGTTTCCGAGGACGTGCTTGCGGATGATGGTGAGCGCGCCGGCGCCGCTCGCCTTGGCCGCCTCGACGTAGTCGCGCGAGCGCACGCCGGTGGTGACGCTCTCGGCCACCCGCGCGATCGGCGGCACGAACACCAGCGTGAGCGCGATGATGCTGTTGAGGATGCCGGGCCCGAGGGCGCCGGCCAGCGCCACCGCCAGCAGCACCGAGGGGAAGGCGAAGAACACGTCCATGGTGCGCATCAGCACGGTGTTGGTCCAGCCCCCGGCGTAGCCGGCGACGATGCCGATGGCGGCGCCGGCAACCAGCGCGGTGAACACCGGGACGATGCCCATGAAGAGCGAGATGCGGGCGCCGTGGATCAGGCGCGAGAGCATGTCGCGGCCCAGTTCGTCGGTGCCCAGCGGATGGCCATCGGTCCCGGGCGGCCGCAGGCGCTTGAGCGTCATGCCCTGCAGCGGGTCCTGCGGCGCGAGCCAGGGCGCGAATACCGCCATCAGGATGAGACCGAGCACCACCATCGCCGCGCCCACTGCGACCGGGTCGCGCGCGAAGCGCCGCAGCACGGTGACCCAGTAGCCCGGCGAGCGGACGAAGGCCTCGGCCGTCGCCGCCCTCATGCGCGCTGGATCCGCGGGTCGAGGGTGGTCTGCATCACGTCCACCGCAAGGTTGAGCACGACGAAGAACAGCGCCAGCACGAGGATCGTGCCCTGCAGCAGGGGCAGGTCGCGCTGGAAGATGGCGTCGTTGAGCAGCAGCCCGCTGCCGGGCCAGGAGAACACCGTCTCGATCAGGATCGAGCCGCCGAGCAGGTAACCCAGCTGGATGCCCATCACCGCGAGCGCGGTCGGGGCGGCGTTCTTCACCACATGGCGGAACACGCCGAACTCGGACAGTCCTTTGGCGCGCAGGCCGGCGACGAACTCCTGCGACAGGATCTCCGCCACCAGGGCGCGCACCGTGCGCGCGATGATGCCCATCGGGATCACCGACATGGTCACCGCGGGCAGGATCAGGTGCTGCACATGCACCCAGTCCCAGACCCAGGCTTCGGAGCCGCCCGGGCCGGCGCCGGTGGGCGGCAGCCAGCCCAGCTGCACCGCGAAGATGATCACCAGGATCATGCCCAGCCAGTAGTGCGGCACCGAGACGCCGAACACCGCGGCCGCCGAGGCGGCCTTGTCCAGCCAGGAGTCGCGGAAGTAGCCGGCGACGAAGCCGAACAGCGTGCCCAGCACGAAGCCGATGAGGGTGGCGAGCGTGGCGATCATGAGCGTGTTGCCCACGGCCTTGCCGACCTCCAGCGAAACCGGGCGCCCGGTGCGGATGGAGGTGCCCAGGTCGCCCTGCGCCACGCGCGCCAGCCAGCGCGCAAACTGCTCGTGGTACGGCCGGTCGAAGCCGTACAGCGCCATCATCTGCTCCTTGATGGCCTGCGAGGCGTCCGGCGGCAGCACCGAGACCAGCGGGTCGCCCGGGGCGAGGTGCACCAGCGCGAAGCACACCAGGGACACCCCGAGCATGATGGGCAGGGTGAACAGGGTGCGCTTGATGGCGTAGGCCAGCATGGCAACTCGCAGGTGGGCGGCGCTGACGCTAGCCGACGGTCACCGGGGCCAGGTCCTGGAACCAGTTCTGCGCCTGGACAAAGCCCTTCACTCGCGGCGCCAGCGCGCGTGGATTGACGTCGTGGGCGACAAACAGGAACAGGGCGTCGTTCACGATCTTCTCGTGCGCTCGTTGCACCGCGGTCTCCTGCGCCATCGGATCGAACGCGGTGCGGATGGCGCCGAAGAGGCGATCCATCTCCGCGTCGGCGTAGTAGCCCCAGTTGGTCCCTTTCGGCGGAAACAGGCTCGAATCGAGATGGCGAATGAGCGCTGTGAACGGGTCCTGGCTGAAGTAAGAGCTGTTGGTGGAGTGGGCGCCGCGCGAGGACGGGTCCTTCGCGCCGGCGCGCCAGGACGCAAGCAGCACGTTCCACTCCATCACCTCGAACTCGACCCGGATGCCGATCTGCGCCAGATTCTGCTGGATCATCTCGTTCATCGGCAGCGGCTGCATTTGTCCCGATCCGGAGGGCGAAATGATCGCCTTCACGGTCAGCGGCTTCGCCCTGGAATACCCGGCCTCGCCGAGCAGCTTCGCCGCGGCGGCGGGATCGTAGCGCACGTCGAACGAGGGTTTTCCGAACCACTGGCTGGTGGTCGGCACCATCCCCTTGGCCGGGATCATCATGCCGCCAAGGAGCGACTTCATGCCCTCTCGGTCGATCGCGAGGTTGGCGGCGCGTCGCACGCGCAGGTCGTTCCAGGGGCTGCCCTCGACGCGGCTGAAGTGCCAGGGCCAGTTGTGCGGGTAGACGTTGGTGACGATCTGCATGCCGGCCTTGCGCAGGGAGTCGAGCGCGTCCGGCGGCGGGGCCTCGATCCAGTCCGTCGTGCCCGAGCGCAGCGCCGCGACCCGCGTCGTCGCTTCCGGCATCGGCACCAGGATCAGGCGCTCGGCCTTCGGCACCCGCGCCTTGTTCCAGTAGCCCGGATTTCGCACCAGTTCGAGCCGCTCCCGCGGCACCATGCGATCAAAGCGCCATGGACCGGTTCCCGAAGGGCGCGCAACGAACCCCTCCCAGGTGCGCCCGGCTTCCTCCCAGCGCGCCCGGCTCGACATGACGATCCAGGCGACTCCGTAAGGCAGCAGCGCGTCCGGCGCGGCGGTCACGATCTCCAGGGTCATCGGGTCGATCGCGCGATAGCTTTTCACCGCAGGAATACGGCTGCGCCCCTGGGCCGCTTGCCGCCGGTCGAACTGCGGCGCGTCTTCCTTGAGCAGCTTGTCGAAGTTCCAGACCGCGACGCCGGCATCGAACGGCGAGCCGTCGTGGAACCGGACGCCCTCGCGCAGCTTGAAGATCCAGCGCGCAGGATTCGCTGGATCCACGTTCCAACTGGTGGCCAGTCCGGGCGTTAGCCGGGACGGTTGCGTTGCCGAAGAGAGGTCCCAAAGTACCAGGCTGTCGAACAGCGTGTAGCCGACGAAGCGCATCCCCTCGGCGCCCTGGTCGGTCTGCCCGTTGGGGACCGGAATGTCGGCGGCCGTCATGGCGACGCGCAGCGTGCCCGACCCCTGGGCCCAGGCGAGCGACGGGTCGAGCAGCGCGCCGGCGCCGAGCGCGGCGCCGCCAGCTAGGAAATCACGGCGATCAAGTCGTTGCATAGGGCTCCCGCTTATTTCCAGATGAGGACGCCGGGCTCGCGGCTGGAATACCCCGCCGCCGGCATGAAAGTGCTGCTGGTCAATCCAGACGCTTCGAGCGCTGGGGCCCGAAGCCGGAGACGACGCGGCGAGACCCGATGGAATCCATCGGCCGCGCCGCGCCGCTCGCGCACCGCCTTACTGCACCGTCACCGGCGCGAGGTCGATGAACCAGCTCTTGGGCTGCACCACGCCCTTCACCTTCGCGCTCATCGCGCGGGGGCCGACGTCATGCGCCACCCAGAGGAACGGCGCCTCCTCGACGATGCGCGCATGCAGGCGCGCCAGCGCCGCGTCGCGGCCCTTGTCGTCGAAGGTGTTGCGCGCCTTGGCGATCAGGTCGTCGAACTCCGGGTTGATGAAGTAGCCCCAGTTGTTCGACACCGGCGGCACCGTCTTCGAGGAGGTGAAGCGCACCATGGCGAAGAACGGGTCCATCGCCGCGAAGGTCACGTTGGTGGCGTGCGCGCCGCGGGCCTTCGGGTCCTTCGCGCCCTCGCGCCAGTTGGTGAACAGCGCGTTCCACTCGATCACCTCCAGCTCGACGTCGAAGTAGCACGCCCGCAGGGCCTGCTGCAGGAACTCGTTCATCGGCACCGGCTGCATCTGGCCCGAGCCCGAGGCCGAGGTGATGGTCTTCACCTTGAGGCGCTTGTTCGGACCGTAGCCGGCGTCGGCCATCAGTTTCTGCGCCGCCTTGAGGTCGTACTTGATCTCGAACTTGGGATTGCCCCACCACGGATGGCCCGGCGGCACCGTGCCCTTGGGAATCTCCATCAGGCCGCCCAGGGCCTGCTTCAGGTCGGCGCGGTTGACGCACAGGTTGGCGGCGTGGCGCACGCGCCGGTCGAGCCAGGGCGAGCCCTCGACGAACGAGAACTGCCAGGGCCAGACGTGCGGCTGCGCGTTGGCGGTGATGACGAAGCCCTTCTGCCTGATCTGCGGCACGGCATCGGGCGCCGGGTTCTCGATCCAGTCCACCTGTCCGGAAAGCAGCGCGGCGGTGCGGGCGCTCGCCTCCGGCATCGGCAGCAGCACGACCCGGTCGAGCCGGGTCTTGCGCTTCGGATCCCAGTAGGCCTCGTTCTTCACGTACTCCACGCGCTCGCGCGGCGTGAAGCGGGCCATCTTGAAGGGGCCCGAACCCGAGGCGTCGGCGGCGAACGCGGCCCAGGCCTGCTTGGCGCGCTCCGCGGGGTCGGACACGCTGCCCAGCGCGTCCCATTTCTTCTGCCAGTGGGCCGGCGAGGCGATGAACAGGTTGGTGAGGTTGATCGGCAGGAAGCTGTCGGGCTCCTTGGTGGTGAGCTCGACGGTGTAGTCATCGATCCTGCGCGCCGACACCAGGTTCGGCATGCGCGACACGGTGACGCCGATCTGGTCCGGCGCGAAGTGCCGTGCGTCCTTCTTGAGTACTTTCTCCACGTTCCAGACGATGGCGTCGGCCTTGAGGTCGCTGCCGTCGTGGAACTTGACGCCCTTGCGCAGCACGAAGGTCCACTTGGTCTTGTCCTTGTCGTCCACCTTCCAGGAGGTGGCGAGGCCGGGAATCAGCACGCTGGGCTTGTCGGCCGAGGACAGGTCCCAGTGCGTGAGCGCGTCGAACAGCGGAATCCCGGTGAAGCGATTGCCCTCGAATCCCTGGTCCGGCTGCCCGGTGGTCTTGGGGATGTCGGCGGCGGTCATGGCGATACGCAGGGTCCCCTGCGCATGGACGGCGAGCGGAAACGCCAGCGCGACGGCGGCGGCGGCAACCAGCTTGTGCAGTTTCATGTTCATCACTCCCTTTGGGCAACGGTATGAATCAAGCTTCCCTGCAAGCAAGGGCCATGCCGTCTCACTGGGGCGCGGGCGCGCTAGTGGCCGGCAGGCGAATTGCAGTACGGTGGTGCGTCGAATTTCCTGCGGCACCATGATAGTGCACGCCGGGCGCTTTGCGTCAATCCATGACGGTGTAAAGTGCGGCCCTGTCATGCTGACCATCGACGCCGACCGCCTCTGGCAGTCCCTCATGGACCTGGCCCGGATCGGCGCCACCCCGAAGGGCGGTGTGCGCCGCATCACGCTGACCGAGGAGGACCGGCGCGGGCGCGACCAGTTCGTCGCCTGGTGCCGGGAGGCGGGCCTGGCGGTCGAGGTCGACCGCATCGGCAACATCTTCGGCCGCCGCGCCGGCACGGACCCCGCCGCGCTGCCGGTGGCGATGGGCAGTCACCTGGACTCGCAGCCCTCCGGGGGCAAGTTCGACGGCGCCTACGGCGTCATGGCCGGGCTGGAGGTGGTGCGCACGCTCAACGACGCCGGCGTCAGGACCCGCGCCCCGGTCGAGGTCGCGGCCTGGACCAACGAGGAGGGTTCGCGCTTCGTGCCCACCATGATGGGCTCGGGCGTCTACGCCGGAGTCTACGAGCTGGAGTATGCGCTGGCGCAGAAGGACGTCGAGGGCGTCAGCGTGCGCGAGGCGCTCGCCGCCACCGGCTATGCCGGGCCCGCGGCACCGCACAAACTGGGGGCGTACTTCGAGACCCACATCGAGCAGGGCCCGGTGCTGGAGCACACGAAGACCACCATCGGCGTGGTGCTGGGCGCGCTGGGCCAGCGCTGGTTCGACCTTGCCATCACCGGGCAGGACTCCCACGCCGGGCCGACGCCGATGGAGACGCGCAAGGACGCGCTGCTGGCCGCAAGCCGGCTCGTGGTGGAAGTGAACCGGATCGCCACCACGTTCCCGGACTACGCCCGCGGCACGGTCGGCTTCATGCAGGTGAAGCCCAACTCGCGCAACGTGGTGCCGGGCGAAGTGCGCATGACGGTGGACCTGCGCAACGCGAAGGACGCGACCCTCACGGCCATGGTGGAGGAGCTGAAGCGCTGCTTGGCGCGCATCGCCGCCGAATGCCGGGTCGAGGCGAAGCTGGACGAAGTGGTCTACTTCCCGCCCAGCGAGTTCGCGCCCGAGCTGGTGGCGAGCGTGCGCGAGGGCGCGAAGGGCTTCGGCTATTCGCACCGCGACATCGTCAGCGGCGCCGCGCACGACGCGGTCTACATGGCGCGCATCGCGCCCACCGCCATGGTGTTCGTGCCCTGCGAGGGCGGCATCAGCCACAACGAGATCGAGAACGCGCGGGCCGAGGACATCGCGGCGGGGTGCAACGTGCTGCTGCACGCGGTGGTGCAGCGCGCGGGCGCGCTCTAGGCTGCGGGCGGCGCCTCGCGCGCGAGCATCTGCTGGGCCGCGGCGGCGGCCGCCGGACCCGGCTCGGCGCCGCCGGCGAGCTGGACCGTCGGGAAGGCGAAGCGGATGCCGTTGGCGTCGAAGGCCTTCTTGATCATGGCCAGGGCCTTGCGGCGGATCACGAACTGCTCGCCCGGCAGCGTCTTCATCTTCATCCGGATCTGGATCGCGAAGTCGCCGAAGGCCTCCACGCCCTGCATCTTGAGCGGCTCGAGGAAATGGCGGCCGAGCTCCGGGTCGGCGGCCAGTTCCTGGCCGATGCGCTTGATGAGCTTCTTCGCCTTGTCGAGGTCGCTGTCGTAGGTGATGCCGACGGTGAGCTTGTCGATCACCCAGTCGCGGCTCATGTTCTGGATCGCGCCCAGCGA
>JALHLN010000015.1 GCA_022844545.1 Burkholderiales bacterium | reverse complement strand
CACAACGCCGACTTCGATATCGGCTTCCTCGACGCGGAACTGAAGCGCGCCGGGCTGGGCGCGTTGAAGGCCCATGTCTCGGGCGTCGTGGACACGCTCGCCATGGCGCGCGAGCTGCACCCGGGCAAGCGCAACTCGCTGGACGCCCTGTGCGAGCGCTACGCCATCGACAACGCGCATCGCACGCTGCACGGCGCGCAGCTGGACGCGCGCCTGCTGGCGGACGTGTACCTGGCGATGACGCGGGGGCAGGAGAGTTTCGTCATCGAGCTGGACACCCCGGCCGAAGCCGCCGCCGCGGTGGCGCGGGTGGATTCCTCCAAGCTCAAGGTGCTGAAGGCGAGCAAGGAAGAAGAGGTCGCGCACCAGGCCTACCTGGACGCGCTGGACAAGGCGGCCAAGGGCGGATTCAGCCTCTGGCGCAAGCTGGAAACCTAGCGCTTCAGTTTTTCCAGAATGTGGCGGGTCATGCCCGCCGCCAGCTCGTGCTCACCCATGAACACCGCGCCCGCGCCTTCCCTGCGGAACAGTTCCGCCTCCTCGTCGTCGTGCACCCGTACCACCGTCTCGATGGACGGGTTCAGCATGCGCGCGGTCTCGATCATTTTGCGTGCCCGGACCGGATCCGGGATCGCGATGACCAGCATGCGCGCGATTGCGACGTGGGCCTGGATGAGGACCGCGGGCACCGCGGCGTCGCCCGACACCGCCGGTATGCCCCGGGCGCGCAGCTTCTCCACCACGTCGCGGCTCTCCTCGGCGACGGTGACCTTGAGGCCCTGGGCCATCAGGCCCTCGCCGATGCGCCGGCCGACGCGGCCGTAGCCCACCAGCAGGACGTGGCCCGCGAGCGATTCGTGGCTCACGCTCGCCGGCAGTTGCCCCAGCGGGTCGTCCGGCTGCTCCATGGCGCGCGCCAGCTTCGAGCGCGCGCGGATCCAGCGCTGCGCCGGCTCGACCAGGCTGAACACCAGCGGGTTGAGGGCGATGGAGATCAGCGCCGCGGCGAGCACCAGGCTCTGACCCTCGGGCGGCAACACGCCCAGGACCACGCCCAGGCCAACCAGGATGAAGGAGAACTCGCCGATCTGGGCCAGGCTCGCCGAGACGGTGAGCGCGGTGTTGAGCGGGTAGCGGAAGGCGATCACGATGAGGAAGGCGGCGACCGTCTTGCCGACGATGACGATGGCGACCACCGCCAGCACGCGAAGCGGCTGCTCCAGCAGCATGGAGGGGTCGAACAGCATGCCGACGGAGACGAAGAACAGCACCGAGAAGGCGTCGCGCAGCGGCAGCGATTCGTCGGCGGCGCGGTGGCTCAACTCGGATTCGCGCAGCACCATGCCGGCGAAGAACGCGCCCAGGGCGAAGGAGACGCCGAACAGCATGGCCGAGCCGTAGGCGATGCCGATCGCCGCGGCGATGACGCAAAGCGTGAACAGCTCGCGCGAACCGGTCTTCGCCACCTGCCACAGCAGCCAGGGAAAGAGGCGCTTGCCGACCACCAGCATCAGGGCGATGAACAGCGACACCTTGCCCAGCGTCAGGCCCAGGGTGGCCAGCAATTCGCCGCCGGTCACGCGGCCGCCGGCGCCGGCGCCCTCGGCGATCGCCGCGGCCACCGGCGGCAGCAGCACCAGCACCAGCACCATGGCGAGGTCTTCCACCACCAGCCAGCCCACCGCGATGCGGCCGTTCACCGTCTCCAGCACGCCGCGCGACTCCAGCGCGCGCAACAGCACCACGGTGCTTGCCACCGACAGCGCGAGGCCGAACACCAGGCCCGCCATCAGGCTCCAGCCCCAGAACCAGGCCAGGCCGGCACCCATGGCGGTGGCCACCGCGATCTGTACCACGGCGCCGGGCAGCGCGATGCGCCGCACCGAGAGCAGGTCCTGCAGGGAGAAGTGCAGCCCGACGCCGAACATGAGCAGCATGACGCCGATCTCGGCCAGCTGCTGCGACAGGCCGACGTCGGCCACGAAGCCCGGGGTGAAGGGCCCGATGACGATGCCCGCCACCAGGTAGCCCACCAGCGCGGGAACCTTCAGGCGCGCGGCGATGAAGCCGAACGCGAGCGCCAGGCCGAAGGCAGCGGCGAGGGTGGTGACGAGGGCGATGTTGTGTTCCATGGCGGCTTTATACTTACCCGATCATGACCGTGAACGCCAATCCCTACGAGCGGGACCTGCCGAAGAATCCGGCGAACCACGCCCCTTTGACGCCGCTGGGTTTCCTCGAGCGCGCCGCGTACGTGTACCCGAAGCGCACCTCCGTCATCCACGGCCGGCGCCGCTACACCTGGCAGGAAACCTACGCCCGCTGCCGCCGCTTAGCCTCGGCGCTGGCGCAACGCGGACTGGGCAAGGGCGACACCGTGGCCGCGATGCTGGCGAATACGCCCGAGATGTACGAGTGCCATTTCGGCGTGCCCATGGCCGGGGCGGTGCTCAACACGCTCAACACGCGCCTGGACGCCGAGGCCATCGCCTTCATGCTGGACCACGGCGAGGCGAAGCTGCTCATCACCGATCGCGAGTTCTCGCCCACCATCGAGAAGGCGCTGAAGCTGGTGAAGCGCAAGCCCTTCGTGGTGGACGTGGACGACAGTGAGTACGCCGGCGACGGCAAGCGGGTCGGCGACACCGACTACGAGAAGTTCATCGCCGCGGGAGACCCGTCCTTCGCCTGGAAGATCCCGGACGACGAATGGGATGCCATCTCGCTCAACTACACCTCCGGCACCACCGGCGACCCCAAGGGCGTGGTCTACCACCACCGCGGCGCGTACCTGAACGCGGTGTGCAACATCGTCACCTGGAGCATGCCGCAGCACGCGGTGTACCTGTGGACACTGCCGATGTTCCACTGCAACGGCTGGTGCTTTCCCTGGACCATGGCCGCCAATGCGGGGACGAATGTGTGCCTGCGCCGGGTGGAGGCGAAGGCCATTTTCGAGGCCATCCGCGAGCACAAGGTGTCGCACTACTGCGGCGCGCCCATCGTCCATTCGACGCTCATCAACGCCCCGGACGAACTGAAGCAGGGCATCACGCACAAGGTGAGCGGCATGGTGGCCGCCGCCGCGCCGCCCGCGGCGATGATCGAGGGCATGGAGCGCCTCGGATTCGACATCACGCACGTCTACGGCCTCACCGAGGTCTACGGCCCGGCCACGGTCTGCGCCAAGCACGAGGAATGGAACGCGGTGGACATCGCCGAGCGCACGCGCCTCAATGGCCGCCAGGGCGTGCGCTACCTGATGGAGGAGGGCCTCACCGTCATGGATCCGGAGACCATGCAGCCGGTGCCCGCCGACGGCGAGACCATGGGCGAGATCATGTTCCGCGGCAACATCACCATGAAGGGCTACCTGAAGAACCCGGCCTCCACGCAGAAGGCCTTCGCCGGCGGCTGGTTCCATTCCGGCGACCTCGCGGTGATGCAAGCCGACGGCTACATCAAGATCAAGGACCGTTCCAAGGACATCATCATCTCGGGCGGCGAGAACATTTCGTCCCTCGAGGTTGAAGATGTGCTCTACCGGCATCCGTCGGTATTGGCCGCCGCGGTGGTGGCCAAGCCCGACGCGAAATGGGGCGAGACGCCCTATGCCTTCGTCGAATTGAAACCCGGGGCCAGTGTGACCGAGGCAGAGATCATCGCCTTCTGCCGGGAGCACCTGGCGCGCTTCAAGGCGCCCAGGGCGGTGGCCTTCGGCGAGCTGCCGAAGACCTCGACCGGCAAGATCCAGAAATTCGTGCTGCGCGAGAAGGCGAAGTCCGCGAGCGCGATCGATGCGTAGGAGACACACATGAGCGCCGTTCCCAAGACCGAAGGCCCCGTCCTGCTGCGCGAGGACCGAGACGGCGTCGCCACGCTGACGCTGAACCGGCCGCAGCAGATGAACCTGCTCACCTCGGAGATGCTCTCTGCGCTGCAGGGCGCGTTCGATGCCATCGCCGGGGACAAGTCCATCCGCGTGGTCGTGCTCACCGGCACCGGCAAGGGCTTCTGCGCCGGTCACGACCTGAAGGAAATCAAGGCGCTCGGCGAGCAGCCGAAGATCGTGGCGCTGTTCGAGCAATGCAGCCGCATGATGGCCACGATCCCGAAGCTGCCGCAGCCGGTGATCGCGAAGGTGCAGGGCGCCGCCGCCGCCGCCGGATGCCAGCTGGTGGCGCAGTGCGACCTCGCCGTGGCCGTGGACACGGCGAAGTTCGTCACCTCCGGCGTGAGCTGGGGGTTCTTCTGCTCCACGCCCGGGGTCGCCATCGGCCGTAACCTGCAGCGCAAGCACGCCATGGAGATGCTCCTTACCGGTGACCCGATCAGCGCCCAGCGCGCCATGGAATGGGGCCTGGTCAACCGCATCGTCCCGGCCGCGGAGCTCGATGCCGCGGTGGATGAACTGGCGGCGAAGCTGGTCGCCAAGCCGCCGGCCACCGTCGCCGCCGGCAAGCGCGGCTTCTACCAGCAGATGGACATGAACCTGGAGCAGGCCTACTCGCTCGCGGGCAAGGTCATCTCGTCGGATTTCGCGCATCCGGAAGGGCGGGAAGGCATGAACGCCTTCATCGAGAAGCGCGATCCTTCCTGGAAGAAGTAGCTGCGGTACCTCCTGATCCGCAATCCCGCGGCCGGGCGCGGCCGCGCCCTCAGGCTCTGGCCTCAGTTCGCGGCACAACTCGCCGCCGCCCAGCTTGATTTCGACGAGGTCGTGACGGCCAAGGCCGGTGACGCGCTTGCGTTCGCCGAAGCGCGGGCAACGGAATACGGCTGCGTGGTCGCCGTGGGCGGCGACGGCACCGTGCACGAGGTGGCCAACGGCCTGATGCGCGCCGGCGCCCCGGCGGCGCTCGGTGTGCTGCCCTGCGGCAGCGGCGACGATTTCAACAAGATGATGGCGCCTGGTGATCCTGTCGCGCGGCTCGCGGCGGGAAGAATGCGGCCCTACGACGTCGGCCGCGTCGATGCCGAGGGCTCCCGCTTCTTCATCAACGGCATGGACATCGGCTTCGGCGCGCACGGGGCGCGCAACATCTCCCGCGTGCCGCCGTTCCTGACCGGACTCGGCGCCTACCTCGGCGCGCTGGTGCTCACCATGGTCCGCTACCCGAAGCTGAACGTCCGCATCCGCCTGGACGACGCGCCGCCCGCGCGCCTGCGCACCGCCATGACCGCGGTGATGAACGGCGTGAGCTTCGGCGGCAGCTTTCGGGTCACGCCGGAAGCGAAGGGCGATGACGGGCTGCTGGACCTGCTGATGGTGGATGCGGTGGGGCGGCTCGGGATCCTCGGGCTCGTCCCGCTCATCATGCTCGGGCGCCATGCGGGGCACCCGCGCATCCGCTTCGCGCGCGCGAAGCGCATCCTGATCGAGGCCAGCGAGCCGCTGGACATGGAGCTGGACGGCGAGCTGCCGCTGCGGCCCGCGAAGCGGGTCGCGATCGAGATCCTGCCCGGCGCGCTGCGGGTGATGGGTTGAGCGCGGCGCTGTCGCCGCAGTTGCGGCGCATACGGCTGCTCGCGTTCGCGCTGGGTACCGCGGGCTTCATGTTCGCGTTCTTCCACCGCGTCGCACCGGGTGCGATCGCCGCAGACCTGCGCGAGGCCTACCAGTTGAGCGCCACCACGCTGGGCTTCGTCGCCGCGCTCTACTTCTACCCCTACGCCCTGATGCAGTTGCCTTCGGGGGTTCTGGCCGACACCATCGGGCCCCGCAAGTTGTTCACCGGCGGGATGCTGGTCGCCGGCGTCGGGTCGCTGCTGTTCGCCTACGCCCCCAGCGCCGCATGGCTGCTCACGGGGCGGGGGCTGGTGGGCTTCGGCGTCGCGGTCGTGTTCGTCTCGGTGCTCAAGCTCATCGCCAACTGGTTCCGCGACAACGAGTTCGGCACCTGGGTGGGCGTGCTGCAGTTGCTGGGCAACCTAGGCGCGGTGCTGGGCGCCTGGCCGCTCGCCTGGGCGGTGCAGCACGTGTCCTGGAGCAGCGTGTTTGCCGGCATCGGCATGGCTTCGATCGCGCTCGCCGCGGCGCTGTGGTTCTGGGTGCAGGACGCGCCGCCCGGGGAAGCCTTGGGCGGTTCGCCCGCCCGCCGCGCCGGCTGGGCCGAGGGCATCGGCGTCGTGGCGCGCAATCCCCAGACCTGGCTCGCGTTCCTGATGCACTTCGGCATCCTCGGCTCCTACATGACCTTCGCCGGCCTGTGGGCGGTGCCTTACCTCACCGACGGCCTGGGCCACTCACGCTCCGACGCGACCCTGCACGTCACCGTGATGATCCTCGGCTTCGCCGTCTTCGCGCCGGTGATCGGCACGCTGTCGGACCGCACGGGGCTGCGCCGGCCCTTCGTCCGCGGCCTGACGCTGTTGTACCTCGCGTGCTGGGTGCCGGTAGTACTGGGATGGAAGCTGCCCTTGGCCGCGTCGCTGGCCCTGTTCGCGCTGGTCGGGGCGACCATGGCCTGCTCGATCCTGTGCTGGGCGATCGGCAAGGAGGTCAATCCGCCTGCGCTCGCGGGGACGGCGACCAGTTTCGTGAACACCGGGGGATTCCTGGGAACCGCGCTGCTGCAGCCGGCGGTGGGGTGGATCCTGGACGCTTCTACGGATGTGTCGAAGCTGGAGGCGTATTGCCGGGCGGCGGGGTTGCTGGCGTTTGTAGCGTTGGTGGGGGTGGGGGCGGCGTTCGGGTTGCGGGAGACGAGGTGCAGGAACGTGTATCGCTAGGGGGTGGCGAGACCAATGGGTAAGTTGGTTGGCTAGAGCAGAGATAACATTCGATGTGTTGCTTATGGGTCACTGAGGTTACGCAGGTGTAGATATAGTAGGAGAGGGCCAAATGTGTACGATCGTGCACATTTTGGGCGTAGAGCGGGTGTTGCGGAGCGTCGGGGGTTGCGCATAACCCCCGACGTTTCGTATCATTCTCCTCTATGCCAGCCAACCGCAAAGACCAAGCGCTCCGACTGATCGAGAAGGCGGGCCTCGCACGCCCGCGGGAACTCGAGGCAGAGGGCATCTCCCGTGCTCAGCTGGCCCGTCTGGTGAACGAAGGACACGTGATCCGGCAGGCGCGGGGCATCTACGTCGTGTCCCGCCACGCGCCAACGGAGACCAACACGCTGGCGCAGGTCGCCAAACGTGTGCCCGGCGCAGTGTTCTGCCTGCTCACGGCCCTGCGGTTCCACGAACTGACGACCCAGTCGGCGTTCGAGGTCTGGATCGCGCTGCCGGAGAAGGCGCGCCGTCCACGGCTCGACTATCCGCGCCTGCGGGTCGCCCGCTTTTCGGGTCACGCTCTGACCGAGGGCATCGAGGAGCATCGCGCGGAGGGTGTGGTCATACGCGTGTACTCGGCGGCGAAAACCGTCGCCGACTGCTTCAAGTACCGAAACAAGGTCGGCATCGACGTTGCCGTCGAGGCGCTGCGCGACTTCAGCCGCAAGCACCGCGGCGGCGCCAACGATCTGGCGCGCTTTGCCCGCATCTGCCGGGTGTCGCGCGTCATGCAGCCGTACCTGGATGCGATCGCGTGAAAGAAAAGGCGAATCTCGCCGCCTCCGTCCTCGCGCGCCTGCTCAACCGGGCAAGGGAAACCGGCGACGATCATCAGACGCTGCTGACCAGCTACTGCCTGGAGCGGTTCCTTTACCGCCTCAGCGTGTCGGACTATCGCGACCGTTTCGTGCTGAAGGGTGCGATGCTCCTGCGGCTCTGGTCGGACCGGCCCTACCGGGCGACGCGTGACCTCGACCTGCTGCGTCGCGGAGATGGCGCGGTTGACGCGATCCGCGACGACCTGCGTGCGATCCTCGCCACGCCGGTGCCGTCGGACGGAGTCATCTTCGACGCCAGGCGGATCGAGATCGAACCGATCCGCGCGGAGGATGAGTACGCCGGCACTCGCGCCACGATGCTCGCCCGGTGCGGCCAGGCCCGCGTGCCTTTGCAGATCGACATGGGGCTGGGTGACAGTGTCTGGCCCGTCCCGTGGACCTGCACCTACCCGGTGCTGCTCGATTTCCCGGCTCCGGAGATGTTCGCCTATCCGCGCGAGGCCGTCGTCGCGGAGAAGTTCGAGGCCATGGTGGTGCTCGGCGACCGCAACAGCCGTATAAAGGATTTCTTCGATATCCACCATCTCGCCAACCGCTTCGAGTTCGATCGTGTGACCCTGACTGAGGCCGTACGGCGGACGTTTGCGCGCCGTCGTACGCCCGTCCCTGCCGAGGACCCGATCGGGCTCACATCGGTGTATTGGGAGAACCCGTCGCGCCCGGCGCAGGTGAGTGCGTTCGCACGCCGGGCAGGTATAGACGTTCCAGAGAAGCCGGCTGAGGCGTTCCTGCAACTGCTGCATGCGTTCCTTTCGCCAGTGCTGGAGGATCTGCGCAACGGGCAGAAGCGTGAGGGAAACTGGCCACCGGGAGGGCCGTGGCAATGAACGCGCGCTGCCTGGAGGACGTGGACCTGACAGGCATTCCGGCGCGCGAGTTCGGCGGTGAGCACTGGGAGGAGGCCGCGAAGGCGTACCTCGGGCCGCCGAAGGCGTCGTAGTGTAACCGATCGGTTACATCCTGGGTCTACAGAGGCCCTAAAACGACCGCGGCAGCCCGAGCACGTGCTCGGCGACGTAGGACAGGATCAAATTCGTCGAGATCGGCGCCACCAGGTACAGCCGCGTCTCGCGGAACTTGCGCTCCACGTCGTACTCCGCGGCGAAGCCGAAGCCGCCGAAGGTCTGGATGCAGACGTTGGCCGCTTCCCACGAGGCCTTGGCGCACAGGTGCTTGGCCATGTTGGCCTCGGCGCCGCAATGTTTCTTCTGGTCGAACAGCGCCGCCGCCTTGTAGCGCATCAGGTTGGCGGCCTCGATCTCCATGTAGGCCTCGGCGATCGGGAACTGCACGCCCTGGTTCTGGCCGATGGGGCGGTCGAACACGACGCGCTCCTTGGCGTAGCGCGTGGACTTCTCGACGAACCAGTAGCCGTCGCCGATGCACTCGGCGGCGATCAGGATGCGCTCGGCGTTGAGGCCGTCCAGGATGTACTTGAACCCTGCGCCTTCCTTGCCGATCAGGTTCTCCTCCGGGATCTCGAGATTGTCGAAAAACACCTCGTTGGTCTCGTGGTTCACCATGTTGCGGATCGGCTTCATGGTCATGCCGCGGTGCAGGGCCTCGCGCTTGTCGACGATGAAGATGGACATGCCCTCGGACTTCTTCTTCACCTCGGTCAGCGGCGTGGTGCGCGCGAGCAGGATCATCAGGTCCGAGTGCTGCAGGCGCGAGGTCCAGACCTTCTGGCCGTTGACCACGTAACGGTCGCCCTTCTTGACCGCGACCGTCTTGATGCGCGTGGTGTCGGTGCCGGCGGTGGGCTCGGTGACGCCCATCGACTGCAGCCGAAGCTCGCCCGAGGCGATGCGGGGCAGGTACTTCTTCTTCTGCTCGGGCGACCCGTGCCGCAGCAGGGTGTTCATGTTGTACATCTGCCCGTGGCAGCAGCCGGCGTTGCCGCCGGAGCGCGTCACTTCCTCCATGATCACGGAGGCTTCGGTGAGCGAGAGCCCGGAGCCGCCGAATTCCTCCGGGATGAGCGCCGCCATCCAGCCCGCCGTGGTGAGCGCATCGACGAACGCTTCGGGGTAGTCGCGCGCCTCGTCCACCTTCTGCCAGTAGGCCGAGTCGAACTGCACGCACAGCCCGCGCACGCCTTCGCGCAGGGCCTGGTGGCTGGATTCGGCGGAAATCATGGAGTTGCTCATGTTCAATCTGCCTTGATTCCGGCGTCCTTGATCACCTTGGCCCAGCGTCCGACCTCGGCGCGCACGAACTCGCCGAACTGCTCCGGCGTCGAGGTCCGGACCTCCACACCCTGTTTGCCGAAGCGTTCCCGGATCTCGGCGGAATTCAGGACCTTCAGGATCTCCGTGTTGAAGCGCCCGATGATCTCGCGCGGCGTGCCGGCCGGCGCCAGGACGCCGAACCAGACCGCGAGCTCGTAGCCGGGCACGCCGGCTTCGGCCACCGTCGGCACATCCGGCGCCAGCGCCGAGCGCGTGGCCGTGGACACGGCGAGCGCCTTCATCTTGCCGGCACGGACGTGGCCGATGACATTGGGCACGTTGTCGAACATGACGTCGATCTGCCCCGCGAGCAGGTCGGTCACCACCGGCGCGCTGCCCTTGTAGGGGATATGCACCATGAAGGTCTTCGTCATGGACTTGAACAACTCCATCGACAGGTGCACCGAAGTGCCGTTTCCGGAGCTGCCGTAGTTGATGCGCCCAGGATTGCGGCGCGCGTGCTCCAGCAGCTCCTTGACAGAGCTGGCGGGAAACGACGGATGCGCGACCAGCAGATTCGCCGAGATGCCCGCGAGCGTGACCGGGGCGAAGTCCCTGGTGACGTCGAACGAAGTCTTGTACAGGCTCTGGATCACGGAGAACGGCAGCGCGGCGCCGAACAGCGTGTGGCCATCGGGCGCCGCCCTGGCGGCGGCCTCGGTGCCGATGATGCTGTTGCCGCCCGGGCGGTTCTCCACCACCATCGGCTGGCCCAGCGTCTTGGACAGCTCGGCGGAAATGACCCGGCCCAGCGTGTCGTTGAACGCCCCCGGCGGGAACGGGACGATGTAGCGGATGGGCTTGGAGGGCCAGGCTTGGGCGTAGGCGGCGGTGGCGGCAAAGGCGCCGCAGAGCGCCGCGGCGAGCAGAAGTCTTTTCATGGTTCTCCTTGTGGGCCTAAATATAGCCCGGTCCCTCGATGGCGGGATGGCTTTTGAGAAACGCCTCGTCCACTTCCACCCCGAGGCCGGGCTTGTCGAGCGGCACGACGTTGCCCTTGCCGTCCCACTCGCAGGCGGGCGAGCACAGCTCGTCGCGGAACTTGTTGGACTTGGACACGTCGCCCTCGAAGTAGCCTCCGTTGTCGATGGCAGCCAGGAAATGGATCGAAATGGCGTGGTTCAGGCCGGTCATGGAGCTGTGCGGATGCACCGGCAGCTTGTACGCCGAGGCCATGGCCGCGATGCGCAGCGTCTCGGTGAGCCCGCCGGTCTTGGACAGGTCCGGCTGCAGGATGGTGATGTTGCCGTCCTCGATGACGCGGTTGAATTCGTAGCGGGTGTAGTGGTTTTCGCCCGCGGCCAGGGGCGTGCGGCCGAAGCCCCGCGCCAGCTGGTAGCTGCGGTGGTCGTGCGGCGGGAAGGGCTCCTCCAGCCACGAGACGTTCAGCTCGTCCATGCCCGGCATCACCTGGCGCACGTCCTCCACGCTGTAGCCGATGTTGGCGTCGGTGAGGATGACCAGCTCGTCGCCGACCGCTTTCCTCACCGCGGCGATGCGCTCCAGGTCGCGCTTCGGGCGATCGCCCACGCGCAGCTTCACCGCCTTGTAGCCGGCATCCAGGCTCTTCTGCAGCTCCGCCAGCAGTTCGGCGGGCGGCTGGAAGCCGAGCGACACGCCGCCGGCATAGGCGGGAACGGGGCGACGCGCGCCGCCCAGCAGCTTCCACAGCGGCATCCCGGCCGCCTGCCCGCGGATGTCCCACAGCGCGCAGTCGATGCCGCTCATGGCGAGGCAGGTGCCCGCGCCCATGCCGTGGCTGGCCAGTTGCTTGTCGTAGATTTTCTTCCACACCCCGACCACGTCGGCGGCGTCCATGCCGAGCACCAGCTGCTTCAGCGTGGTCTCGATCAACTTCGCCACCGCGGTGTGGGCGCGGCCGTGGTGCGACTCGCCCCAGCCCACCAGGCCGCCGGCGGTGGTGACCTTCACCACCACCGCGTCGCGCTTGATGGCGGTGCCGATGCCCAGCGCGACGCGGTTCGCGGGCGGGATCGGGAACGAGGTGGGGAACGCCTGGATATCGGTGATCTTCAGGTCTTTGCTCATGGTTTCTCTTTGAATCTTGCGGTGAACTGGTCCCAGACCTCGGGATTGACGAAATGGGTGGGGCGCTCGCCGGCCAGCATCCGCAAGGTGTCCTCGGCGGCCTGCCGGCCCATGCGGCGGCGCGATTCCTGCGTCATGCCCGCCAGGTGCGGCGTGAGGACGACGTTGTCCAGCGAAAAGTACGGATGCCCGGGCTCGAGGCGGTACTGCTCGTACACATCCAGCATGGCGCCGCCGATGCGCCGCTCGCGCAGCGCCGCCACCAGCGCCGCCTCCTCGATCACCGGGCCGCGGCCGACGTTGATGAGCCAGGCCGTGGGCTTCATGCGCGCGAGGCGCTCCGCGTTGAACAGGCGATGCGTCTGCGGCGTCAGCGGGGCGCTGATGACGATGACATCCGACTCCGCCACCAACCGGTCAAGGTCCGCGGGCTCGGCTCCCGGCGGCAGCCGGTCCAGGCGGCGCTGGTTGCCCAGCACCCGCATGCCGAAGCCGTCGTGGAGCATTGTCGCCAGGCGCCCGCCGATGCCGCCCACCCCCACCAGTCCCGCGGTCATGCCCGAGATCTCGTGCGCGTGCGCGCCGAGGCGCCGCGCGGCGTCCCAGGGGCCGCTGCGCAGGGCGGAGGTGATCGTGGTGATATTGCGCGCCAGCATCAGGATCGCCATGACGCAGTACTCGGCCACCGACTGCGCGTTGCCGCCGGGCAGGTGGCCGACGGCAACGCCGTGCGCGGTGGCCGAATCGAGCGAGACGAGGTCGGTACCGGTGCCGTGGATCAGGGCCGCGCGCAGTCTGGGCGCGGCCTCGAAGATGTCGTCCGGCACGCGGCTGCGGGTGATGAGGGCGTCCGCGCTGCGTGCCGCGCGACGGATTTCGTCCCGCGAGGCTTCGTCGAGCAGAGTCACTTCCGCGTGTTCGCGCAGGTGGGCTTCGCCCGACGGGTCGATCGGGTCGATGACGAGGACGCGCATGGCTAGACGATCCCGCGCGACTTCAGCCTGTCGACATCCGCCTGCGATTTCCCGAGCAGGTCCTTGAGGACCTCCTCGGTGTGCTGCCCCAGCGTCGGCGGCGCGAGGCGGTACTCGACCGGGGTTTTGGACAACCGCAGCGGGCTTGCTACCACCGGCGCCACGCCCCCCAGCGGGTGGGGTATATCAACTCGCAACTTCCTGTGCTGCACCTGCGGGTCCTCGAACACTTCCTTCATGTTGTTGATCGGCCCGCAGGGCACGGTGGCGGCCTCCAGCACCTGGATCCATTCGGACTTGGTGCGCGTGCGCATCACTTCCGCAATCAGCGGGATCAGTTCGGCGCGATGCACGATGCGCTGCGACATGGTCTTGAAGCGCGCCTCCTGCGCCAATTCCGCGCAGCCGGCGACCTCGCAGAAGCGCTCGAACTGGCCGTCGTTGCCGATGGCGAGGATGATGTGGCCGTCGGCGGCGGGGAACACCTCGTAGGGCACCACCTGCGGATGGGCGTTGCCCCAGCGCACCGGCACCCGGCCGGAGGCGAAGTACGACACGATCTGGTTGGCATTGAAGGCGACAATGGTGTCCAGCAGCGCCGCATCAATGTACTGGCCTTCGCCGGTGCGCTCGCGGTGGGTGATGGCGGCGAGGATGGCGACGCTGGCGTACATGCCGGTGAGGACATCGGTGATGGCGATGCCCACCTTCTGCGGCCCGGCGCCGGGTTGGCCGTCGCGCTCGCCGGTGATGGACATCAACCCGCCCATGCCCTGGAAAATGAAGTCATAGCCGGGGCGGGGCGCGTAGGGCCCGTCCTGGCCGAAGCCGGTCACCGAGCAGTAGATGAGGGACGGGTTCACCTGCCTCAGGCTGTCGTAGTCCAGCCCGTACTTCTTCAGCGCGCCCACCTTGTAGTTCTCCACCAGCACCTGGCACTTCGCCGCCAGTTCGCGCACGATGGTCTGGCCCTCGGGCTTCGAGATGTCCAGCGTCACCGACTTCTTGTTGCGGTTCACCGACAGGAAGTAGGCCGCCTCGCTGGTGTCCTTGCCGTCCTTGTCCTTCATGAATGGCGGTCCCCAGCCGCGGGTGTCGTCGCCGGCGCCGGGGCGCTCGACCTTGATCACCTCGGCGCCGAGGTCGCCAAGGTTCTGCGCCGCCCACGGGCCGGCGAGCACGCGCGAGAGGTCGAGGACGCGAATGTGCGAGAGTGGGCCGGGCATGGGTGCCCTTTCTAGTGGGAAATGGCCTGGAGCAACTTCTCCAGGACCTGCGGCGCCACCGGTGCTTCCGGCAGCAGGGCGGATGACATCGTCGCGCCGATGCCGGCGCTGTCCCTCCGCAACGGGTCGCGCGGCGCAAGGCGATGGACGTAGGCGAGCAGCGCCAGCAGGTGCCGGCGGCAGTCGCTGCGCTCGCCCAGGCGCGTGCCTTCGTCGGCCAGCAGCGCGGCGGCGACGGCGTAATACAACCCGGTCGCGGCCTGGCGGGCATGGGATTCGAGATTCGTCGTCGCTGTTGCGTGGGCGAACTCGGACGCCTTGTCCAGCGAGGCGGCCAGGCGTGCCGCCAGCAGGCGCGGCGCGCGCTCGAGCTTCTCGTTCAGGTCCGGCAACAGGGCTTCCAGCGACGCTTCCTTGCGAATCGCGCGCAGCACGTCCAGCGCGACGATGTTGGAGGTGCCTTCCCAGATCGAGCCCAGGTGCGCGTCGCGCACCAGCCTCGGGTCGGACCATTCCTCGGTGTAGCCCACGCCGCCGCGCACTTCCATGGCATCCCCTGTCACCTTGCGCGCGTCGCGGCAGGCGCGGAACTTGATGAGCGGCGTGAGCAGGCGCACGCGCCGGCGCGCGGCCTCGTCGCCGGCGTCCGCCTTCGCCAGTTGCAGCGCAGTGTAGAGCACCATGCTGCGCGCGGCCTCGGTGGGCAGCATCAGCTTCACCAGCTGCTGGCGCATCAGCGGCAGCTCGATCAGGGGCTTGCCGAAGGCCCGACGGTTGCGCGCCACGAACAGGGCTTCGGTCAACGCGCGGCGCATCATCCCGGCGGCGCGCATGCCGTTGGACAGGCGCGACATGTTGATCATGTCCGCCATCTGCACGAAGCCGCGCCCGGGATCGCCGACGAGGTACGCCGTGGCGCCCTCCAGCTTGGTCTCGCCGCTGGGCATGTCGCGCGTGCCCAGCTTCTCCTTCAGGCGGACGATGGTGTACTTGTTCGGCGAGCCGTCGGGCAGGGTGCGCGGCATGAGGAACAGCGAAAGCCCTCGAGTACCCGGGATGGAAGACCCGTCGCCACCCTCTGGCCTCGCCAGCACCAGCGCGAGGCCGGCGTCGGCGTTGGAGCAGAACCACTT
The DNA here is from genome assembly GCA_022844545.1 of Burkholderiales bacterium. Taxonomy (GTDB): domain Bacteria; phylum Pseudomonadota; class Gammaproteobacteria; order Burkholderiales; family SG8-39; genus RBG-16-66-20. The sequence goes on along the minus strand of JALHLN010000015.1, from coordinate 9,892 downwards.
GTCGCCGTGGAGCTTCCAGGCCTCGCCGTCCTTCACCGCGCGGGTCTCGGTGCCGCCCACGTCCGAGCCGGCCTTCTGCTCGGTCATGAACATGGCGCCCTGGGTGAGCGCGTCCATGTCCTGCGAGGTGAGGCCGGGCAGGTAGCGCGCCACCAGCGCCGGGTCCGCGAACTTGCGGATGGTGCGGGTGAGGGCGTCGGTCATGGAGAGCGGGCAACAGACGCCGAATTCGGCCTGCACGTAGACGTAGGTCAGGGCGTACTTGGCGATGGGCGGCAGCGGTTCGGGCCAGCCCAGCACGCCGCCGCGATGCGACATCGCGGCGAGGCCGTATTCGCCGAAGGCGACTTCCTCGAGCCGCCGGTAGGATGCGTGCTTGTCGATCCGCTGCCCGACCAGCTGCGGCGGATTCTTGTCGGCGGCGAGCGCCAGTTCGTCCAGTTCCGCGCCCGCCATCGCGCCCAGGCGCTCGAAATGCGGCATCAGGTGCGCCGCGAGTTTCGGCTCGAGATGCAGTTCCAGCAGGCCGCGGAAGCCGGGATCGGCCTCGAACAGGTTCAGGCCGCGGGATTCGGGAACGCCCTCGGGCGCGCGCAGGCTCATGGCGTCGCCAGCCACGGCGTCTCGACGCGCTGCCGGGCTTCGTGGGCGGCGATCGCGGCCTCGTGCTGCAGCGTGAGGTCGATTTCGTCCCAGCCGTTCAGCAGGCATTCCCTGCGGAACGGGTCGATGTCGAAGCGCTCAGCCGAACCGTCGGGCAGGGTGACGGTCTGCGCGGCGAGGTCGATGGCGATCCGGGATCCGGGCTTCGCGGCGAGCATCGCGCGGATCGCGGCGACCCGCGCGGCGGGCAGGACCACGGGCAGCACGCCGTTCTTGAACGAGTTCTCGAAGAAGATGTCGCCGAAGGAGGGCGCGATCCAGGCGCGGAAGCCCGCGCCCGACAACGCCCACACTGCGCCTTCGCGCGAGGAGCCGCAGCCGAAGTTCTCGGCGGCGACCAGGATTTTCGCGTCCTTGAAGGCAGGATCATCCAGGACGAAACCGCCGCCTTCCCGGAGGTCGTGGAACAGCCAGTTGTGGTATCCCGCCGAGCGCGGCTGGCGCAGGAATCGCGCCGGGATGATGCGGTCGGTGTCGACGTTGGCGGTGTCCAGCGGCGCGGCGACGGCTTCGAGCGTGGTGAATGGCTCCATCGTCAATGCGCCAGCAGTTTCCGGACGTCGGTGATGCGGCCTGTCACCGCGGCAGCAGCGGCCATGGCCGGGCTCATGAGGTGGGTGCGCGCGCCCTTGCCCTGGCGGCCTTCGAAATTCCGGTTGGAGGTGGAGGCGCAGCGCTGCTCGGCTTCCACCAGGTCGCCGTTCATGCCGACGCACATGGAGCAGCCGGGCGCAAGCCACTCCAGGCCAGCGTCACGGAAGATCCGGTCCAGGCCCTCGGCCTCGGCGGCCTGCTTCACCAGGCCCGAGCCCGGCACCACCATCGCCGGGATCATCGCCTTGCGGCCTTTCACCACCGCGGCGGCGATGCGCAGGTCCTCGATGCGGCTGTTGGTGCAGGAGCCGATGAATACGCGGTCCATGGCCAGGCCTTCCAGCGCCTGGCCCGGTTGCAGTCCCATGTACCTGAGCGCGTCGGGCTTGCCCTCTGGGACGACGGCGGTGACCGGAAGCGCGTCCTCGGGGCTGGTGCCCCAGGTGAGCATGGGCACGAGCGCGGTGGCATCGAGTTCCACTTCGCGGTCGAAGCGGGCGTCGGCATCGGAGGGCAGGGCACGCCAGCGCGCGAGCGCCCGGTCCCAGTCAGCGCCCTTCGGCGCCTGGGGCCGGCCCTCGAGATACTGGAAGGTGGTGTCATCGGGCGCGACCATCCCGCAGCGCGCGCCCGCCTCGATGGACATGTTGCAGATGGTGAGCCGCGCCTCCATGGACAGCGCGCGGATGGCGGCTCCGGCGTACTCCAGCGCGTGTCCCGCGCCGCCGTCGGCGCCGATCTTCGCGATCACCGCGAGGATGATGTCCTTGGAATGCACGCCGGGGCGCAGGGCGCCGTTCACCGTGATCCGCAGGGTCTTCGCGCGCCGCGCCCAGAGCGTCTGCGTGGCGAGCACATGCGCAACCTCGGAGGCCCCGATGCCGAAGGCCATGGCGCCGAAGGCGCCGTGGGTGGAGGTGTGGGAATCGCCGCAGACCAGCGTGATGCCCGGCTGGGTGATGCCCTGTTCCGGGCCGATGACGTGGACGATGCCCTGGCGGGGGTCGTCCATCCCGTAGTGGACGATGCCCGAGGCGGCGGTGTTGGCCGCGAGCATTTCCATCTTGCCTCGAACCATGGGGTCGGCGATGTCCGCCACCCGCTTGCGGCCGCGCGTCGGCACGTAGTGGTCGGGCGTCGCGAAGCAGGCGTCCGGGCGGCGCACCTGGCGGCCGCCGGCCTTCAGCGCCTCGAAGGCGTGGAAGCTGCCGTCGTGGATGAGGTGCCGGTCCACGTACAGCAGGCTGCGGCCGCCGGGGCCCGAAGCCACCTCGTGGGCGGCCCAGATTTTCTCGTAGAGCGTGCGGCCCATGCCTCGCGCCGGCCTACTTCCGCGTCGGCATGTGGCCGACGGAGTCGGCGTACTTCTTCATCGCCTCCTCGCCGAGGTACTCCTGTTCCAGCGCCCGGATGCGGTCGAAGCCGGCGAAGGTGTGCAGGTCGCCCATGGAGTGCTTCGCGAACTGCTCGATGAAGCGCGCCTCGGCGATCGGGCCCTCCTGCTTCATCTGCACCGCGAGGTCGTGCATCGCGGCGAGCGACACGCGCAGCAGCGCGCCCGGTGCGATGGTGAGCGCGATGCCGAGCGCCTTCATTTCCTCCAGCGAGAAACGCGGCGAGACGCCGGTCATGTTGTAGAACACCGGGCCCTTCACCTCGGCGCACACGCGCTTCACCTCGTCCATCGAGGTCGGGCCTTCGACGAAGGCAAGGTCCGCGCCAGCGGCGAGCAACGCATTGGCGCGCCGGATGGCCTCATCGAGCGAGCCGCCCGAGGCGCCCCGCGCATCGGTGCGGGCGATGAGCACGAAATCGGGGTCGAGTTCCTTGCGGGTGTCGTCCGCGGCGCGCATCTTGCCCACGGCTTCCTCCAGGGGCACCACCAGACGCCCGGCGACGTGGCCGCAGCGCTTGGGGCTGACCTGGTCCTCGAGGTGGATGCCCGCGATCCCGGCGCCGATGAATTCGCGCACCGTCCGGATGACGTTGAGCGCGTTGCCGTAGCCGTTGTCCGCGTCGGCGATCACCGGGACGTTGACCGCCGAGGCGATGTAGCGCGCGTTGGTGATGACCTCGCTCATGGTCACCAGGCCCGCGTCCGGCAGGCCGGTCAGTGAGAGCGAGGTGCCGTAGCCGCTCATGTAGACCGCGGTGAAGCCCGCGTTCTCGATCACGCGGGCGCTCATGGCGTTGTAGCAACCCGGGACGAACAGCGTCGGGCCGGCTTTCAGCAACCCGCGAAGACGCGTCGATTGGCGTTTCATCAGTCCACCTTCGCCCCTGTGTCTTTCACCACCCTGGTCCAGAGCGCGAGTTCGGTCTCCAGAAGCTTGCGGAAATCGGCGGGCGTGCCGCCGACCAGCTCGGCGCCCTGTTTCTCCAGCCGGTCGCGCACCGGGGGCGTGTTGATCGCCTTCACCGCAGCGCCATGCAATGCCGCGATGACGCCCTGGGGCGTGCCGGCGGGCGCGGCCAGCGCGTACCAGGTGTCCGAGGCGTAGCCTGTGACGCCGGCCTCGGCGAGCGTCGGGATCTCCGGCGCGACCTTGGAGCGCCGGCTGCTGGTCAGTCCGAAGGCCTTCAGCTTGCCCACCCGGATGTGCGGCAGGGTCGGCAGGAGGCCGTCCACCGAGAGCTGCACCTCGCCGGCCAGCAGGTCCTGGCGCGACTGGGTGCTGCCGCGGTAGGGAATGTGGACGATGAAGGTCCCGGTCATGGACTTGAACAGTTCCATGTTGAGATGGGTCGCCGAGCCCGAGCCCGCCGAACCGTAGTTGAGCTTGCCGGGATGGCGCTTCGCGTAGACCACCAGTTCTTTCACGGTCGAGGCCGGCACCGCGGGGTGGCCGACGATGAGCTGGTGGGTGTTGGCGATGACCGTGATCGGCTCGAAGTCCCGGAGCGGGTCGTAGGTCTTGCCGCGCAGCACCGGGTTGATGACGTGCGAGGGGCTGACCGAAAGCAGGGTATAGCCGTCTGCCGGGCTCTTCGCCACCTGCTCGGTGCCGATGATGCCGCCGGAGCCCGGGCGGTTCTCGACGATGAAGGGCTGGCCGAGGATCTTCGCCATCTCCTCGGCCACCGCGCGGGCCAGGGTGTCGCCGGTGCCGCCGGCCGCGAGGGGCACAACGACGCGCACCGGCTTGGCGGGATAGGCCTGCGCAGCGGCCAGCAGCGGCGCGCAGAGGAGCAGCGCGGCGACCAGTCTCAGGCTCATATGGGATCCCAGGAGAACACGTCCTGCGAGCGATCCAGCGCATAGAACTGGGCGCGCATCGCGGGGATCGCCTGCTCGCCGATGCTCTCCGGCGTCCAGCCTTCCGAACGGTGCACCGAGCGCAGCGGCCGGCTCTGGCCCATGAGGAAGATCTCGTTGGCGCGCACCGCGAAAATCTGCCCGGTGACCTCCTGCGAGGCGTCGCTGGCGAGGTACACCGCGAGCGGGGCGATCTTGGCGGTCTCCATGCTCTTCAATTTCTCCACGCGCGCCTTCTGGTCGGGCGTCTCGGCGGGAATGGTGCCGATCATGCGGCTCCAGGCGAAGGGCGAGATGCAGTTGGAGGTGACCTTGAACTTGGCCATGTCCAGCGCCATCGACTTGGACAGCGCCACGATCCCCAGCTTGGCGGCGGCGTAGTTGGCCTGGCCGAAATTGCCGATCAGGCCGGAGGTGGAGGTCATGTTGATGTAGCGGCCCGAGTTCTGGCCCTTGAAGTAGGGCGCCGCGGCGCGCGAGACGAAGAAGGTGCCGTTGAGGTGCACGTCGATGACAGCCTTCCATTCCTCCACGGACATGTTGAAGAAGAAGCGGTCGCGCAGGATGCCGGCGTTGTTCACCACCACGTCGATGCGGCCGTAGGCGTCGATCGCGGCCTTGACGATGCGGTTGGCCGATTCCCAGTCGGCGACGCTGTCGGTGTTGGCCACGGCGCTGCCGCCGGCGGCCTTGATCTCGTCCACCACCTTCTGCGCCGGGCCGGCGTCCTTGCCTTCGCCGGACACCGAGGCGCCGATGTCATTGACCACCACTTTGGCGCCGCGAGCCGCCATGGCGAGCGCGAAATCCCGGCCGATGCCGTTGCCGGCGCCGGTGACGATGACGACCTTGTCTTTCAACATATGGAGCTACTCCCTGAACGATGGATCGCGGCGATCCAGCATGCGCAGCATCGCCGGCCATTCCAGCTCGGTGATGCTGCGGCGCTGGCCGGGCTTGTAGCGCTCGTTGGTGAGGGCCACGGTCTTCGCGTCCGGATGGTTGAGCTCGGTGTTGCAGGCCATTGCCTGTACCTGTGCCTGGCAGGCCTTCTCCAGCCAGTGCATGGTGACGAAGGCCTCGCAGGTCGTGGTGCCGGCGGTGAGCAGGCCGTGGTTGCGCAGGATCAGGGCGGCGCCGGCGCCCAGGTCGCGCACCAGGCGCTTCTGCTCGTCCAGGTCCACCGCCGGGCCCTCGTAGTCGTGGTAGCCGATGGTGCCGAAGAACATCGCGTTCTGGGTGAGGGGCAGCAGGCCGCACTTGAGCGCGGACACCGCCATGCCGGCCGGCGAGTGGGTGTGGATGACGCAGCCCACGTCCGGCCGCGCGCGGTGGATGGCGCTGTGGATGACGAAGCCGGCGCGGTTGATGCCGTAGCCGGTGCCGGAATCCAGCACGATGTTGCCGTCGAAGTCGATCTTCATCAGGCTCGAGGCGGTGACCTCCTCGTAGGCGTAGCCGTAGGAATTGATGAGGAAATGGCCTTCCTCGCCCGGGACGCGCGCCGAGACGTGGTTGTAGACGAGGTCGTTCATGCCGAACAGGGCGATCAGCCGGTAGGCGGCGGCGCAGTCCACCCGCGCCTGCCATTCGGCGGCGCTCACCTTGTCGCGCAGGGATGCAATACGAACTTGGGAAAGGTCGCTCATGGGGAATCCTCCGTGGCCCGATTGTCGCACCGCCGGCACGTTCGCGGCAGGGTGCGTTTCAAACCGAATCCCGTTGTCCCGCGAGGCTATAATGCGCCCCTCTTTCCCCTCCATCCGGCCCATGAAAATCCTGGTCAGCGTCAAGCGCGTGGTCGACTACAACGTCAAGGTGCGCGTCAAGGCCGACGGCACCGGCGTCGAGACCGCCAACGTCAAGATGTCCATGAACCCCTTCGACGAAATCGCGGTCGAGGAGGCGGTGCGGCTGAAGGAGGCGGGCGTCGCCACCGAGATCGTGGTGGTCTCCTGCGGCGTGCAGGCCTGCCAGGAGACGCTGCGCACCGCGCTCGCCATCGGCGCCGATCGCGCCATCCTGGTGGAGACCGACGCGGAACTGCAGCCTTTGGCCGTGGCCAAGCTGCTGAAGGCGGTGTGCGCCAAGGAGAACCCCCAGGTGGCGATCCTGGGCAAGCAGGCGATCGACGACGACGCCAACCAGACCGGCCAGATGCTGGCCGCGCTTCTGGGCTGGCCGCAGGCGACCTTCGCCTCCAAGGTCGTGGTGGCCGAGGGCAAGGCGCAGGTGACCCGCGAGGTGGACGGCGGCCTGGAGACCCTGTCGCTGAAACTGCCGGCGGTGGTGACCACCGACCTGCGCCTGAACGAGCCGCGCTACGTCACCCTGCCCAACATCATGAAGGCGAAGAAAAAGCCGCTGGAGGTGCTCAAGCCCGATGCGCTGGGCGTGGACGTGGCGCCGCGCCTGAAGACGCTGAAGGTGGTCGAGCCGGCCAAGCGCAAGGCCGGCGTCAAGGTGCCCGACGCCGCGGCCCTGGCGGACAAGCTGCGCAACGAAGCGAAGGTGATCTAGATGGCCAACCTGGTCCTGGCGGAACACGACGGCAAGGCCGTCCGCAAGTCCACCCTCAATACGGTCGCCGCGGCGCAGAAGATCGGCGGCGACATCCATGTGCTGGTCGCGGGCCACAACTGCGGCGATGCGGCGAAGGCGGCGGCGCAGGTCGCTGGCGTGTCCAAGGTGCTCCACGCCGATTCCGCGGCGCTGGCCGATGACCTCTCGGAGAACGTCGCCGCGCTGATCGTGTCGCTGGCCAAGGGCTACAGCCATGTGCTCGCCCCGGCCACGCCCAACGGCAAGAACGTGCTGCCGCGCGCGGCCGCGCTGCTGGACGTGCAGCAGGTCTCCGACATCATCGCGGTGGAAAGCGCCGATACCTTCGTGCGCCCCATTTATGCGGGCAATGCGCTGGCGACGGTGCAATCCTCCGATCCCATCAAGGTCATCACGGTGCGCACCACCGGCTTCGACGCGGTCGCGGCCACGGGCGGCTCGGCGGCGGTGGAGAGCGTCGCGGCCCCGGCTGACAGCGGGCTGTCCAGCTTCGTCGGCCGCGAAGTGGCCAAGTCCGAGCGCCCCGAGCTGACTTCGGCGCGCGTCGTGGTCTCGGGCGGCCGCGGCATGGGTTCAGGCGACAACTTCAAGCTGCTGGAGCCGCTCGCGGACAAGCTGAATGCCGCCATGGGCGCGTCGCGCGCCGCGGTGGACGCGGGCTTCGTGCCCAATGACTGGCAGGTGGGGCAGACCGGCAAGATCGTCGCACCCGAGCTCTATATCGCCGTGGGCATCTCCGGGGCCATCCAGCACCTGGCGGGGATGAAGGACAGCCGCGTCATCGTCGCCATCAACAAGGACGAAGAAGCGCCCATCTTTTCAGTGGCCGACTACGGCATCGTGGGTGACCTGTTCCAGGTGGTGCCGCAGCTGGTGGATGAGTTGAAAAAGGGCTAGCCATGAGCGCCTACGCCGCACCGCTGAAGGACATGAAGTTCGTGTTGAACGAGCTGGCTGGCCTCGCGGAAGTGGCAAAGCTGCCCGGCTACGCGGAGGCCACGCCGGACACGGTGGACGCGATCCTCGAGGAAGCCGGCAAGTTCGCCAGCGGCGTGCTGGACCCGATCAACCACAGCGGAGACCAGGAAGGCTCGAAGTGGACCGAATCCGGGGTGAAGACGCCCAAGGGGTTCCGCGAGGCCTACAAGCAGTACATCGAGGGCGGCTGGGCGTCGCTGCCCTTCGAGCACGAATGGGGCGGGCAGGGCCTGCCCAAGCTCGTGGCCACCGCGGTCGAGGAGACGCTGACCTCGTCCAACATGTCGTTCTCCCTGTGCCCGCTGCTGACCCAGGGCGCGATCCACGCGCTGGAGCTGTGCGGGTCGGACGCCCTGAAGAAGACCTTCATGGGCAAGATGATCGCCGGGGAGTGGACCGGCACCATGAACCTGACCGAGCCGCAGGCGGGCTCGGACCTCGCGCTGGTGCGCTCGCGCGCGGTTCCCAAGGGCGATCACTACCTGATCTCCGGGCAGAAGATCTTCATCACCTACGGCGACCACGACCTCACCGACAACATCGTGCACCTGGTGCTGGCGCGCACGCCGGACGCGCCCGAGGGCGTGAAGGGAATATCCCTCTTCGTCGTGCCCAAGTTCCTGGTGAAGCCCGACGGTTCGCTCGGCGAGCGCAACCGCGCCCAGTGCGCCTCCATCGAGCACAAGCTCGGCATCCACGCCAGCCCGACCGCGGTGATGGTGTTCGACAACGCGGTGGGCTACCTCGTGGGCGAGGAGAACAAGGGCCTGTCCTACATGTTCGTGATGATGAACGCCGCGCGATTCAGCGTCGGGCTCGAAGGCGTCGCCATCGCCGAGCGCGCGTTCCAGCGCGCGCTCGCCTATGCCCGGGACCGCGTGCAGGGCAAGGAACTGACCGGCGGCAAGACCGTCCCCATCATCCATCACCCGGACGTGCGCCGGATGCTCATGCTCATGAAGTCGCAGACCGAAGCGACGCGCGCGCTGGCCTACGTCGTCGCCGGCGCCATGGACACCGCCGCGCGCCATCCGGATAAGGACATCCGCGCCCGCAACCAGGCCTTCGTCGAACTCATGATCCCGGTGGTGAAGGGCTGGAGCACCGAGACCGGCATCGACGTGGCGTCTTTGGGCGTGCAGGTCCACGGCGGCATGGGCTTCGTCGAGGAAACCGGCGCCGCGCAGCACCTGCGCGACGCGCGCATCACCACCATCTACGAAGGCACCACCGGCATCCAGGCTAACGATCTCATGGGGCGCAAGATCGCCCGCGAGGGCGGGGCGACGGTGAAGGGCTGGTTGGGGATGCTCGCGCAGTTCGACGGCGAGCTGGCGAAATCGAAGAGCGCCGACGTGCAGGCGCTGCGCACCGCGCTCGCGGCCGGCGCCAAAGGTGTTGCGCAATGCGTGGACTACGTTCTCGCGACCGCCGGCAAGGATCCGAATGCGGCATTCTCAGGCGCGGTGCCGTTCCTCAAGCTCATGGGGATCACCGCGGGCGGTTGGCAGATGGCGCGGGCCGCGCTGATCGCGGAGAAGCAACTCGCCTCCGGCAGCGGCGAAGGGAAGTTCCTGTCCGCGAAGATCGCCACCGCGCGCTTCTACGCCGACCACGTGCTGTCGCAGGCGCCTGGCCTGGCGACCACCGTCACCGCCGGCGCGGCCGCGGTGATGGCGCTGGACGAGGAACAGTTCCTGGCGGCCTGAGCGGGGCCCGTTGTCATCTTTCGCCGTAATGGAGCCAGGGATTTCCGGCGTAATGGGACCAGTTTCGGGTGAGGGAAACGGGCATCTCTGGCGGGGTTAAGAGTGCGTGTTTTTGCTTCCCTTTGCAACC
>JALHLN010000014.1 GCA_022844545.1 Burkholderiales bacterium | reverse complement strand
AACCTGGCCATGGGGGATTTCGAGCGCGATTACGCCTTCTGCACCGACGTCAAGCCGGTGGACTACGTGCAGCCGGCGGCGACCTTCCAGGGCATCGTGCGCCAGGACGGCCAGGTGGCGACGCGCAACTACATCGGCATCCTGACGAGCGTCAACTGCTCGGCCACCGTCGCGCGCATGGTGGCCGACCACTTCCGCAACAACCTCGGCGACTACCCGAACGTGGATGGCGTGGTCGCGCTCACCCACAAGACCGGCTGCGGCATGGCCTCCGAGGGCGAGGGCATGACGCTGCTGCGCCGAACCATGACCGGCTACGCGCGGCACCCGAATTTCTTCTCCGTGCTGGGCATCGGCCTCGGATGCGAGGCGAACCAGATCCGGGTCTGGATGGACACCGCGGGGCTGAAATCCTCCGAGAAGCTCCAGGCCTTCACCATCCAGGAGAAGGGCGGCACCACCAAATCGGTCCGTGACGGCATCGCCCGGGTGAAGGAGCTGCTGCCGGAAGCCAACCGCGTCTCGCGCCAGCCGGTTGCCGCGAGCCACCTGACCCTGGGCCTGGAATGCGGCGGCTCGGACGGCTACTCGGGCATCAGTGCCAACCCGGCGCTGGGCGCGGCCGCCGACCTGCTGGTGCGCCACGGCGGCACCGCGATCCTGTCCGAGACCCCGGAGATCTACGGCGCCGAGCACCTGCTGACCCGCCGCGCAGTGACGCGGGAGGTGGGCGAGAAGCTGCTCGCGCGCATCCGCTGGTGGGAGGACTACACCGCGCGCAACCGCATGGAGATGAACAACAATCCCTCGCCCGGCAACAAGGCCGGCGGCCTGACCACGATCCTCGAGAAGTCCTTGGGCGCGGCGGCCAAGGGCGGCACCTGCAACCTGGTCGAGGTCTACGAGTTCGCCGAGGCGGTCACCGCGCGCGGCTTCGTGTTCATGGACACGCCGGGCTACGACCCGGTGTCGGTTACCGGGCACGTCGCGGGCGGCGCCAACGTGGTTTGCTTCACCACCGGGCGCGGCTCGGTCTACGGCTGCAAGCCGGTGCCCTCGCTCAAGCTGGCGACGAATACCGCGCTCTACCGGCACATGGAAGAGGACATGGACGTCAATTGCGGCACCATCGTGGACGGGGAGGAAAGCGTGGCCCAGGCGGGCGAGCGCATCTTCCGGCTGGTGCTGGAGACCGCCTCCGGCAAGCGCTCCAAGTCCGAGCTGCTCGGGTTCGGCGAGGACGAATTCGCGCCCTGGGTGCTGGGCGCGACGATGTAGGACTCGCCGCGATGCGGAATCTTCCGCTGCTCTTGGCGGCCGTTCTCCTTGCGATCCCTTCCATCGCCCCAGCGGCAAACGAGGGCAAGAAGCATTCGGCCACGCCCAACCGCTACGGCGCCATCGCCCACCATCGGCCCTCGCGTTCGTGGGGCGTGAGCCACGATTTCGCGCGCCAGCGCGACGCCAGCGTCGAGGCGCTGCGCCAGTGCGGGCACCGGAACTGCGAGGTGGTGCACAAGTTCAAGAACGGCTGCGCCGCGCTGGCAGACGGCCCGGCGAAAGCGGCCATCGCCTCCGGCGTCACGCGCGACGAAGCCGAAACGCGGGCGCTCAAGCGCTGCGCGCAGGACGGATGCAGCATCCTCGCCTGGGTTTGCACGCGCTGAGCTTCGAGGCGCGGCGCGGACCCGGCGCCGGTGCGAGAATCCGGCGATGGCGAGATTCCACTACGAGGGTGAGCTGGCGTCCGGCGTCCGTGTCGAGCTGCCCGAGGAGATCGCGCGCCACCTGCGCGTCCTGCGGCTGCGACCCAACGAAGCCTTCGTCCTGTTCGACGGCCGCGGCGGGGAGTACCCGGCGCGGCTGGTACAGCAGGAGCGCCGGTCGCTGGTGGCGGAACTGGGCGAGCACGTCGCGGTCGAGCGCGAATCCCGGCTCCGGGTGACGCTGGCGCAGGGCATTTCCTCGGGCGAGCGCATGGACCTCACGATCCAGAAGGCCGTTGAACTCGGCGTCGCCGCCATCCATCCCCTGCTCGCCGGCAAGTCCGTGGTGCGCCTGGACGCCGAGCGCGCCGCGGCCAAGGTCGCGCACTGGAGGCGCGTCGCCATCGCCGCCTGCGAGCAGTGCGGCCGCAATTGCGTGCCCGAAGTGAAAACGCCGGTTGCGGTCTCCGCGTACTGCAGTTCCCTGACCGGTGAAGGCGTGCGCATCCTGCTCAGCCCGGAAGGCAACGCAAGCCTGAAGGCCTGCGTTGCGCCCGATGCCACCGCGTTGACGCTGGCCGCCGGCCCGGAAGGCGGCTTCGACGCCTTCGAGGACAAGCTGTTCAGGAAGGCCGGGTTCGCCGCGGTGCGGCTGGGTCCACGGGTGCTGAGGACGGAGACCGCTGCGCCGGCTGCGCTGGCCGCGCTGGCCGCCCTTACCGGGGAGTTCTAGGGGCGAGGCCCTTGCCGGCCAGGAACAGTTCGACGGCGATCCGGTCGCCGCGCTTCACCGCTTCCTCGTACTGCTGCTCGTCCCAGTAGCGCAGGCCCATCGCATGCAGATCCTTGCGGGCGCGCAACGCGTCGTCCTTGTCCCGCTCGACCGGCGCGCGCAACTGTTCGCGGCGAGCGATGGTGAGCACGTCGCGCGCGATGGACGTGAAGGCGCCGCGCTGCTCGGCCGGCATCTCGCGCAGGACTTCCGAGAGCACGTCCCCGACCGCGCGGTTCGCTTCCGCGTTCTTGCCGGCGAGCACCGAATCCACGCCCGTGATGGCACCACTGCGCGCCGACTCGGCGTCCGGGGCCGCGGCCGCGGCGCGCACGAACTGCTGCACCAGCGCGAGCACGTTGCCGAACAGGCGCCAGTCCTCGGCGTCTTCCGACGCCTGCGCCGGAACGGTGGACAGGGAAGACACGAACAGCAGCGGGACGACCAGGAATCGGCGCATCGGGATCTCCTTCGGCATTCAGACCCCGAGTAACGCGCCCCGTTCCCGGCGGTTGACCCCGCATTTTGACCACCCCTCGCGGTGCCGTAGAATCCCCAATCAATTCAACGGCCAATGACCACGCTACCGCACCCCGAGTTGTTCGTCCGCTGGTTCCGCCAGGCGGCGCCCTACGTGCATGCCTTCCGCGGCCGCACCTTCGTCATCGGCTTCGGCGGCGAGATGATCGCCGAGCGGACGCGCTTCGCGAACTTCGTCCACGACCTCAACCTGCTCGCGGCGCTGGGCATTCGCCTCGTGCTGGTGCACGGCGCGCGCACGCAGATCGAGGCCGAACTGCGCGCCAAGGGACTGCGCTCGCGCTACGCCAAGGGCATGCGCATCACCGATGCCGCCTCGCTCACCGCGGTCAAGCACGCAGCGGGCGTGCTCCGGGTGGAGATCGAGGCGCTGCTGTCGCAGGGCCTGCCCAACTCGCCCATGGCGGGCGGCGCCATCCGCGTGGGTTCGGGCAACTACCTCATCGCGCGCCCGATCGGCGTCGTGGACGGCGTGGATTTCCAGTTCACCGGTGCGGTGCGCAAGGTGGAAGCCGCCGCGATCGCCCGGCGCCTGGAAACCGGCGAGATCGTCCTGGTGCCGCACATCGGCTATTCGCCCACCGGCGAAGTGTTCAACCTGTCCTGGGAGGACGTGGCCGAAAGCGTGGCCATCGCGCTCAAGGCCGACAAGCTGCTGCTGCTCTCGGACCGCCTGCCGGAGAACCGCAAGGGCGAGCCGGTGCACGAGATGACGGCGCGCGAGGCCGAGGCGCTGCTCAAGCTCAATCCGGAGCCCAGGGACCTGGCGCGGATCCTGCGCTGCGCGCTGCGCTCGCTCGCCGGCGGCGTCGGCCGCGCGCACATCGTTTCCCGCCGCAGCGACGGCGGCACGCTGCTCGAGCTGTTCACCCACTCCGGCGTCGGCACCATGATCACCGCCGACCCGGTGGAGCAGCTGCGCCCGGCGCGCATCGAGGACGCGGGCGGCATCATCGCGCTGATCGAGCCGCTGGAGGCCGACGGCACGCTGGTCAAGCGCAACCGCGAGCGGCTGGAGCAGGAGATCGGGAACTTCGAGGTGATGGTGCACGACGGCGTGGTGGTGGGCTGCGCGGCGCTCTACCCGTACCCGGAATCCAAGAGCGCCGAGTTCGCCTGCCTGGCGGTGGCGCCCGACTACCGCGGCAGCGACTACGGCGAGCGCCTGCTCGGGGCCTGCGAGGCGCGCGCGAAGGCGCGCAAGATCCGGCGGCTCTTCGCCCTCACCACCCGGGCGCAGCACTGGTTCGTCGACCAGGGCTTCCGCGAGGCGGGCGTGGACGCGCTGCCGGGGGAGCGCAAGGCCCTCTATAATTGGAAGCGCGGCTCCAAGATCTTCCTGAAACGAATCTGACCAAAACCCGGGGTCCGACCCTCATGGCGAGAATGGTGAAATGCGTGAAGCTCGGCCGCGAGGCCGAGGGGCTCGACCGCCCGACCTATCCGGGCCCGCTCGGCCAGCGTATCTACGAGAACGTGTCCAAGGAAGCCTGGGCGCAGTGGCTCAAGCACCAGACCATGCTGGTGAACGAGAACCGGCTGAACCTCGCCGACATCCGCGCGCGCAAGTACCTTGCCGAGCAGATGGAGAAGCACTTCTTCGGCGACGGCGCCGACATGGCCCAGGGCTACGTCCCGCCGGCCAAGTAGGCAGCTATCGTCAGAGGAAGCCGGGGCGGCTCGCCACCTGGCCGGTTCGGACGCAATCCCGGCGTATGTCTGACAAACCCCTGGTCTACAGCCTCACCGTCGCGGGTCAGGAAGCCCTGTCCGCGGCCGACGTCGGCCCGACGGATTTTCCCCTGGAAGTGGACTTCCCCTCCGACTACCGGAGGCTCCTCGCCATGATCAAGGTCGGGGGCCATATCGACGTGCTGCGCGGGCGCCTGCGCCGCTTCCCTGACCAGCTCATCGAGGAGTGGCTGGGCGAGCTGGAGGAACTGAAGCTGGTGGAATCGCGCGAGGCGGGCGACCTGGACGCGATCACCTTCAGCGGCGCGGCGCTGCCGCTGCTGCCGCCGATGTCCGACGAGGACCGCAAGCGCCTGGTCAAGACCACGGTGATCGCGGGCGGGACGCTGCTGCGCTCGGGCTCCTTCCTGTCCGGCGACCGCATCGCCAACCGGAAGCCGCTCGCGAAGAAGCGCGCCGAGACCGTGATCCTGCTGGTGGAGGACGACCCCGACCAGGCGGCGCTCGCGGAACTCCGGCTGACGGCGTCGGGCTACCAGGTGCACACCGTCGATCGCGCCAAGGCGCTGTCGAGCTACCTGCGCCAGCATCCGCGGCCCGACCTGCTGCTGCTCGACGTGATGCTGCCCGATGGCAACGGCTTCGACATCCTCGCCCAGCTGCGCGGGCGGCCGGAGTTCTCGACGCTGCCGATCGTGCTGCTCACGGCCAAGGCGGAATTGCGCGACATCCGCAACGGCCTCGCGCTCGGCACCGACGGCTACGTCACCAAGCCCTACAGCAAGAACCAGCTCGCCGAGGTCCTCAACTACGTCCTGAAGCAGGGCTGAGCTAGCGCTTCACCGGGATCGCCCGGACGCCGGCCGGCTCGCCGAGCAGCAGGATGTCCGCGCCGCGGCGCGCAAACAGGCCGTTGGTGACCACGCCGGGAATGTTGTTCAGCTCCGCCTCCAGCGCCGGCGGATCCAGGATCGTCAGGCCATGGCAATCGAGGATCAGGTTGCCGTTGTCGGTCTTGAAGCCCTCGCGCAGCACCGGCTGCGATTTTCGCCTGAGCATCTCGCGCCCGACGTAGCTGCGCGCCATCGGGATCACCTCGACGGGCAGCGGGAACTTCCCCAGCACCGGCACCAGCTTCGAGGCATCGCAGATGCAGACGAACTTCGCCGCCACCGCGGCGATGATCTTCTCCCGCGTCAATGCGCCGCCGCCGCCCTTCACCATGTGCAGGTGCTCGGTGATTTCGTCGGCGCCGTCCACGTAGACCGGCAGCTCGGACACGCCGTTGAGGTCGAAGACGCGGATGCCGTGCTTCTTCAGGCGCTCGGCGCTCGCCTCGGAGGCCGCCACCGCGCCCTCGATGCGGCCCTTGATGCCGGCCAGCGCGTCGATGAAGAAATTGACCGTGGAGCCGGAACCGACGCCGACCACCTTGTCCTCGACGACGTGCTTCAGCGCCGCCTGGGCCACCTGCTGCTTCAGTTCGTCCTGG
Source organism: Burkholderiales bacterium (assembly GCA_022844545.1). Classification (GTDB taxonomy): domain Bacteria; phylum Pseudomonadota; class Gammaproteobacteria; order Burkholderiales; family SG8-39; genus RBG-16-66-20. The sequence goes on along the minus strand of JALHLN010000014.1, from coordinate 19,015 downwards.
GTCATGGGCCCGAGCGTAGCACGGCCCACTTTCTCGTCAGAGCCTGCGGCCCCGCGCGGCGCATGGCCGCGAACCCCGGCGCTTTCAGGAAACCCGCGCTTCTACCCCGCACCACTCGGCGACGAAGAGCGCGAGCGCCTGCGTGACGCGGCGCATCGACTCCAGGTCCACGCGCTCGTCGAAGGCGTGGATGTTCTCGGCGGTAGGGCCGTAGACCAGCGCGGGGATGCCGGCATACAGGCCATAGAAGCGCGCGTCCGTGGTGCCGGTGCCGACCCTCTGCGCGAGCGCGCTGCCGGCGATTTGCTGGTGGCATTTCTCCAGCAGCAGCTGCGCCTCGCTGCCCTGCGGCAGCACGTAGCCCTCGGCCTGAAAGCCGTGGTACACGACCCGTGGCGGGTTCTTCGCGAGGAAAGGATCGTCACTTGCGGCGGCGGCCACGGTAGCTTCGACTTCCGCGCGCACCGCAGCGAGGTCCTGCCCCGGGTAGAGGCCGATCCGCATGTCGAAGGTGCACCACGAGGGCACGCTCGAGGTCCAGTCGCCGCCCTCGATCTTGCTGACGACGAAATTGATCGGGTGCGCATGTCCGGCGAAGGCCGGGTGCTTCACCTCGTTCCAGCGGTGCTCCAGCTTGTGGAGCGCGGCGATGATCGGGAAGCAGGCCTCGATCGCGTTCGAGCCGGTACCGGCGTAGGCGACGTGCGCGGGCTTGCCGCGCACCTTCACCTGGATCCACATCACGCCGACCTGCGCGCCGGTAAGCGTGCCGCCCGAGGGTTCGGTAATCAGCGCAGCCTCGGCACGGTAGCCGCGCGCGAGGCACGCCAGCGCGCCGTTTCCGGTGCACTCCTCCTCTATGACCGATTGCACGTAGACGTCGGCGGCGGGCGCAAGGCCGAGGCGCGCGATGGCATCAAGCGCATAGAGGTTGGCGGCAAGTCCCGCCTTCATGTCGCCCGCGCCGCGGCCGACCATCCAGCCGTCCACGATTCGCGGCGCAAACGGCGGGTCGGCCCACATGTCCACGGGTCCCGTGGGAACCACGTCGATATGGCCGTTGAGGATCAGCGAATGCCCCTTGGCTGCCTTCGCGCGGTGCGTGCCGACCACGTTCCAGGCGTCGTCATACGAAACCGCTACCGGCGAGAAACCGGGCAGGTGCATTATGTCCTCGACCGCGACCTTCCAGCGGTCCACCGTGAGGCCGCGCGTGCGCATGGCTGCGGCCATGAAATCCTGGGCGCGCGCCTCGTTGCCGCGGGTGGAAGGAAAGCGCGTCAGGTCGGCGAGGAACTCCACCTGGGCCTGGAAGCCATCGTCGACGGCGCGCAGGAGCTTCTGCGAAAGGTCGGGTGCAAGCATGCGCGATTCTCTCACGCGCCGTGGAGGGATCAGGGTGGTCACGCAAACGGCACCATGGCAAGTACCGCGCCCATTCATGCGCGCCCACCATGTAACCGATCGGTTACATCGGAGCCCATGCAGGGCGCGGCCCCTCGAGCGTCGCGGCGACATGGCGGCCAATGAGGTAACCGCTGACGTAGGCCACCAACAGCCCGTTGCCGCTCAGGTACCCGGTGCAGCCGTCGCCGGAGAGCCCGGCGATGGTGTTGCCTCCGGCGCAAAGGTCCGGAACCGGGGTGCCGTCCTCGCGCAGCACGCGGCAGGCGGTGTCCACGACCAGGCCGCCCTGGGTGTGGGCGATCGCACCGGTGATCCGTGCCGCGTAGTAAGGCGGATCGAGCGGGCGCGTGAGCCCGCTCCTGCCGAACTCGTCGTTTCCGCTGCGCACGCCCTCGTTGTAGCGCTCCAGGGTCCGGGCGAGCTCGGGCGCGGGCAGATCGTAGGCCGCCGCGAGTTCTTCCACGCCCGGGGCGAACATGATGCCGCCGCGCGCCTTGGCCTGCTGCATCACGAACACGTTCTTCACCATGTCCTGGATGCGCTCGTCCCAGATGAAATAGGCGACCTTCCCGGGCTGCTGCCGGTACACCCGCGCGAGCGCCGAGTAGTCCTGGCGCTCGTCGACGAAACGCCGGGCGCTCGCGTTGACCGCGATTCCGCCTTCATTCAGGACCGGCGGCGTCACCCGGGTGCCGTCGGCTGAGATGCAGTCGCGTCCCTGATAGGCACCCATCAGCGCGCAGCGGCCGCCGGCGCCAAGTCCCCAGGCGATGCCGTCTCCTCGATCGGCCTTCGAGCCGATGCTCGGCGCATCGGCCATCTCCGGAATGTGACTGGAGATCATCCCGGGATTGGCGCCGTAGCCGCCGGTGGTCAGCACGACCTTGCGAGCGGCGATGCGCAACTGCTCGTCGCCACAGGTTGCCGTGATGCCGCAGATGGCGCCGTTCCCGTCCTGGATCAGGCCAGTGCCGAGGGTGTGATCCAGGAACCGAATGCGTCCATGGCCTTGCGCGAACCCGCGCAGGCTCGCCAGAACCGGCGGGCCGCCGCGGCTCGGATGCGCGTGCATGCGAATGGCGCTGTGGCCGATCCACGTCAGCTCGGGCGCAAGCTCCAGCTGTACCCCCAGCGCGTCGACCAGCCAGTGGAGGGCTTCGGCCGAGTGCGAGCACAGCGCGTGGGTGAGCGCTGCAGCGCTGCGCCCGCCATTCTTGCGCATGATGTCGGCTGCGAAAAGCGGCGCGGAATCCCCGATTCCCGCGGCGCGCTGAAAGCGCGTGCCTGCCGCTGGAATGAAATTGCTCGCGATCGCTGTGTTGCACGGCTGCGAGGAGTCGAGCTCGACCAGCGTCACGCGCAGGCGTGAACTCGCTGCGGCGATCGTTCCGGCGACGGTAAGGCCAGCGCCGCCGCCGCCCACCACCACCACGTCGGTTTCGAGTTCTCGGCTCACGGGCGGGCGAAAGTATACTGAAGCCGATTCATGGCCCGGCTCGAGAGCGCCCACCGATCCCCGATGCACAACGCCCTTTGACCCGACTCACCGCTTCCGCTCGGATCTGCGAGTTCAGCGAGCGCTTGCGCAGCGAGCCGCTGCCAGGGCGTGTCGCGGAGTTCGCCAGGCTCCATTTGCTCGACGCCATTGGCGTGGCGCTGGCCGCCGCCTCCCTCGAAACACGGCCGCGGATCGAGCGCGCGGTCGCAGCGATGGGTTCGGCGACCGAGTCCACTGGGCTGGGACTTGCGGCGCCGCTTCCCGCGCCCGCGGCGGCGCTCCTCAACGGCTCGCTGATCCATGCGCTGGAGTTCGACGACACCCACATGGGCGCGGTGGTGCACGCGAGCGCCGTCGTCGCGCCGGTCGCGCTGGCGGTCGCCGAGCGCGAGCGGTGCGGCGGCGAAGCGCTGCTGAAGGCGTTCGTCCTCGGCTGGGAGCTTCTCTCGCGCGCCGGACTCGCCTGCCCGGGCGGCTTTCACGCGCGCGGCTTCCAGGGCACCGCGGTCCTCGGCGCACCGGTGGCCGCCGCGGTTGCCTCCTGGCTGGTGGGACTGGATCGCGCGCCGATGCAGGCCGCGATGGGGATCGCCGGCAGCCAGGCGAGCGGGATCTTCGAGTTCGTGAGCGACGGAACGACGGTGAAGATGCTGCACGGCGGCTGGCCGGCGCACGCCGGGATCCTGGCCGCAGCGCTGGCGCGCGAGGGCCTGACCGGGCCGGCGACCGTATTCGAGGGACCCAGGGGAATCTATCGCGCGTTCACGGATGACGCGCAGGCTGCTGAGCGCTTCTCGCGGTCGCTCGAGGACCTGGGGGAGCGCTGGCTGCTGCCGGAGGCGGCCTTCAAGGCCTATCCCTGCTGCCACTACATCCAGGCCGCGCTGGAGGCGCTGCAGGCGGTGCTCGCCGGCGGGGTGCAAGCCGCAGACATCGAGCGCATCGATTGCGAGTTGCCGCGCGAGGTCGCGTGGCTGGTGTGCGAGCCCTGGGACCGCAAGCTCGCCCCGCCCTCGGGCCATGTCGCCAAGTTCAGCCTGCCCTACTGCCTGGCGGCGCTGGCGCTGGATGGCCGGGTCGACGTCGCCACCTTCGACCGGCGCGATGCCGACCCTCGCCTGACGCCGATGATGCAACGCGTCCGCTTCCTGCCGATGGCCGCATCGGGTTTTCCGGCGCGCTACCCGGCCCGGGTCCGGGTCCTCGCGCGGGATGGCGCCAGCCACGCCATCGAGATCCAGGACGTGCTTGGCTCATCCGCGCGACCGTTCTCGCGCGCGCAGGTGCTGGACAAGTTCCGCGCCAACGCCACGCGCCGCCTCACCGAGGAAGCGGTTGGCGAGGTGATCGCCCGCGTCGAAGCCCTCGACGCGGCGACAGAACTCTCCGGGCTGGCGAGCGCGTTGCGCAAGTTGCGCTGAAGGTCGCGTGCGCCAGCACGCTGGAGCCGGAAAGCGGCGGCCTGGCCGTTACCTTTTCTTCTGCGGCGGCAGGTCGGTGCAGACGCCCTCGAACACCTCTGCGGCCATGCCGATGGATTCCGACACCGTCGGATGCGGGTGGATGGTCTTGCCGATGTCCACCGCGTCCGACCCCATCTCGATGGCGTGCGCGACCTCGGCGATCAGGTCTCCCGCGCCGGTGCCCACGATGCCGCCGCCCGCGACGCGATGCGTCTCTGCATCGAAGATGAGCTTGGTGAAACCTTCGTCGCGGGCGTTGGCGATGGCGCGCCCGGAGGCGGACCAGGGAAACTTGGCCACGCCCACCTTCACGCCCTGTTTCTTCGCCTCCTCCTCGGTCAAGCCGACCCAGGCGATCTCCGGGTCGGTGTAGGCCACCGACGGGATGACGCGGGCGTCGAAGTGCGACTTCTTCCCGGAGGCGACCTCCGCGGCGACATGGCCCTCGTGCACCGCCTTGTGCGCCAGCATGGGCTGGCCGGCGATGTCGCCGATGGCGAAGATGTGCGGCACGTTGGTGCGCATCTGCGAGTCCACCGGGATGAAGCCACGCGGATCCACGGTGACGCCAGCCTTGTCGGCACCGATGTTCTTCCCGTTCGGCACGCGCCCGACGGACACCAGGATCATGTCGTAGACGGCCGGGTCGGCGCCTTCGAACGTCACGTGCAGGCCCCCGGGCTTCGCCTCCACTTTCGTGGTCTTCGTCTTCAGCATGACGCGGTCGAAGCGCCTGGCATTGAACTTCTGCCAGACGGCGACGAGGTCGCGGTCCGCGCCCAGCATCAGGCCATCGAGCATTTCCACCACGTCCAGGCGCGTGCCCAGCGTGGAGTACACCGTGCCCATCTCCAGGCCGATGATGCCGCCGCCGATGACCAGCATCTTCTTCGGCTGGCTGCGCAGCTCCAGCGCGCCGGTGGAATCCACGATGCGCGGGTCCGAAGGCAAGAGCGGCAGTCCCGAAGCCTGCGAGCCGGCCGCGATGATGGCCTGGGCGAAGCGGATCCTTTTCCCGCCGACGTCCAGCGTGTGCGGGTCGGTGAACTGTCCGACACCTTGCACCACCGTGACCTTGCGCGCCTTGGCCATGCCGGCGAGCCCCGTGGTGAGCTTGCCCACCACCTTGCCCTTGAACTCGCGCAGCTTGGCCAGATCCACTTTCGGCTCGCCGAAACTGACGCCGTGGGCGGCGAGCTCGCGCGCGGCGTCCATGACTGCGGCCGTGTGCAGGAGGGCTTTGGAAGGGATGCAGCCTACGTTGAGGCAGACGCCGCCGAGGGTTGGATATCTTTCGACCAGCACTGTCTTCAATCCCAGATCAGCTGCGCGAAATGCGGCTGAATATCCTCCGGGTCCTGCTCCCAGCACCAGGACATCGAAGTCAAACCCTGAAGCGGCCACCGTGGGGCTCGGCGCGGGGGACGGTGGGGCAGAAACCACGGCCGTGGCAGGCCTGTCGGGGGAAACCCCGGGAGCGCTGTCCATGGTAAGGATCAGGGCGCCTTGGGACACCTTGTCGCCGACCTTGAGCTTGATCTCCTTCACCACGCCGGCCTGCGGCGCCGGGATCTCCATCGTCGCCTTGTCCGATTCCAGCGAGATGAGGGATTGCTCCTTCGCCACGGTGTCGCCAGGCTTGACCAGGACCTCGATGACCTCGACGTCCTTGAAGTCGCCGATGTCGGGAACCTTGATGTCGATCGGGGCGGCCATCTACAGGAGCGTGCGCCGGATGTCGGCGAGGATCTTGGTGAGCTCGGTGGTGAAGCGGGCCGCGACGGCGCCGTCGATGACGCGGTGGTCGTAGGAGAGCGACAGCGGGAGCATCAGGCGCGGGGCGAACTCCTTGCCGTTCCAGACCGGGCGGATGGCCGAGCGGGAGACGCCCAGGATCGCCAGCTCCGGGGCGTTGATGATCGGCGTGAAGCAGGTGCCGCCGATGCCGCCCAGGCTCGAGATGGAGAAGGTGCCGCCCTGCATGTCGCCGGCCTTGAGCTTGCCGTCCTTGGCGACCTTGGAGATCTCCGCCAGTTCGCGCGCAAGGTCGAACACGCCCTTCCTGTCGGCGTCGCGCACCACCGGCACCACTAGGCCGCCCGGGGTGTCCACGGCGACGCCGATGTGGAAGTACTTCTTGACGACCAGGCTCTCGCCCGACTTGTCCAGCGAGGCGTTGAACTGCGGGTACTTGCGCAGCGCGGTGACGCAGGCCTTGATCATGAAGGCGAGCATGGTGAGCTTGAAGCCGTTCTTCTCGGTCTCGATGGTCTGGCTCTTGCGGAAGGCCTCGAGGTCCGTGATGTCGGCCTCGTCGAACTGGGTGACGTGCGGGATGGAAACCCAGTTGCGGTGCAGGTACGGGCCGGAGAGCTTCTGGATCCGCGACAGGGGCTTGACCTCGACCGGGCCGAACTTGGCGAAGTCCACGTCGGGCCAGGCCGGCAGGTTGAAGCCGAGGCCGCCTCCTTTGGCGGGTTGCGCCTGTGCGGCGCCACCGGCCATGACGCCCTTGACGAACCCCTGCACGTCCTCCTGCAGGATGCGACCCTTGGCGCCAGTGCCTTTCACCAGGGAGAGGTTGACCCCGAGTTCGCGCGCGAATTTGCGGATGGAGGGGCTGGCGTGGGGGAGCGTCGCGGTCGGGTCCCTGGGTTCCAGCGGGACCGGATCGGGTTTGATGGCTGCAACGGCAACACTTGGTACAACCGGGGGGGCGGCGGGGCTGGGCGCCGAGGGGCTAGGCGCTTCGGGCCGTGGCGCAGAAGCGGGCGCCGTAGCAGGCCTGTCGGGAACGGCAGAACCCTCTTCCATGGTGAGGATGAGGGCGCCCTTCGAGACCTTGTCGCCGACCTTGATCCTGATTTCCTTCACCACGCCGGCTTCCGGCGAGGGAATTTCCATCGTCGCCTTGTCGGATTCCAGCGAGATCAGGGACTGCTCTTTCGCCACCGTGTCGCCCGGCTTGACCAGGATCTCGATGACTTCGACTTCCTTGAAGTCGCCGATGTCGGGTACTTGGACGTCCTTCATACGGTGGTCGGGTCCGGTTTGTCGGGATTGATGCCGTACTTCTTGATCGCCTCGGCGACCGCCTTGGCCTTGCCTTCGCCCGCTTCCTCCAGGGCCTTGAGGGCGGCGACGACGACGAAGTGGCGGTTGACCTCGAAGAAGTAGCGCAGCTTCGCGCGCGAGTCGGAGCGGCCGAAGCCATCCGTCCCGAGCACGCGGCAGTTGCGGCCCTTGGGCAGGAACGGGCGCACCTGGTCGGCGAACACCTTCATGTAGTCGGTGGCCGCGACCACCGGGCCGGGATGCTTCTCCAGGCACTTCGCGATCCAGGGCACGCGGGGCTTGGATTCGGGGTGGAGCAGGTTCCAGCGGTCGGCGGCGAGGCCGTCGCGGCGCAGTTCGTTGAAGCTGGTGGCGCTCCAGACGTCCGCGGCCACGTCCCATTCCTTCTCCAGCAGTTCGGCGGCCGCCTCCACTTCGCGCAGGATGGTGCCGCTGCCCATGAGCTGCACGCGCGCCTTGGCCTTGGACTTCGACGGACGCAGCAGGTACATCCCCTTCAATATCCCTTCCTCCGCGCCCGCTGGCAGCGCCGGGTGCTCGTAGTTCTCGTTCATCAGGGTGATGTAGTAGTACACGTCCTCCTGGTTGGCGACCATGCGACGCAGGCCGTCGTGGATGATCACCGCGAGCTCATGGCCGTAGGTCGGGTCGTAGGAAACGCAATTCGGGATCACCGAGGCGAGCACCTGCGAGTGGCCGTCCTCATGCTGCAGGCCCTCGCCGTTCAACGTGGTGCGGCCGGCGGTGGCCCCGAGCAGGAAGCCGCGCGCGCGCTGGTCGGCCGCGGCCCAGGCGAGGTCGCCGATGCGCTGAAAGCCGAACATGGAGTAGAAGATGTAAAAAGGGATCGTGACCTGGTTGGAATGGCTGTACGAGGTCGCCGCCGCGATCCACGAGCACATCGCGCCGGCCTCGTTGATGCCTTCCTCGAGGATCTGGCCCGCCTTGTCCTCGCGGTAGTACATCACCTGGTCCTTGTCCACCGGCTCGTACTTCTGGCCCTCGGGGGCGAAGATGCCCAGCTGGCGGAACATGCCTTCCATGCCGAAGGTGCGCGCCTCGTCCGGCACGATGGGGACGATGCGCTTGCCCAGTTCCTTGTCGCGCACCAGCGCGGTCAGGATGCGCACGAACGACATGGTGGTGGAGATCTCGCGGCCTTCGCCCGAGCCCTTGAGCACCTGGTCGAAGGCCGCGAGCGGCGGCACCGCGGGCGTCACGTCCGCCTTCGGCCGGCGCTGGGGGTAATACCCGCCCAGCGCCTTGCGCCGCTCGTGCAGGTAGACCATCTCGGGCGAATCCGCCGGCGGAACGTAGAACGGCAGCTTCTCCAGCTGGTCGTCCGGGATCGGGACGTTGAAGCGGTCGCGCACCTCGCGGATGGTGGCGAGGTCGACCTTCTTCAGCTGGTGGGTCGGGTTCTTTGCCTGGCCCTGCTTGCCCAGGCCGTAGCCCTTGATGGTCTTGGCGAGGATCACCGAGGGCTGGCCCTTGTGCTTCACCGCCGCGGCGTAGGCGGCGTAGATCTTGTGCGGGTCGTGGCCGCCGCGGTTCAGGCGCCAGATGTCCTCGTCGGTCATGCGCGAGACCATCTCCAGCACCTTCGGGTCCTTGCCGAAGAAGTGCTTGCGCACGAAGGCGCCGTCGTTGGCCTTGAAGTTCTGGTACTCGCCGTCGACGGTGTCCTCCATGATCCGGCGCAGGCGGCCTTCCTTGTCGCGCGCCAGCAGCGCGTCCCAGTAGCCCCCCCAGATGAGCTTGATCACGTTCCAGCCCGAGCCGCGGAACTCGCCCTCCAGCTCCTGGATGATCTTGCCGTTGCCGCGCACCGGCCCGTCCAGGCGCTGCAGGTTGCAGTTGACGATGAAGATCAGGTTGTCCAGCCGCTCGCGCGCCGCCATGCTGATCGCGCCCAGCGACTCGGGCTCGTCCATCTCGCCGTCCCCGCAGAACACCCAGACCTTGCGATTCTCGGTGTTGGCGTGGCCGCGCGCCTGCAGGTACTTGAGGTAGCGGGCCATGTAGATCGCCTGGATCGGCCCCAGGCCCATGGACACGGTGGGGAACTGCCAGAAATCCGGCATCAGCCAGGGATGCGGGTAGGAGGACACGCCCTGCCCGTCCACTTCGCGGCGGAAGTTGAGCAGCCGCTCCTCGCTCATGCGGCCCTCGAGCAGCGCGCGTGCGTAGACGCCCGGCGAGGAATGGCCCTGGAAATAGACCAGGTCGCCGCCGTGGCCGTCGTGGGGGGCGTTCCAGAAATGGTTCTGGCCGATGCCGAACAGCGTGCCCACCGAGGCGAAGCTGGCGATGTGGCCGCCCAGTTCGTCGTCGTTCTTGTTGGCGCGCGCCACCATCACCATCGCATTCCAGCGGCAGAACGAGCGGATGCGCTCCTCCAGCGCCGCGTCGCCCGGCGAGCGCTCCTCCATGTGCGCCGGGATGGTGTTCACGTAAGGCGTGTGCGGCGTGTAGGGCAGCGTGACGCCGGTGGTGCGGGCCTTCTCGGTCAGCTTCTCGATCAGGAAGTGCGCGCGCTCGGGGCCTTCGCGCTCGATGACCGCCTCCAGCGCCTCGAGCCATTCGCGCGTTTCGAGGCCGTCGGGGTCGTTGGCCGCAGGCTGCTGTCGGGTGTCGTCAAACGCGGCTGACATGGCTTCCTCCGGCATGGGCTTTTGGCCCGGGCTTGTTCGATTCGGGGTGATTTATAGTATGCCATGCCCGCCCAGATCATCGACGGAAAGGCGCTCGCCGAATCCGTGCGCGCCGCGCTGCGAGCCAGGGTCGCCGCGCTCGCCGCGCGCGGCGTGCGTCCCGGCCTCGCCGCGATTCTCGCCGGCGCCGATCCCGCCTCCCGCGTCTACGTGCGCAACAAGGTGCGCGCCTGCGAGGACACCGGCTTGCATTCCGAGGTGCACGAGTTTCCGGAGCCGGTTTCCGAGGGCGAACTGCTGCAGCGCATTGCGAAACTGAATGCCGATCCGCGGATCCACGGCGTGCTGGTGCAGTTGCCGCTGCCGGGAGAGCTGGATGCCAACCGGGTGCTGGCGGCGATCGCCCCGGCCAAGGACGCCGACGGCTTCCACGCCGAGAGTCTCGGCGCGCTCGTGCAGGGACGCCCCGGTTTCGTGCCCGGCACGCCCGCCGGCGTGATGGCGCTGCTCGAGCATGCCGGGGTGCCCCTCGCCGGCCGCCACGCGGTGATCGTCGGCCGCTCCACCATCGTCGGCAAGCCTGCGGCGCTGCTGCTCTTGCAAAAGGACGCCACCGTCACCATCTGCCATTCGAAGACGCCTGACCTCGCCGCGGTGACTCGGCAGGCGGACATCCTGGTGGCAGCGGTGGGGCGGGCGAAACTCGTCACCGCCGGCATGGTCAAACCCGGAGCCTGCGTCATCGACGTGGGCATCAACCGCGGCGCCGACGGCAAGCTGGCCGGCGACGTGGATTTCGAAGCGGTGAAGGAAATCGCCGGGTGGATCACGCCGGTGCCCGGCGGCGTCGGCCCGATGACCGTGGCCATGCTGCTGGTCAACACAGTGAAAGCGGCGGAGCAAACACTTGGCTGAAAGCGCATTGAGTCCTACCGGCAACCCTCTGCTCGACTTCTCCGGCCTGCCCCGGTTCGCGGAGATCCGGCCGGAGCACGTTTCTCCGGCGGTGGAGGAGCTGCTCGCTCAGGCGCGCGCGGCGGTCGCGGCGGTCGAATCGGCCGCGCCATCCTGGGAGGCCTTTGTCGCGCCCCTCGAGGATGCGCACGAGCGGCTCGGGCGCGCCTGGGGGCAGGTCTCGCACCTGCACGGCGTCATGGACACGCCGCCGCTGCGCGAGGCCTACAACGCCAACCTGCCGAAGATCTCCCAGTACTGGACCGAGCTCGGCCAGAACCTGAAGCTGTTCGCGAAGTACCAGGAGATTAGGCGCTCGACCGCTTACGCCGAACTGAGCGCGGCGCGTCGCCGTGTCGTTGATATTGCCCTGCGCGACTTCAAGCTCTCGGGCGCGGAACTGGACGCGGCGCACAAGCCGCGCTTCGCCGCGATCCAGGAGGAACTGGCGAAGCTGGGCGCGAAGTTCGCCGAGAACCTGCTCGATGCCACCAATGACTGGACCCTCGTCGTCGAGGACGAGAAGCGGCTCGCCGGCATCCCGGCGGACGCCCTCCAGGCAGCGGGGGAAGCGGCCCGGAAAGACGGCAAGACAGGGTGGAAATTCACCCTGCACATGCCTTCCTACTTCCCGGTGCTGCAGTACGCGGAGGACCGCGCCCTGCGCCAGACGCTGTACCGCGCCAGTGCCACGCGCGCCTCGGAGTTCGGCAAGCCGGAATGGGACAACAGCGCGCTCATCACGCGCATCCTGGCGCTGCGGCGCGAGTCGGCGCGCCTGCTGGGCTACGCGAGCCACGCTGAAGTGTCGCTGGTGCCGAAGATGGCGCAGTCGCCGGCCCAGGTGCTGTCGTTCCTGCGCGACCTGGCCAGGCGCGCGCGGCCCTTCGCCGAGAAGGACGCCGCGGAGCTGCGTGCTTTCGCGCGCGACGAGCTGGGCATCGCCGACCTGCAATCCTGGGACGTGGCTTTCGCCTCGGAGAAGCTGCGCGCGAAGCGCTATGCCTTCTCCGACCAGGAGTTGAAGCAGTATTTCCCGGAGGACATGGCGCTGGCCGGACTGTTCCGCGTCGTCGAATCCATCTTCGGCCTGAAGATCGCCGGGGCGAAGGCGCCCACCTGGCACGAGGACGTGCGTTTCTGGGAGGCGCGCGGCGCGGACGGCTCGCTGGTGGGTCAGTTCTACACCGACCTCTACGCGCGCGACACCAAGCGCGGCGGCGCCTGGATGGACGATGCCATCGGCCGGCGCCGCAAGGCCGCCGGCATCCAGACGCCGGTGGCCTACCTCAACTGCAATTTCTCCCGCCCGGTGGGCGGCAAGCCCGCGCTGTTCTCCCACGACGACGTGATCACCCTGTTCCACGAGTCCGGCCACGGCCTGCACCACCTGCTGACGCGCGCCGAGGACCTCGCCGTTTCCGGGCTCAACGGCGTGGAATGGGACGCGGTGGAGCTCCCCAGCCAGTTCATGGAGAACTTCTGCTGGGAGTGGGACGTGCTGACCGGGATGACGCGGCACGTGGACACCGGAAAGCCGCTGCCGCGCGAGCTGTTCGACAAGATGATCGCGGCGAAGAACTTCCAGTCGGGGCTGGCGACGCTGCGGCAGGTGGAGTTCGCGCTGTTCGACATGCGCCTGCACGCCGAGTATGACCCGGAAGCGGGCACGGACGTCCAGGCGCTGCTGGACGAAGTGCGGCGCGAAGTGGCGGTGATGGTGCCGCCGGCGTGGAACCGGTTCCAGAACAGCTTCTCGCACATTTTCGCCGGCGGCTACGCCGCGGGCTATTACAGCTACAAGTGGGCCGAGGTGCTCTCGGCCGACGCCTACGGCCTGTTCGAGGAAACGCGCTCATCCAAGGGCGCCCTCAATCCCGAAGCCGGGGCCCGGTTCCGCGACGAGGTGCTCGCCGTGGGCGGCACCCGGCCCGCGGCGGACTCGTTCCGCGCCTTCCGCGGCCGCGATCCCAGCATCGACGCCCTGCTGAGGCACAGTGGTATGATTCCCGCATGATTTACAAGGGGTTATTGGCGATTGCCCTTGCCACCGCGAGCATGGCGCTGGCCCAGCAGTACCGCTGGACCGACGCCCAGGGCGTGGTGCGCTACACCGATACCCCGCCCCCGGCCACGGCGAAGAACGTGCAGAAGCTGAGCGTCGCGGCGCCCAAGCCGGCGGCCGCGCCGCAGGTCTCCTTCGAGCTGCAGCGCCTGCAGGCGAACTATCCGGTCACGCTCTACACCTCGCCCAACTGCAAGGAGGGCTGCGACGCGGCGCGCGCGGCGCTCAACAAGCGCGGCGTGCCGTTCAAGGAATTCCAGGTCTACGACCCGGAGACCAACGAGGTCCTGAAGAAGGTCGCCGGCGCCGCCGAAGTGCCCACGCTGCAGGTGGGCAGCAGCGTGCACCGCGGCTTCGAGCAAAGCGCGTTCGACTCGCTGCTGGATACCGCCGGCTATCCGAAAGCCGGGCTGCTGCCGCCGGGCAACCAGAAAGCCCCGCCGCCGCCGGAGGGCTACGCCACCGCGTCGGAGGAAGTCGCCAAGCCGGTGGCGCCGGCTGCGCCCGCCGCGCCGCGCGGCCGCTACGATCCAAGCGGCCTGGTCGGGCCCGCGCCCAAGCCCGGCATCTACGATCCGAGCGGCCTCGTCGGCCCCGCCCCGAAGCCCGGACCCTACGACCCCGAGAAGCAGCTGAAGTAACCCGCGCCCGGAAGCCAACGGAGCCGGCGCCGGTGAAGCTCGCGAGCTGGAACGTCAATTCGCTGAAGGTCCGCCTGCCGCACCTCGCCGACTGGCTGGCGCAGGCGCAGCCCGATGTGCTCTGCGTGCAGGAAACCAAGAGCGAGGACGCGAAGTTTCCCCGCGCCGAGATCGAGGCGCTCGGCTACCAGGTCGTCTTCTCCGGTCAGAAGACCTACAACGGCGTCGCCCTGCTCGCCAGGACGGCGCTCGAGGACGTCGTGGCCGGGATTCCCGGGTTCGCCGACGAGCAAAAGCGCGTGCTCGCGGCGACGACCGCGGGCGTCCGGGTCGTCTGCGTCTACTGCCCCAACGGCCAGGCCGTCGGCTCCGCGAAATACGAATACAAGCTGCGCTGGTACGCGGCGCTGAAGGATTACCTCGCCGCCGAACTCGCGCGCCACCCGCGGCTGGCGGTGGCCGGCGATTTCAACGTCGCGCCCGAGGACCGCGACGTGCACGATCCCAAGGCCTGGGAGGGCGAGGTGCACGTCTCCGAGCCCGAGCGCGCCGCGTGGCGCGCGCTGCTTGCGCTGGGACTCAAGGATTCATTCCGGCTGTTCGAGCAGCCGGAGAAGATCTACTCGTGGTGGGACTACCGGATGATGGGCTTTCGCCGCAATGCGGGCCTGCGCATCGACCACATCCTGCTGTCCGCCCCGCTCGCGGCGCGCTGCACCGCCAGCACCGTGGACAAGGGGCCGCGGAAGCTGGAGCGCCCGTCCGACCACGCGCCGGTGCTCGCCGAGATCGCGCCACCCTGATCCGAGCCTTGAGATTCGCCCCGGACCGGGGGAGACTGGCCAAACGCATGGAACCCGCAGACAGCATCGGCCGCCTCGGCTTCGCGCGCTGGTACGAACGCCGCCTGATCGAGGGTCACGCCTGGTTCGTGAGCGGCTTCCTGTGCCTGATCGCGATCGCGGCCTGCATGGAGGAGCTGAACCTGCGCGGCTCGCTGCCGCGACTCCTGGGCTACGCGGTGCTGGTGATCGCCGCGCTCGCGATCGGCATCTACGCCATCCGGCGCTATGGCCAGATCCTGTCCGAGGCCGAGAGCCTCGGCGAGCGTGCCACCTGCCGCAGCTGCGGCGCCTACGCGCGCTTCAGGCTGGTGCCGCCGGCGCAGGCGCATTGCCGCAGGTGCGGCAACGAGTGGACGCTGTTCGAGACGGGCTAGTCGATCCGGTCGTACGCCGGCAGGGTGAGGAATTCGACATATTCGCCGGCCGTGATCTGCTCGAACAGTTTCGCGCCGTCCTCGTACCTGCCGGCCTTCCATGCCTCCTCGCCCAAGGTGGCCCTCACCTTCGGCAGCTCGTCCGCGAGCAGCTGGCGGAACAGCTCCACGGTGACCTTGCGGCCGTCGTCCAGCACGCCCTTGGGCGAGCGGATCCACTGCCAGATCTGCGAGCGCGAGATCTCTGCGGTGGCGGCGTCCTCCATCAGGTTGAACACCGGCACGCAGCCGTTGCCCGCGAGCCAGGCACCCAGGTACTGGATGCCGACGGAGATGTTGTTGCGCACGCCCGCCTCGGTGATCGGCGCCGAGGGCTTGAAATCGAGCAGCGCCACCGCCGACACCGTGACGTCGGGCCGCTGCTTGCCGTACTGGTTGGGCTGCGGCATGTGCTGGTCGAACACCGCCTTCGCGATCGGCACCAGCGCCGGGTGCGCCACCCAGGTGCCGTCGCAGCCGTCGGTCACCTCGCGCAGCTTGTCCTGGCGCACCTTCTCCATCGCCGCCTCGTTGGCCGCCGGGTCGTTCTTGATCGGGATCTGCGCCGCCATGCCGCCCATCGCCGGCGCGTTGCGCCTGTGGCAGGTCTTCACCAGCGCCAGCGCGTAGGCGCGCATGAAGGGCGCGGTCATGGTGACCTGGGCGCGGTCGGCAAGGCAGAAATCCTTGTTGCTGCGGAACTTCTTGATGCAGGAGAAGATGTAGTCCCAGCGGCCGATGTTGAGGCCGGCGGAATGGTCCTTCAGCTCCCACAGGAATTCGTCCATCTCGAAGGCCGCGAGCACGGTCTCGATCAGGCAGGTGGCGCGGATGGTGCCGTGCGGGATGCCGAGCGCTTTCTGCGCGGCGGTGAAGATGTCGTTCCACAGCCGCGCCTCGAGGTGCGACTCCATCTTCGGCAGGTAGAAGTACGGTCCCGAGCCGCGCGCGAGCAGCTCCTTCGCGTTGTGGAAGAAATAGAGCGCGAAATCAAAAATGCCGCCCGAGACGGCCTTGCCGTCCACGGTGACGTGCTTCTCGTCCAGGTGCCAGCCGCGCGGGCGCGGCAGCAGCACCGCGGTCCGGTCGTTAAGCTTGTAGCTCTTGCCGCCCTGCTCCAGCGTGATGGTGCGCCGCACGGCGTCGCGCAGGTTGACCTGGCCGTCGATCATGTTGAACCAGGTCGGGCAGTTGGCGTCCTCGAAGTCCGCCATGAAGGTGGAGGCGCCGCAGTTGAGCGCGTTGATCACCATCTTGCGGTCGGTGGGGCCCGTGATCTCGACACGGCGGTCGAGCAGGTCCTTCGGCTGCGCGGCGATCGTCCAGTCGCCGTCGCGGATGCTCTTCGTCGCCGCCAGGAAGTCGGGCAGCTTGCCGGCGTCGAACGCCTTCTGCCGCGCCGCGCGCGACGCGAGCAGCTCCTGGCGGCGCCCTTCGAACCGCCTGTGCAGCATCGCGACGAAAGCGAGCGCCTCCGGGGTCAGGATCTCGGCGAACTGTGGCGTGACCTTTCCGGTCACCCGCGGCAGCGACTGTTGTTCTGCGACCAGCGTTGCGTTCATGACGGCTTCTTTCCGGTGGCGGTTGATGCGCGCCCCGAGGGGCACGGTCGCACCGGCGGGAAGGAACCCTCCGGGGCGGCGGACGGGTATTCTGCGACAATTTTTTGGCAAATTTCACAATCGAAATTTCACACTGTCAATTTCACACCCGGCTTCGGGCGCAGCCTCACTCCATGCTGCAGTGCGCGATTGCGGTGCCCCGCCCGGCGGAGTAGCCTCCTTTCCCGCCTAACGGGTTTATATTCCGCATTATGAAAAATCCCTGCAACATCCTGATCCTCGGCGCGTCCTACGGCTCCCTGCTTGCCACGAAGCTTGCCCTGGGCGGCCACAACGCGAAGATGATCTGCCTGCCGCACGAGGCCGATCTGTTCAACAGCGTGGGCGCCATCGTGCGCATGCCGGTGAAGGGTCGCGAGGGCCTGGTCGAGGTCGCCTCCAGCAAACTCCCGGGCAAGGTCAGCGCGGGCGGACCCGCGGACGCCAATCCCTCGGACTACGACCTGGTCGTGCTGGCCATGCAGGAACCGCAGTACCGCTCCCCCGGCGTGCGCGAACTCACCGCGGCGGTGGCGAAATCGAAGGTGCCGTGCATGTCCATCATGAACATGCCGCCGCTGCCCTACCTCGCGCGCATCCCGGGCGTGGATCCGGCGGCGTGCCGCAGTTGCTACACCGATGCCTCGGTGTGGGACGGCTTCGACCCGCAGTTCATGACGCTGTGCAGCCCGGACCCGCAGGCCTTCCGCCCGCCGGAGGAGCCGGTGAACGTGCTGCAGGTGCGGCTGCCGACCAACTTCAAGTCGGCGCGGTTTCCCTCGGCGGCGCACACCGCGATCCTGCGCCGGCTGGAGGCCGACATCGAGGCGGCGCGCTTCGACCTTGGCGGCGAGAAGATCGAGCTGCCGGTGAAACTGAAAGTGCATGACTCGGTGTTCGTGCCGCTCGCCAAGTGGTCCATGCTGCTGGCGGGCAACTACCGCTGCGTCACCGCCGGCGGCATCCGCTCCATCAAGGAGGCGGTGCACGGCGATGTCGCCGCTTCGCGCGCGGTGTACGAGTGGGTGATGCAGCTGTGCGTGTCGCTGGGCGCCAGCGAGAAGGACCTGGTGCCCTTCGACAAATACGCCGCCGCCGCGCAGGGGCTCGCGAGTCCTTCGTCCGCCGCGCGCGCCCTCTACGCCGGCGCGCCCAACATCGAGCGCGTGGACCGGCTGGTCCAGGCGATCGCGAAGCAGAAGGGGCAAAGCCTCGCCGCGATCGACGAAACCGTCGCGCTGGTGGACGCCAAGCTCGAAGAGAACCGCAGGGCGAGAAAATAGGGACAGACCACGTTTTCCGGCTTCCCGTGCCGTCAAAAACGTGGTCTGTCCCTGATTTCCCCGCCTCGGCTAGCCCTCGTCGGCGCCGTTGCCGTTGCCAATCCCGAGTTCCTGGATCTTGCGGGTGATGGTGTTGCGGCCCATGCCGAGCAGGTTGGCGGCCTCGATGCGGCGGCCGCCGGTGTGCGCGAGCGCGCGCTCGATCAGCGCGCGCTCGAAATCGCGCGACAGCCTGTCCAGGATCCCGGTTTCGCCGCGCGCCAGGCGCCGCTCGACCTCCTTCGCGAGCACGGCCACCCAGTCCGACGCCACCGCGGCGGCACCCTCGGGTTCGTCACGGAATTCCGCTGGCAGGTCGGTGACGCCGATCACCTGCCCCGGCGCCATCACGGTCAGCCAGTGGCACAGGTTCTCCAGCTGCCGCACGTTGCCCGGGAATTCCAGCTTGCCGAGGTGGGCCAGCACGTCTTCGGACAGGCGCTTGGGCTCCACGCCCAGCTGCTGCGCGCTGCGCGCCAGGAAATGCCGCGCCAGCGGCCCGATGTCCTCGCGCCGCTCGCGCATCGCCGGCAGGCGGATGCGGATGACGTTCAGCCGGTGGTAGAGGTCCTCGCGGAACAGGCCCTCGCGCGCCCGCGCCTCGAGGTTCTGGTGCGTGGCCGCGATCACGCGCACGTTCGACTTCAACTGCTGGTGGCCGCCGACGCGGTAGAAGGTGCCGTCGGAGAGCACGCGCAGCAGGCGCGTCTGCAGTTCCGCGGGCATGTCCCCGATCTCGTCGAGGAACAGCGACCCGCCCTCGGCCTGCTCGAAACGGCCGCGGCGCTGAGCCTGCGCGCCGGTGAAGGAGCCGCGCTCATGGCCGAACAGTTCCGATTCCAGCAGGTCCTTGGGCATCGCCGCAGTGTTGATGGCGACGAACGGTTTGTGCGCGCGCGTGCTGTGACGGTGCAGCGCCCGCGCCACAAGCTCCTTTCCGGTGCCTGACTCGCCGGTGAGCAGGACGGTGGCGCTGGACTGCGACAGGCGGCCGATGGCGCGGAACACCTCCTGCATGGCCGCCGCCTGCCCCAGGATCTCGGGCTCCTCGGCGATGGGTTCGAGCGCCGCTTCCTC
>JALHLN010000013.1 GCA_022844545.1 Burkholderiales bacterium | reverse complement strand
GTGGCGCTCGCGTTGCTCGCGGGCGCGGTGACCGGAAATGAGCAAGCGGTTGTCCCGCCGCAGGTAAGCGAGCCGCCGGTATCACCGCCAGCGCCGGCGGTGGATGCTGGCGAACTTGACCTGGAGAAGCTGGCTCGACGGGCGCGAGCGAGCGAACCGGTCGATTTGTTCGCAACGGTCGCGCCGGCGCCGTCCGCGGCGAAGCCGGCGGTCACCGCGGCCCCAGTACCGGCTGGGCCGCCGGCGGCACCAGCATTGCCGTTCCGGTATCTCGGACGCATGGCGGACGGCGAACGCCAGCTCGTGTTCCTCGAGCGAAAAGGGGAACCAGTCCAGGTCGCTGCCGGTGATGCCATCGAGGGTCTGTACCGAGTCGACAGCGTTTCCGAATCCTCGGTCGTCTTCACCTACCTGCCGCTCGGCGTGACGCAAACGCTGGCCATCCCCGCGCCCAACTAGGAGTCCGCCATGCGATCCGCGTTCGTACTCACCCTCGCCCTGCTGCTCTCCGGCTGCGCCGCGCAGCGTGTCTACGAGGACGGGCTGGCTCTGTTCGATGCCGGCAAGATCGAGGAAGGCCTCGCCAGGATCGAGGAAGCGGCCCGGATGGAGCCGCAGAGCCGACAGTACCGGCAAGCCTACCTTCGCCAGCGCGACATCGCCCTGCAGCGCGACCTGGCCCTGGGCGAGGCGGCGCGGCGGCAGGGCCAATGGGAGGCGGCCGAAGCCGCCTATCGGCGCATGCTCACCCTGGACCGCGACAACTCGCGTGCGATGGCGGGACTGGAGGCGCTCCGTATCGAGCGCGCCCAGCGCCAGCGGCTGGCGCAAGCCGAGGACCTGTTGAAGAAGGGCGACACCGCCGCCGCACTCGCGCTCGCGCGTGCGCTTACAGCCGGGAACTCGGGATTCCGGGAGGCGCAGCAGCTGGTTCGCCGGATCGAGGAACAGTCGCTGCGCGCCGCGGCCGCCGCCCCTCGCCTTGCCGCCGCGCTGCGCAAGCCCGTGACCCTGGAGTTCCGCGACGCGAGCCTGCGCCAGGTGTTTGAGCTGCTGTCGCGCAGCGCGGGGCTCAACTTCATCTTCGATCGCGAAGTGCGCGCGGACCTGCGTACCACGGTGTTCGTGCGCAATTCCAGCGTGGAGGAGGTGCTGCGCTTCATCCTGGTCACCAACCAGCTCCAGAGCAAGGTGCTATCGGAGAACACGGTGCTCGTCTACCCGGCCACGCCGGCCAAGCTGCGCGACTACCAGGAACTGGTGGTCAAGACGTTCTATCTCGGAAACGCCGACGCCAAGACCGCCGCGAACCTGATCCGCACGCTGGTCAAGACCAAGGACCTGCACGTGGACGAGAAGCTGAACCTGGTCGTGATGCGTGACACCCCCGATGCGGTGCGCATGGCCGAGCGCCTCGTAGCCAACCAGGACCTGGCCGAGGCCGAAGTGATGCTCGAAGTCGAGGTGCTCGAAGTCGCCACGAACGTGCTGCACGAGCTTGGCCTGCGTTACCCGGACCAGGTGAGCTGGAGCCTCGTGGGGGCCGCGGGCACCGCCGGCGCCCTCACGCTGCCCGAGTGGCTGAACCGGGGCTCGGAGCTGGTGCGGCTTTCCTTTACCAACCCGCTGTTCGCGCTCAATTTCAGGAACACGCTCGGACGCACCAACCTGCTCGCCAATCCGCGCATCCGCGTCAAGAACAAGGACAAGGCGAAGGTGCACATCGGCGACAAGGTGCCGGTCATCACGACGACCACTACCGCGACCGGCTTCGTGTCCGAGGCGGTGAACTACCTCGACGTGGGCCTCAAGCTGGATGTCGAGCCGTCGGTGTTCCTGGACGACGAGGTCGGCATCAAGGTCGCTCTCGAAGTCTCCAATATCGTGCGCGAGATCCGCAGCCCGACCGGCACGCTCACCTACCAGATCGGGACCCGCAACGCCTCGACCACCCTGCGCCTGAAGGACGGCGAAACGCAGGTGCTCGCCGGCCTCATCAGCGACGAGGACCGCAAGTCCGCCAATCAGGTGCCGGGCCTGGGTGACATCCCCGTGATCGGCCGGCTGTTCGGCAGCCACCAGGACACCGCGAACAAGACCGAGATCGTGCTGCTGATGACCCCGAGGGTGGTTCGCAACCTCGCGCGGCCGGAACTGAGGCTGGAAGAGTTCCCCGGCGGGACCGAGTCGGCGATCGGCGCACCGCCGCTGTTGCTGCAGTCGCTGACCGCCACGCCCGTTTCGCAAGGTTCGCCAGGCCCGGCCCCGTCCGCGCAGGCGGGTAGCCGCGTCTCGCTCCAGGCCCTGCCCGCCCCGGCTTCGTCCCAGGAGTTCTCGGTCGCGATCGGCGTGGAGACCGCAGCATCGCTGCGGGGCGGCCTGCTCGATATCGCATTCGACAACGCCCGATTGCGCTTCGTGCGCGTGGAGCCGGGCGCGCGGCTGGCCGGTGATCCAGGAGCCGCCGTCAGGGTGAGCGCCCCCGAAGGCCTGGGCCGACTAAGCGTCAACGTCACCGGAAAGACCGATTTCAAAGGTTCCGGCGAATTGGTCCGGATAATCTTCCAGAGGCAAGGCGCTGCAGTCGGCGCACCCTCCCTTCGGCTCGAGGCGGCCACGCTTACCACCGTGGACGGACAGGTGTTGGGCGCGCAGCTGCCGCCGCCCCTGACCCTCAACCTCGTCAGATGACCGCAGCAGGCCGCGCACGCGGCTTCACGCTGATCGAACTCCTGATCACCGCGGCGATCGTCGCGGTGCTCGCGTCGGTCGCGCTGCCGATGTCCGAGCTTGCCGCGCAGCGCTCGAAGGAGACCGATCTGCGCCGCGCGCTGCGCGAGATCCGGGATGCCCTGGACGCCTACAAGCGCGCCTCGGACGAGGGGCGGGTTCCACGCTCGCCGGCGGACTCGGGGTATCCGCCGACTCTGGCCTCGCTTGTCGAAGGCGTGACGGACGCCAGGAGCCCGGGCGGGGCGAAGATCTACTTCCTAAGGCGCGTGCCGCGCGATCCTTTCCACGCAGATGCGACCACGCCTGCAGAGCGAACGTGGCTCGTCCGGAGCTACCAGAGTCCGGCGCACGAGCCGCGCCCCGGCAAGGACGTGTTCGATGTCTACTCCGCGAGCACCCGGCGCGGCCTCAATGGCGTGCCCTTGCGCGAATGGTGAGCCGCCGCTCGGGGTTCACCCTGATCGAGCTGCTGGTGGCGCTCGCCATCGTTGCCTTGCTGCTCTCGCTGGCGGTACCGCGATACTTCGGCGGGCTTGCGCGTGCCGAAGAAGCGGTCCTCAAGGAGAACCTGCATCTGCTGCGCGACGCCATCGACAAGCACTTCGCGGACACCGGGCGCTACCCGGCAACGCTGGAAGACCTCGCCACACGCAAGTACCTGCGCAGCGTGCCCGAGGACCCGATCACGCAAAGCCGCGTTTCGTGGGTGGTGGTGCCGCCAGCGGACCTGTCCCTGGGCGCGGTCTACGACGTGAAGAGCGGCGCCAAGGGTTCAGGTCTGGATGGGAGGCCCTATGAGCAGTGGTAGGCAGCGGGGCTTTACCTACCTTACGGCACTCCTGCTCGTCGCCGCCGTTGGCGCGAGCTTGGCGGTGGTCGGTAGCCTATGGTCCCAGGCAAGCCAGCGAGAGAAGGAAGCCGAGCTGCTCTGGATCGGCGAGCAGTTCCGGCAGGCGATCGGGCTGTACTACCAGCGCTCGCCGGGAACAGCGAAGGGGTATCCGGAAAAGCTGGAGGATCTGCTGGAAGACCGTCGTTTCCTCACGGTGCAGCGCTACCTGCGCCGGATCTACGACGATCCGATGACCGGCAAACCGCAGTGGGACCTGATCTCCGCGCCGGGCGGCGGGATCATGGGGGTGCGCAGCCTGTCAGGCGGCCAGCCTGTCCGGGAGCGCGGGGGCGCGCGACGGTACGCGGATTGGACTTTCGTCTACGAACCGCCAACGGTCGCTTCGGCGACTGGATCGCGCCGTTGATCCCCTGCGGCGAACCTCAAATGTGTACGATCGTGCACATTTTGGCGGGTCCCGAGGCGAACGGCGACCTCGTCGGGTATGGGGTACGCTTTGAGCCAGCCCCCGTTCCCACTTCGCCCGCCCACACCCACGTGCACACGGATCATCTGAACACGCCACGGCTCGTCGCTGACGCCACAGGTACGACCGTGTGGCGCTGGGATCAGGCAGAACCGTTCGGCGTGAACGTCCCTGACGAGAATCCGAGTGGTCTCGGCACGTTCGATCTACCGCTACGACTACCAAGTCAGTACTTCGACAAGGAAACAAACCTCGCGCAGAATGACAAGCGCGACTACGATCCTGCGCTCGGTAGGTTCCCGACTTCCGACCCGCTGGGGTTGAGGCATCACCTGAACCCCTATTCGTACGCGAACCTAAATCCGCTCTCGTATGTGGATCGAACCGGTGAGGCAGCGACACTAGGCTGGTGTGCTGCCGGTCCGATCGCGTGTGCTGCTGGGGCCACGGTCGCGGTGGGGTCCTTGATTTGGGCTCAATCGCAGTCGACGAGGAAGCCGAAGAATCCAAGCGTCGATGACGTGCCGACTGGCGTAGTCGATTTCCCGGCGAATGACCCGTGCAAACCCGATCGCAATGATTGCCCGGCCATGCAAGCTAAGCTCCAGGCGGAACGTGAAGCGATTGTTGGGCAGCTCGCTAAGTTTCCTGGCCTAAGGCTCGGCGTTGCAATTGCGTTGTTCAACAGCAGGGTGGCAGGCCACAATACCTTCTGTCCGAACCACACGGTAGAACCAATATAGCAACCTGTCATGGCCGACAACCGATCTCGCAGATTTGTTCTTACGTATCAAGGCGAACATGCTCTTGATAGCGTGCGGGACATGTTAAACAGCGAGTTTATGGGTATGGGCAAAGTTCATTGCGGTAAGGATCCAAGAGTGCTTTTTCTATATCCGTTCCCTCATATCACCGACGCAGACATGAAAGTAACGCTGGACGAGCTTCAATCCGTTGGCGCGCTCACCTATGTGGAGGAAGTTCGCTAGGGCCACCGCACCTGGGGCGAAGCTCTTTTTCATTCACCCGGAACATCTGAACACGCCACGGTTGGTGGCCGATTCCGCGGGCACAAGCGTCTGGAGATGGGATCAGCAGGAGCCGTTTGGGGTCAACGTTCCGGATGAAAACCCCTCCGGCCTGGGCGCCTTCGAGTTCCCGCTGCGGCTCCCTGGGCAGTATGCGGACAAGGAAACGAGCCTCGCGTACAACATGGCGCGAGACTATGACGCGGGGATCGGGAGGTATGTTCAATCCGACCCAGTCGGTCTTATCGCCGGCTTGAATACATACCTCTACGCAAGCGCCGACCCACTTTCCAAGATCGACCCGAAAGGTCTGCTGGACTGCTTCGTCCGCGGCGATTGCTATCGCCAGGCAGACTCGAACTACAAGAGCTGCACCAAAGTGAATCGTCCCGGGATCTATTGCGTGGCCTCTTTTGGCCGATGCCTCCTACTTAGGAATCCGATGTTGATTCGCGCCTGCATTGTGACGTCGTCCGGCAGCTGTGCAGGCGCTCAGTTCCTTTGCATCAATCAGCAGCTCGCAGATCAGACCGCGTGCGATCAAGGACTTCCGATTGATGGATACCAGTTCGGCGAGAACTATGGCGAAGGACCGGACTGCAGGTGCTACTCACGTCCACGACTTGCGAACTAGCCTGGTACTGAGCGCTGACAAGGAGAGATCGTGAAAGGGAAACTTGGATTTCTTCATGTGTTGGGCTGGTTCCTGATTGGCGTTGGCATTGTTCTCTGGGTTACTGGCGTTTGGTTTGGGCCCGGCCTCTTCGTGAGCGGGCTCGTGATCGAGACCATTGGTTATCTTGTCGCAGACCGCGGCACACCCAGCAAGCCGGAGGGCTGAAAGCGGTCGCGCCAACGCGTCAATGTAACCGATCGGTTACATTTCAGCTTCCCACCTGGCGAATTCGCCGCCACTTGCCCCACTTCAACCAGCTGCCAGCCGCTTTCCCGGGCCGCGCGGACCTGGCGGCCGGTCACCCAGAATGCACCTGCCCGCTAACCCATCCGCCCCGCGCCCGCGTTTCACCCAGTATGAACCTCCCAATTCCTCCCGCCATGGACTCAGCGTCCCTGCCTGAACACCCCGAACGCCCGCCCGCCCCACGCCCCCGCCGCCTGCGCAAGCGGGCCTGGTATCGCAAGCGCAAGCTTCCCCTTCGCATCCCGCGCCTCGACCCATCCGCCGACAACCCGATCCACGCCGACGTGCGCGAGTACCTGGAGCACTGGCGCACGATGGGCTACCGCGAAGCCGGCGTGGTGTTGAGGCGAAAGGCGCTGCTGCGCTTCGTGGCCTGGGCGGATGCCCGCGGCCTGCGTTCCGTCGCGACGCTGACCCTGCCCCTCCTGGAGCGCTACCAGCGCGACCTCTTCCTCTACCGCAAGGCGGACGGCGGTTCCCTGGCGATGACCTCGCAGCAACTCCTGCTCGTGCCGCTCAAGGGCTTCTTCAAGTGGCTCGCCCGCTGCGGCCGAATCCCTGCCAACCCCGCGATGGAATTGGCTTTGCCTCGCAAGCCGGTGCGCCTGCCCGCCCGGGTGCTCTCGGTATCAGAGGTGGACTGCATGATCCGCGAGGCCGACACCTCGACGCCTTGGGGCGTGCGGGACCGGGCGTTGCTGGAGACGCTGTACTCGACCGGAATGCGCCGCGCCGAGCTTGCGGCCATCGCGATCCCGGACTGGAACCGGGAGCGGGGTTCGATCGCCATCCGCCAGGGCAAGGGCGGCCGGGACCGAGTGGTGCCGGTCGGAATGAGGGCCGCCACGTGGCTGGGGAGGTACCTGGAGTCCGTCCGGCCGTCCCTTGCGTTCGAACCGGACGAAGGCACCCTGTTTCTCACCGACTACGGAGAGCCGTTCCTGAAGAACCGGATGGGCGACCTGGTGCGGCGTTACCTCGGCTGGGCCGGCATCCTCAGCCCTGGCGCCTGCCACCAGCTGCGCCACGCCTGCGCGACGCACATGCTGGAGAACGGAGCCGACATCCGCTACATTCAGGCACTGCTCGGGCACGCCGACCTGCGCTCAACGCAGGTCTATACCCAGGTCTCGATCGCCAGGCTCAGGGAGGTGCATGCAGCGACCCATCCGGCGGGGCGCTACTTCTGCAGCTTGTAGTGCGAGCGGTCGAGGTACTCCGCGATGTCGTCCAGTTCGCGGGGACTGAACACGCGCCCGGTCAGCCCCGCCCGCTTGGCCACCTCCACCCGCAGCCCGGCATGCGACTTCACCAAGGACCTTGACGGATCCCGCTTGTGGATGCGCTCGTAGTGGCAGGCGAGGCAATGCGTTTCGTACAAGGCGCGTCCCTGCGCGGCGTCCTGCGCCGCCGCAGGCAGCGGCAGCAGAAGCAACAGCGGCCATAGTCTCATCGGTTCACCTCCCCGGCGCTGCGCTGCAGGAAGCAGGTGAAGGCACTGGAAGCGGCAGCGAACGCCCAGCACAGGAAAAACCCGATGGAGTATACCGAGAGCCGGCTCAAGGTCGTCGGCTCGCCGAACAGGTACAGCTCCTGCGGATCGAAGACGGTGAAGAACACGACCTCGCCCACGCCGCCGACCACGAACGAGGGCCACAGGATGAAGATCGCGTTCTTCACATGCCCTCCCTGGCGATGCGCCAGCTGCCGCGCGGGTCCTCCAGCGCGAGGCGCCAGCGCCCCGGCGGCAGCGCGGGCAGTGCCGCCTCGTAGACTCCGTCCGCGCCGCGCGCCAGGCGCAGGCGCGCGTCGTGCCCCGAGCGCGTGGCATGGACCAGGTGCGCGAAGATCGCCTCCGGCGCATCCCCCGCCAGCCGCACGCGCAGGCGCCCGCCCTTGCTGTCGATGTCCGCCGTGAGCCCCAGGCTGCGCGCCTTCTCCTCGCGCGCGATCACCTTGTTGATGGCGAGGCCCTTGCGGTAGTAGTCGTCGGCGACCAGGCCGTCGGCCGTCTCGAAGGCGATCCAGGTGGTGATCACCCCGGCCACCAGCACGATGGCGGGCCCGGACATCAGGATCCAGGGCCAGCGCTGGCGGTACCAGGGAACGAAGGCGACGGTGGGCTGGGCGGCGTTCATGGGCTACCTCACGATGAAGACGGATTGCTCGCGCACTTGGACCGCGTCGTCGTCGAGCGCGCGGACATGGAACTCGATCTTGTGGGTGCCGGCGGGAGTGCCGGCGTCGGGGCCTCCCTTTACACGCACCCGCACCGGGAACACCCGGCTCTCGGTGATGCCCAGCGACACCCGCGGTTCGGAGGCGAGGCGCAGGCCCTGCAGGGCGGCGGCGCCGTCGACTCGGATCTCGTAGTCGCGCGGCGACTCGGTGGTGTTCATCACCTGCAGGCGGTAGACGTTCTCGATCTGGCCGCCCTCGACCTCGCGCGCAATCGCCGCCCGGTCGCGGATCACGTCCACCTTGAGCGGCACGCGCAGGTACAGCCCCGCGCCGGCGGCGAAGATGATGCCCCACAGGATCGCGGTGTAGAGCAGCACCCGGGGCCGGAAGATGCGCCGCAGCATCCAGCCGCGCTCCTCCGCCTGGGGCAGGCCGCGCGCCAGGGCGTTCGTGGTGGCGTAGCGGATCAGGCCCTTGGGCTTGCCCACTTTCTCCATCACCTGGTCGCAGCCGTCGATGCAGGCGGCGCAGCCGATGCACTGGTACTGCAGGCCGTCGCGGATGTCTATTCCGGTCGGGCAGACCTGGACGCAGACGCTGCAGTCCACGCAGTCGCCGCCGACGCGGTTCCTGAGGGCGTTCTTTCCACGCGGCTCGCCGCGGCCCTGGTCATAGGTGATGATCAGCGTGTCCTTGTCGAACATCGCGCTCTGGAAGCGCGCGTAGGGGCACATGTAGGTGCAGACCTGCTCGCGCATCCAGCCGGCGTTGCCGTAGGTGGCGAAGCCGTAGAACAGGATCCAGAACATCTCCCAGGGCCCGAGCGTGTAGGCGCCCCCGCCCAGGCCCGCCAGTCCCAGCGCCGCGTCGCCCAGCTCGCGGATCGGCGTGAAGTAGCCGACGAAGGTGAAGCCGGTCCACAGCGCGAGCAGCCCCCAGGCGCCGTGCTTGGCGGCCTTGAGGCCGAACTTGCGGGCTCCGAGCTTCGACTGGTCCAGCCGCATGCGCGCGTTGCGGTCGCCCTCGATCTTGTTCTCGATCCACATGAAGATCTCGGTGTAGACCGTCTGCGGGCAGGCGTAGCCGCACCACAGGCGCCCGGCCACCGCGGTGAACAGGAACAGGCTCAGCGCCGAGATGATCAGCAGCCCGGTCAAGTAGAGGAGGTCCTGCGGCCAGAACACCATGCCGAAGATGTAGAACTTGCGCTGGGCGATGTCGAACAGCACCGCCTGGCGGCCGTTCCAGGTGAGCCAGGAGCAGCCATAAAACGCGATCTGCGTAGCCCACACCAAGGCCCAGCGCCACGCCGCGAACCAGCCGCGCACCGCGCGCGGATAGACCGCCTGGTCGGCCGCGTAGAGCGACTGCTCTACGGCATCGACCTTCATTTCCCGGAGAGCGAGTAGACGTATCCGGTCAGGATGTGGACCTTGGCCGGACCCAGCAGGTCCTTGTGCGGCGGCATCTGGTTGTTGCGGCCCTTGGCGATGGTCTCGGCGATGGCGGCTTCGCCCGAGCCGTGCAGCCAGATGCCGTCGGTCAGGTCGGGGGCGCCCAGCGCCTGGTTGCCCTTGCCCTCCTGGCCATGGCAGGCGGCGCACAGCTGGGCGTACTTCTCCTTGCCGCGCGCGGCTCGGATGGAATCGTACGCGCCTCCGGAGAGCGACAGGACGTAGTGCGCGGTGTCCTTCACCCCGCCCTCGCCCAGCGCCGGGCCGAACGGCGGCATGACGCCGGTGCGGCCCTCGGCAATGGAGATCTTGATCGCCTCCGGCGTCCCTCCCCACAGCCAGTCGCGGTCGGTGAGGCTCGGGAAGCCGCGGCTGCCGCCGCCATCCGACGCATGGCATTGCGCGCAATGATTGAGGAACAGCTTCTCCCCGACCGCGAGCGCCTCCGGGTTCTTCGACAGCGTGACCACGTCCTGCGCCGCGAGTTTCTCGTACAGCGGGCCGTAGGCGGCCTGCGCGCGCGCGTTCTCCTCCTCCAGCTGCTTCACCTGGCTCCAGCCCAGCAGCCCGGCGTAGCTGCCCAGGCCCGGGTACAGGGCGAGGTACACCAGGCCGAACGCGATGGTGATGTAGAACAGCCACGCCCACCAGCGCGGCAGCGGGTTGTTGTACTCCTGCAGGTCCTCGTCCCAGATGTGCCCGGAGGTTTCGGTGGTGTCGCCCTGGGTGACGCGCTTGATGCTCTGCGACTTGAGGAACACCGCGCAGGCGAGGATGGAGACCAGCGACACCAGCGTGATGTAGACGTCCCAGAACGAGGAGGTGAACTGGCTCATTTCGCGTCTCCGGCGTCGTCCGCATCGAAGGGCATCTGCGCGTCGCGCTCGAAGCGCGCCTTGCGCGAGGGCCCGTAGGCCCACCAGACGATGCCGAGGAAGGTCGCCATCGCGGTGACGGTGACCAGGGTGCGCAGGGTGTTGAGGTCGAGGTCCATGATCCGCGGTTTCCTAGTTGGGCTTGCTCTTGAGCGCGGTACCGAGCACCTGCAGGTACGAGATCAGCGCATCCATCTCGGTCTTGCCTTTCAGCTCGCCGCGCGCGCCGGCGATCTCGGCGTCGCTGTAGGGAACGCCCACCGCGCGCAGCGCGCGCAGCTTGGCCTCGATGTCCGCGGCTTTGGCGGGCGTGCGCTCCAGCCAGGGGTAGCCCGGCATGTTGGATTCCGGCACCACCTGGCGCGGGTTGATGAGGTGGATGCGGTGCCAGTCGTCCGAGTACCGGCCGCCGACGCGGTGCAGGTCCGGCCCGGTGCGCTTGGAGCCCCACTGGAAGGGGTGGTCGTAGACGAACTCGCCCGCGGTGGAATAGTGGCCATAGCGCTCCACCTCGGCGCGGAAGGGCCGGATCATCTGCGAATGGCAGTTGTAGCAGCCTTCGCGCACGTAGATGTCGCGCCCGACCACCTGCAGCGGGGTGTAGGGCTTCAGGCCCGCCACCGGCTCGGTGACGCTCTTCATGAACGACAGCGGGACGATCTCCACCAGCCCGCCCACCGCCACCACGAGGATGACGAGGACGATCATGAGGGTCGGGGTGCGTTCGATCAGGTCATGGGTGAATTTCATGGTCCGGGCTCCGGGCTCAGGCGTGCGCCGCGACGGAGGTCGCGGGTGCGGGAATCGGGGCCTCGACCTTCCTGCCTTCGGCGATGGTCTGGAACACGTTCCAGGCCATGATCACCATGCCGCCGAAGTAGAGCACCCCGCCCAGCAGGCGGATGGCGTAGAAGGGGTAGCTCGCCTTGACGCTCTCGACGAAGGTGTAGGTGAGCGTGCCGTCGGCCCCCACCGCGCGCCACATCAGGCCCTGCATCACCCCGGCGATCCACATCGCGGCGATGTACAGCACGATGCCCACGGTCGCCACCCAGAAGTGGACGTTGATCAGGCGCACGCTCCACATTTCCGTGCGCCCGAACAGCTTCGGGATCAGGAAGTAGATCGCGCCCATGGAGACGAGGCCCACCCAGCCCAGCGCGCCGCTGTGGACGTGGCCGATGGTCCAGTCGGTGTAGTGGCTGAGCGCGTTCACCGTCTTGATGGACATCATCGGCCCCTCGAAGGTCGACATGCCGTAGAAGGACAGCGAGACGATGAGGAACTTCAGGATCGGGTCGTCGCGCAGTTTGTGCCAGGCCCCCGACAGGGTCATGATGCCGTTGATCATCCCGCCCCAGGAGGGCGCAAGCAGGATCAGCGAGAACACCATCCCCAGCGACTGTGTCCACTCCGGCAGCGCGGTGTAGTGCAGGTGGTGCGGGCCGGCCCACATGTAGGTGAAGATCAGGGCCCAGAAGTGCACCACCGACAGGCGGTAGGAATAGATCGGACGGCCGGCCTGCTTGGGGATGAAGTAGTACATGATCCCCAGGAAGCCGGCGGTGAGGAAGAAGCCCACCGCGTTGTGGCCGTACCACCACTGCACCATGGCGTCCTGCGCCCCGGAGTAGGCCGAGTAGGACTTCCAGAACGTGGCCGGGACCGCGGCGCTGTTCACCAGGTGCAGGATCGCCACCGTCAGGATGAAGGCGCCGTAGAACCAGTTGGCGACGTAGATGTGCGGGATCTTGCGCTTGAAGATGGTGCCGAAGAACACCACCGCGTAGGACACCCAGACCAGCGCGATCAGGATGTCGATCGGCCACTCCAGCTCGGCGTACTCCTTGCCGCTGGTGATCCCCAGGGGCAGCGTGATCGCCGCCAGCACGATCACCGCCTGCCAGCCCCAGAACGTGAACGCCGCCAGGCCGTCGGAGAACAGGCGCGCGTGGCAGGTGCGCTGCACGACGTAGTAGGAGGTGGCGAACAGCGCGCAGCCGCCGAAGGCGAAGATCACCGCGTTGGTGTGCAGCGGCCGCAGGCGCCCGTAGGACAGCCACGGAATGTCGAAGTTGAGCTCGGGCCACAGGAGCTGCGCGGCGATGATCACGCCCACCAGCATCCCGACCACGCCCCAGACCACGGTCATCACCGCGAACTGGCGCACGACGGTGTAGTTGTAGGTGGCTTCGTTGTTGTTCATGCGCGCTGCGCTCCCGCTGGCCCTGGCCAGAGGCCATCGTACGCAGCGCGGCAAGGAGGAATTTGACCTGCGTCAAACGCCCCCTTGCCCGAGCATCGCACTCGGAAATCCGGCGAAAATCAGGGACAGTCCACGTTTTTCTCCGGTACGGGCTCCGGAAAACGTGGACTGTCCCTGTTTTTTACTGTTTTACTGGTCGTCGGAGAGGACGTCGGTGCCGGGGCGCTCGAGGTCGTCGAACTGGCCGCCGTGGAGCGAGCGCCAGAAGATCCAGCCGATGGCGAACACGGCCGCGACCGACAGCGGGATGAGGATCCAGAGGCTTTCCATCAGGCCGCGCGCATGGCATTGAGCACCACGATGAACGAGCTGGCCGCCATGCCGATGGCGGCCTCCAGCGGGCCGATCCAGCCCATGGCGGCCAGCGGCAGCGCCACCGCGTTGTAGGCGAGCGCCCAGCCGAAATTCTGCTTCACGATCCGCATG
Source organism: Burkholderiales bacterium (assembly GCA_022844545.1). Classification (GTDB taxonomy): domain Bacteria; phylum Pseudomonadota; class Gammaproteobacteria; order Burkholderiales; family SG8-39; genus RBG-16-66-20. The sequence continues at coordinate 12,648 of JALHLN010000013.1, read as the reverse complement.
GCCCGGCGCGCGAGCCCGAAGCAATCGGCCGCGGCGGCGAGGCGCGCCTCGCCGTCCTGCGCCAGCAGCACGCAATCGGCCTGCGCCTGGGCCGCGTCCGCGCCGCTGCCCATGGCGATCGAGGCATCGGCGCGGGCGAGCACCGGGGCGTCGTTCAGGCCGTCGCCCACCATGACCACGGTGCGCCCGGCGCGCTGCAGCGCCTCGACGTAGGCGTACTTGTCCTGCGGCGAGGCGCCGCCCGTCCAATCCGCGATGCCCAGCCGGCCCGCAAGCGAACCCACCGCCGCCGGATGGTCGCCGCTCAGCAGGTGCACGCGCAGGCCGGAATCGCGCAGCGCCGCCACCACCTCGCCCGCCTCGGGGCGCGGCGTGTCCTCCAGCTGGAACACCGCCAGCCAGCCGCCGTCGTCGGCGAGGAACACCGGCGTCAGCGCCGCGTCGCGCAACGTGTTCGGTGGCGGCGCGCCGGCCAGCTCGCGGCAGAAGGCCTCGGTGCCGATGCGCACGCGACGGCCGCCCGCGGTCGCCTCCATGCCGTGCCCGGGGAAATTCACCAGTTCCTCCACAGGCACGCGCGCAGCCGGGGACGGGCTTTCATCGCGGAACGCCCGCGCCAGCGGATGGCGGCTGGAAGCTTCCAGCGCGGCCGCCAGCGCCCGGCAGCGTCCTTCGCCCGCGCGGCCGAGCAACTGCAGGCGCGCGATCGCGAAGCGTCCCGCGGTGAGCGTGCCGGTCTTGTCGAGCACCACGTCGGTCGCCTTGGCCAGCGTCTCCAGCGCGCTGGAGCGGGTCAGGGCCACGCCTCGCCCGAGCAGGCGCGCGGCGGTGTTGGCCAGCGCGACCGGTGCCGCGAGCGCAAGCGCGCAGGGACAGGTCGCCACCAGCACCGCGATCGCGATCCACGGATTGCCCGAGTTCAAGCCCGCCAGCGCGGCCACCGCCAGCACCACCCAGGTCAGGCCATGGGCGATCCGGTCCGCGGCCTCCACCAGGCGCGGCTTTGCCGCGGAACCCCTCTCGACCAGGCGCGCGATCGCCGCAGCGCGCGTCTGCGCGCCGGCACGGACGACGCGCATCACCAGCGGCTGCTCCAGGTTCAGCGTCCCGGCCACCAGTTCGCCGCCCGGTTCCTTCGCCAGCGGCACCGGCTCGCCGGTGAGCAGCGACTCGTCCACGCTGGAGGCGCCCCGCTCCACCACGCCGTCGGCGGGCACCCGCTCGCCGGCGGGCACCAGGACAGGATCGCCCGCCACCAGCGCATGCGCCGGCACGCTCTCCGCGGATCCCGCGTCCGCGGCGTCGGCCAGGCGCAATGCCGCCGAGGGCTGCCAGCGCGCAAGGCGGTCCAGCGCGGTCGCGGCGCGCTGGCGCGCGGCAAGTTCCAGGTAGCGCGCGCCGAGCAGCAGGAAGACGAGCATGGCGATGGAATCGAAGTACACCTCGCCCTGCCCGGTGACCGTGGCCCAGGTGCTGGCGAGGAAACCGGCGGCGATGCCGATCGCGATCGGCGTGTCCATCCCGGGGCGCAGGCGCGCAAGCTCGCGCCAGGCGCCGCTGAAGAACGGCCCGCAGGAAAAAAGCACGACCGGGACCGTAAGCACCAGGCTCGCCCAGCGCATCAGGCTGGCGTCGCCGCCCGACAAATCGCCCGCACCCTCGTCCACATAGGCCGGGAAGGCGTACATCATCACCTGCATGGCGCCGAAGCCGGCGACGAACAGGCGCCACAGCGCGGCGCGGCGCGTGTCGCGGTCCAGCGCCGTCTGCCGCTGCGGGTCGAAGGGCCAGGCGTCGTAGCCGATGGCGCGGATCGCCTCGATGATCGCCGAGAGCTTCGTGCGGCGCGGGTCCCAGGCGACCTGGGCGCGCTGGGTGGCGTAGTTGATGTCGGCGCGCAGCACGCCCGGGATTTCCCTCAGCGTGCGCTCGTTCAGCCACAGGCAGGCGGCGCAGCGGATCCGGTCCAGGATCAGCGTCGCCTCGAGGAAACCGTCGCCCGCCGCGGCGAACTGCTTCTGCGCCGCGGGATCGTCATACAGGGCGGAGGGCGCCAGCGCCTCCGGAATCGGCGTGCGCGCCGTCGCTTCACGCGTCTCGTAGTATTGCTCGAAGCCGCCGGCGACGATGGTGGAGGCGACCGCCTCGCAGCCGGCGCAGCACAGGTCGCGCTGGGCGCCGAGGATGCGCGCGCGCCAGCGGCCGGGCTCGGTCACCGGCAGGCCGCAGTGGTAGCAGGCCGCGGCGGCCCGCTGCGGTTCGCTTCCCGGATTCACTCTCGCGCCTGCCGCTTCTCCTCGTCGCTCGCCCAGATGCCGTCCCAGGGCTCGCCGGGGAAGGCGAACACCAGCTGCTGCGGCCCGGATGGCCTGGCGGGCACGGTGACGCTCGCGGCGCGGGTCGCGCCGCCAAGCGCCGCAGTGATGCGGTAGCGGCCCTCCTGGAGGTTCACATGGCAGATCGGGCCATCGGCCCGCGTGCGCAGCAGTTCCTTGCCTTTGGCGTCGGCCACCACCACTTCGGCGTCGGCGAGCCAACCGCCTCGCTTCGCGGTGACGAACACCAGCTTGAGCGACGCCGCGCCTTCGCGCGCGCGCAGGGCAGCGCGCTCCTCGACCCCGACCCCGCCGCAGGCGATCGACTCGCCCGCGGCGTGGACCACGGGCACGGCCAGCAGCGCGAGCGCCGCCGCGCAGGCGGCACCGGTCGCTCTCACTGAACCGAGATGCGCTTGCCGCCGCTCGCGCGCTTGGGCAGCGTGAGTTCCAGCATGCCGTCCTTGTACTTGGCGACGGTGGCCTTGTCGTCCACCTCGGTGGGCAGCGAGAAGCTGCGCGAGACCATGCCGTAGCTGCGCTCGCTGTGGATGACCTTGCCGCCTTCCTTCTCCTCCTTCTCCTGCCTCACCTCGGCGCGGATGCTCACCTGGTCGCCGTGCACCTCGACCTGGATGTCCTCCTTCTTCACGCCGGGGACTTCCGCCTGGACGGTGTAGGCCTTCTCGTCCTCCTTCACCTCCAGCTTCATCTTCAATTCGGCGCCGGCGGGCAGGGAGACCGGCTTCAGCCAGAAGCCCTTGCCGAGTTCGTCGAACAGGTTGTCGAACGGGGCGTAGCGCGTGATGTTTGCCATGGTTGGATCCTTTCGAAACGATTAACTGCAGATGAAAGATATGCCTGCGGCAGCGCGGTCCGTTGACCTGCGTCAAAGCCGCGCTTCACGCCCCAGATGGATGCAAACGCGATAGATTTCAAGGACCTGTGTCGGATAGACTGAACCCATGTTCCGCCATCGCCTCGCCGCCCTGCTCGCCCCGGCCAGCGTCGCGCTGGTGGGGGCGACCGAGCGTGAAGGCGCGCTGGGCCGCATCGTCTGGCAGAACCTCGCCGCCGGGGGGCTCAAGGGCGCGCTGACGCCCGTCAATCCGAAGTACAAGACCGTTTTCGGCCAGCGCTGCCATGCCAGGCTGCGCGAGCTCCCCGCGCCGCCGGACCTGGCGGTGTTCGTCACGCCCGCGCGCACCATCCCCGGCCTGATCGAAGAAGCCGGCGCCGCGGGGATTCGCGCGGCAGTGGTCCTCTCCAGCGGCTTCGGCGAGGCGGGCGATGGCGGCCGCAAGCTACAACGGGAGATGCTGGCGGCGGCGAAGCGCCACGGCGTGCGCATCCTGGGACCCAACTGCCTCGGGCTGATGCGCACCGATACCGGGCTCAATGCCACCTTCTCGCCGGTGGCGGCGCTCGCCGGCAAGCTCGCGCTGGTGTCGCAGTCGGGCGCCATCTGCACCGCGATCCTGGACTGGGCGCGGCCGGCCGGCGTGGGCTTCTCCAGCGTGGTGTCGCTGGGCGGCGCCGCGGATGTTGATTTCGGCGAGGTCCTCGACTTCCTGATCGCGGACCCGGAGACCGACGCGATCCTGATGTACATCGAGGGCGTGAGCGACGCGCGGCGCTTCGTCTCCGCCTTGCGCGTCGCCGCCCGCAGCAAGCCGGTGGTGGCGCTCAAGGTCGGCCGCTTCGCCGCCGGCACGAAGGCGGTCTCCAGCCACACCGGCGCGCTGGTGGGCAGCGACGCGGTGTTCGACGCCGCGCTCCGGCGCTGCGGCACGGTGCGGGTGAAGAGCTACATCCAGCTCTTCGCCTCGGCGCGCCTGCTCGCCACCCGGCGCCTGCCCGCGGGCGAGCGCCTCGCGGTCCTCACCAACGGCGGCGGGCCGGGCGTCATGGCGGCGGACTGCGCCGCGGAAAATGGCGTACCGCTCGCGCAGCTCTCGGCGCAGACCGTCGCCCGGCTGGACGCCGCGCTGCCGGCGCAGTGGTCGCGCGGCAATCCGGTGGACATCGTGGGCGACGCGCCGCCGCAGCGCTTCACCGACGCGACCGCGGCGGTGCTGGACGATCCCGGCGTCGATGCGCTGCTGGTGATGTACTGCCCGGTGGCGGTGACTTCGCCGGCCGCGGCGGCGCAGGCCGTGCTGGCGGGCGCCAAGGGGCGCGACAAGCCGCTGCTGGCGGCCTGGCTGGGCGACATCAACCCGAACGAAACGCGCGACCTGCTGGAAGCGCACGGCGTGCCCAATTTCTACACCCCGGAGACCGCGGTCGAGGCGTTCTCGTTCCTGTGCGCCTACCAGCGCAACCAGCTGCAGCTGATGGAGGTGCCGGCGGCGCTGGCGCAGGCCACCGAACCGGCGCCGGACCTCGCCGCCGCCAACGCCCTCCGCGACGCGGCTCTCGCCGAGGGACGCACGCTGCTCACCGAGGCCGAGGCCAAGGACCTGCTGCGTGCCTTCGGCATCGCGGTGCCGCCCTCGCCGGTTGCCGCCACGCGCGAGGCGGCGGTGGCCGCGGCGCGCGCGATCGGCTTCCCGGTGGCGCTGAAAATCCATTCGCCCGACATCACGCACAAGACCGAGGTCGGCGGCGTGCGCCTGAACCTGCACAACGAGGACATGGTCGCCGAGGCCTTCGACGGCATCCTGCGCGACGCGCGGCGGCTGCGGCCCGGGGCGCGCATCGAGGGTGCGGTGGTGCAGCCGATGCTGCGCTTCCCGCACCAGCGCGAGGTGCTGGTGGGCGTGGCCACCGACCCGGTGTTCGGGCCGGTGATTTCCTTCGGCGCCGGCGGCGTGTCGGTCGAGGCGGTGCGGGACACGGCGGTGGCGCTGCCGCCGCTCAACGCGGTGCTGGCGCGCGAGCTGGTGGACCGCACCCGGGTCTCGCGCCTGCTGGTCGCCTACCGCGACGTGCCCGCCGCAGACCTTGATGCGCTGTGCGCGCTGCTGGTCGGGGTGTCGCGCATGGTCTGCGCGCTGCCCTGGCTCTCGGAGATGGACCTCAACCCGGTGCTGGCGCACCCCGGAGGCGCGGCGATCGCGGACGCGCGGGTCGTGATCGATCCGGCCCGCCTGGTCGTGCCGGCCCGCTACGGCCACATGGCGATCCATCCCTACCCGGTGGAGCTGGAAGGGCGCCTGAAGCTGCGCGACGGCTCGTACGTCCCGGTGCGGCCGATCCGGCCCGAGGACGCCGGGCTGGAGAAGCGCTTCTTCGACGGCCTGTCGGAGAGGTCCCGCTACCAGAGGTTCCTCAACCAGATGGCGCAGCTGCCGCAGCAGATGCTGGCGCGCTTCACGCAGCTGGACTACGACCGGGAGCTGGCGCTGGTGGCGCTGGATCCGGGACCGGGGGACAACAGCGGCGAATTCATCGGCGTCGGCCGCTACGCCCCGAACGCCGACGGCGAGACCGCCGAGTTCGCGCTCACGGTGGCCGATGCCTGGCAGGGAAAGGGCGTCGGGCGCGCGCTGCTCGAGCGCATCTGCGACTGCGCGCGCGCGGCGGGATACAAGACCCTGTTCGGCCACATCCTCAACGCCAACCGCGACATGCTCGGGCTGGCCGAGCAGCTGGGCTTCGCCCTCGCCGGCAGCGACGGCGACCTGGTCACCGTCGCCCGCCCGCTCTGACCCCGTCCTATAGCCGCAGGCTATGCGCGCAATCGCCAGAAGCGATTGCCCTATCGCCGCGCCGGCCTTAGTCTCCCGGCCCATGCGCGAAGGCAGCCTGGAAGCCCCCACCCGCCACCCCCTGGACTGGAAGAGCGAGGCGTTCTACGACGAAGGCAAGGCGTTCGAGGAACTCGAGCGCGTGTTCGACATCTGCCACGGCTGCCGCCGCTGCGTGAACCTGTGCACCGCGTTCCCGACGCTGTTCGACCTGGTGGACGAATCGAAGACCATGGAGGTCGACGGCGTCGCGAAGCAGGACTACTGGAAAGTGGTGGACCAGTGCTACCTGTGCGACATGTGCTACCTGTCCAAGTGCCCCTACGTGCCGCCGCACCAGTGGAACGTGGACTTCCCGCACCTGATGCTGCGCGCCAAGGCGATCAAGTTCAGGAAAGGCGAGACCTCCTTCCGCGACAAGCTGCTGTCCTCGACTGACGCCCTGGGCAAGCTGGCGGCCATTCCGGTGGTGGCGCAGGCGGTGAACGCGGTGAACCGCAACGGCCTGGCGCGCGCGGCGATGGACAGCGTGCTGGGCATCCACAAGGAGCGCGAGCTGCCGCCCTACGATGCGGCGAAGTTCCGCAGCAATGCCGCCGCCAGCGCCGCCCTCCCCGTCAAGGACGGCGCCAAGACCCCCGGCAAGGTGGCGATCTTCGCCACCTGCTACGTCAATTACAACGAGCCCGGCATCGGCCACGACCTGGTGGCGCTGCTCGCGCACAACGAAATCCCCCACGTGCTGGTGGAGAAGGAAGCCTGCTGCGGCATGCCCAAGCTGGAGCTGGGCGACCTGGAGGCGGTGGCGAAGCTCAAGGACATCAACATTCCGCCGCTGGCGAAGCTGGCGAAGGCGGGCTACGCGATCCTGACGCCGGTGCCCTCCTGCACCCTGATGTTCAAGCAGGAACTGCCGCTCATGTTCCCCGGGGACGCCGACGTGCAGGCGGTGCGCGCGGCGATGTTCGATCCCTTCGAATACTTCGTGCAGCGCGCCAAGGACGGCCTGCTGAAGAAGGACTTCAAGGCCGGCCTGGGCAAGGTCTCGTACCACATCCCCTGCCACTCGCGGGTGCAGAACGTGGGCCAGAAGACGCGAGAGATGCTGGAGATGGTGCCGGACACCGCGGTCACCACCGTGGAGCGCTGCGCCGGCCACGACGGCACCTGGGGCGTGAAGCGCGAGTACTACGCCAACTCGATGAAAATCGGCGGCCCGGTGTTCCGCCAGATGGCCGCGCCCGCGCCGGATTACGTGAGTTCCGACTGCCCGATCGCCGGGCGCCACATCATGCAGGGAATAGGCACGGGCATGGGCTCCGAGGCGAAGCAGGCCGAGAAAGCGCATCCCCTCACGCTGCTGAGGAAAGCCTACGGCCTCTAGAAAAAACAGGGACAGTCCCTGTTTTTCCTGGTTTGCGGCCCTGCTGCTCGTGCTCCTCGGCGGTTGCGCGCAGCTGGAGCCGCTCCCTGCTCCCGAGTTCGCCTTCGGCGTGCTCGGCGACACACCCTCCTCGCCTGCCCAGGCCGCAAAGCTCGACGCCCTGATCGCGCGCATCAACGCGCAGGACCTTGCCTTCGTCGTGCATGTCGGCGACATCGGCACCAGCGGCAGGAACCAAGGCTGCAGCGATGCCTGGATCGCGGCGAGGAAGCGCCAGTTCGAGGCGCTCCGGCATCCGTTCGTGCTGCTCCCGGGCGACAACGAGTGGACCGACTGCGCCCGCCACGGCATGGACCCGCTCGCGCGCCTCGAGAACTGGCGGCGCCTGTTCTGCGGCCTGGGCGCCAGCCTCGCGCTCGAGCGCCAGCCCGGGCACTGCGAGAACGTGCGCTGGTCCGCGGGCGGGATGCGTTTTGTCGGCCTCAACGTCCCCGGCGGCGCGAACCCGGAGCTGGGCGACGCGCGCATGGCTGCCACTCTCGCGTGGCTGGAGGAGAGCCTGGCTCGGGCTGACGCGGCGCGCGCGGAGCGCGTTTACGTCTTCCTGCACGCCGATCCGCGTTTCTGGCGCTCCGGCCGCGAGGACGCCTACGCGCGGCTGCGCGAAGTGCTCGCCGCGCAGGCCGCGCGATTCAAGGGCCGGTTCTTCCTGGTGCACGGGGACACGCATGTCCATCGCGACGACGAGCCGCTGCCGGGCCTGCGCAGGATCGTGCCCTGGGGTTCTCCGTTCGTGTCCTGGTTGCGGGTATCGGCGGCCGCAGGCGGGCCGCGCGTCGAGGCCGGCTGGTAGCGCGGAACCCGGGGCTATTGCGGAGGCAGCAACGACTTGTAATAGCCGCGAACCTCGTCCCGCCAGCTCTGGTCGGCCATGTCGGGCCAATGGCTCTTGTCGAAGCCGGGCGCATCCTTCAGGCGATCCTTCTGGACATCGAGCACGAAGCGCTTGTTCTCGGTGTCGAGCGTCAGCGCGCGCCAGGGCACCGCGAACAGCTTCGCGCCCGTGCTGAAGAATGCCGTGAACTCAAGGACGGCATAGGCGATCTGCCCGTCGCGCATGTCGAGCATGATCTCCTTGATGTCGCCGATGTCGTCGCCCTGCCGGTTGTAGACGTCGTTGCCGACGAGGGAGGTGGCGCCCATCAGTTCGGGGCCTGGACCTTTCCTCAAGGACGGGCCTGCCTTGCCATGCTCTGGCATGTGGATCTCCGGTTGCGCAAGTGCCGATCGCTGCAGCGTGCGCCGGCTTTCCGGGGACTACCGTTCGTTGCCGCACATAGCGGGCCCTGGCAGGGGCAGTATGTAACCGATCGGTTACATCGCGCAGGCGCTACGTGGCCAGCATCCGCGCCATGCGGTAGTACTCGAGGTCGGCGGGCCGCTGCCGGCTGGCGACTTCCGCCAGCTCCGTTGCGGCGATCTCCCGGCCCCGCAGCCCGACCATCACGCCGCTCTCGCCCCGGTGCAGGCGCTCGACGGCCGCCACGCCCAGGCGCGCCGCCAGCAGGCGATCCCAGGCGCCCGGGCTGCCGCCACGCTGCACGTGGCCGAGGATCGTGACCCGGAAGTCGAAACCCGTGCTCATGCCATCGAGCCTTTCCTTGAGCGCGTTGGCGCCGAGCTGCGCGCCTTCCGAGACGACGATGATGGCGTGGGTCTTGCCGCGCGCGTGGGCACCGCGCACCGCATCGGCGACATCCTCCGGCGCCGCCTCCCGCTCCGGGATCATGATCATCTCGGCGCCGCTGACGATCCCGGACATGAGCGCGAGGTGGCCGCAGCGCCGGCCCATGGTCTCGACGATGAAGGCGCGCTGGTGCGAGGACGCCGTGTCGCGCAGCTTGTCGATCGCTGCCACGATGGTATTGAGCGCGGTATCGGCGCCGATCGAGATGTCGGTGCCGTGGACGTCGTTGTCGATCGAGGCCGGGATGCCGATGACCGCAAGCCCTAGCTGGTGCAGCGCCGCCGCGCCGCGCATGGTGCCGTCGCCGCCGATCGCCACCAGCGCGTCCACGCCCTTCGCCTCGAGCTGGCGCAACGCTTCCTGCTGCGCCTCCGGCTCTGCGAAACCGGGAAAGCGCGCGGTCTGCAGGATGGTGCCGCCGCGCTGGATGATGCCGCCGACGTCGCGGGCGCCGAGTTCCGAGATCTCCCCGCGCACCAGGCCTTCGTAGGCGCGCCGGATGCCGAATGCCCGCAGCCCGAGCGCCAGCGCCGTGCGCACGACCGCGCGCACCGCCGCGTTCATCCCCGGCGCATCGCCGCCGGAGGTGAGGACGCCGATGGCCCCGGGACTCAGGCGGCGCGCCCGGCGATGAAGCGCTTGACCGCTTCAGCGTCGGCCTCGATGATCTCGAAGCGCTGCGGCAATTCCTCCAGCTTCTCGAATCCCGCCGGCCGCGCCGGATCCCTGCCCAGCGCCTCGCGGATGGTCTCGGCGAACTTGGCCGGCAAGGCGGTCTCCATGCAGACCAGCGGCACGCCGGCCTCGCGGTGCTCCAGCCCGACCTTCACCCCGTCGGCGGTGTGCGGGTCGATGGTGACGCCGTACTTCGAATGAATGGACCGGATGGTGGCGAGCCGGTCGGCGTGCGTGCTGCGGCCGGAGGCGAACCCCGCGCGCGGGACCAGGCTCAAATCCACCTCCGAGCCTGAATCCAGGCTGCGCCAGCGCCGCGCCAGCGCCCTGCCGTCGCGCTCCAGCAGGTCGAAGGCGTAGCGCTCGAAGTTGGAAGCCTTGGAGATGTCCATCGACGGGCTGGAGGTCGCCGCCGCGGTCTTGCGCACCCGGTACCTGCCGGTGCGGAAGAATTCGTCCAGGACATCGTTCTCGTTGCTCGCCAGGATGAGCTTGCGCACCGGCAGCCCCATCTCGCGGGCGACGTAGCCGGCGTAGATGTTGCCGAAGTTGCCCGAGGGCACCGCGAACGAGACCTGCTCGGAATCGGACTTCGTCGCCGCGAAGTAGCCCTTGAAGTAGTACACCACCTGTGCCGCGATGCGCGCCCAGTTGATGGAATTGACCGCGCCGATGCGGTACTGCTCCTTGAACGCGGCGTCCGCGTTAACCTGCTTCACCACGTCCTGGCAGTCGTCGAACACGCCCTTCACCGCCAGGTTGTGGATGTTGGCTTCCTGGAGCGAGTACATCTGCGCGCGCTGGAAGGCGCTCATGCGCCCGTGCGGCGAGAGCATGAAGACCTGGATGCCCCTCTTGCCGCGCATCGCGTATTCCGCGGCGGAGCCGGTGTCGCCCGAGGTGGCGCCGAGGATGTTGAGCGACTCGCCCTTCCGCGCCAGCACCTGCTCGAACAGGTTGCCCAGCAGTTGCATCGCCACATCCTTGAACGCGAGCGTCGGGCCATTGGACAGGCCCAGGATGTGCAATCCGGGTTCCAGCGTCGTGAGCGGGGTGATGTCGTCGCTGCCGAAGGCCGCCTTGGTGTAGGAACGGTCCACCAGCCGGCGCAGGTCCGGCACGTCGTCCATGAACTGCGACAGGATCGCGAACGCAAGGTTCCGATAGGACAACGCCCGCCAGGCCTCGAGATCCGCCTTCGGGTACGACGCCGGGACGTACAGGCCGCCGTCGGCGGCGAGGCCCTCGAGCAGGATTTCGGTGAAGCGCTTCTTCGGCGCTTCGCCGCGGGTGGAAACGTACTCCATTACAGCAGCTCTTCGAGCCGGATGCGGGTGACCTTGCCGACCACGGTCGGCAGCTTCTCGATCTTCTTCATCGCGGCATTGACGTTCTTCTCGATGGCGCGGTGGGTGAGCATGACGATGTCCACGCTCTTCTCGCCCTCTGCCGGCTCCTTCTGCACCATGGCGTCGATGGAGATCCTGAGGTCGGCGAGGATGCGCGTGATGTCGGCGAGCACGCCGGGCCGGTCCTGCACCCGCATGCGCAGGTAGTAGGAGGTCTCCACCTCGCCGATGGGCAGGATCGGGTCCGCCGCCAGGCGGTCGGGCTGGAAGGCGAGGTGCGGCACGCGGTGCTCCGGGTCCGCGGTGATCAGGCGCGTCACGTCCACCAGGTCCGCAACCACCGCGCTCGCGGTAGGGAGGCTCCCGGCGCCGGCGCCGTAGTACATGGTGGCGCCCACGGCATCGCCTTTCACCAGCACCGCGTTCATCACGCCCTCGACGTTGGCGATCAGGCGCCGGGCGGGCACCAGCGTCGGGTGCACGCGCAACTCGATGCCCCGCTTCGCGCGCCGGGTGATGCCCAGCAGCTTGATGCGGTAGCCCAGTTCCTCCGCATAGCCGATGTCCTGCTGCGTCAGCTTCGAGATGCCCTCGGTGTAGGCCCTGGGGAACTGCATCGGGATGCCGAAGGCGAGCGCGGACAGGATGGTGAGCTTGTGCGCCGCGTCCACGCCCTCGATGTCGAAGGTCGGATCCGCCTCGGCGTAGCCTTTCTTCTGCGCTTCCTTGAGCACCGTCTCGAAGGCCGAGCCCTTGTCGCGCATCTCCGAGAGGATGAAGTTCGAGGTGCCGTTGATGATGCCGGCGATCCACTCGATGCGGTTCGCCGCCAGGCCCTCGCGCAGCGCCTTGATGATCGGGATGCCGCCCGCGACGGAAGCCTCGAAGGCCACCATCACGCCCTTCTTCTGCGCCGCCTTGAAGATCTCGTTGCCGTGGGTGGCAAGCAGCGCCTTGTTGGCGGTGACCACGTGCTTGCCGTGGGCGATGGCGTCCAGCACGATGTCGCGCGCAAAGCCGGTGCCGCCGATCAGCTCGACGACGATGTCGATGTCCTTCGCCCGCGTCACTTCGCGGGCGTCGGCGGTGAGCTTCGCCTTGCCGCCGGTGACCTTGCGCGCATGGTCCAGTGCCTTGTCGGCGACGCGCGTGATGCGGATGCCGCGCCCCGCGCGGCGCTCGATCTCGCTCGCGTTGCGCTTGAGGACGCTCCAGGTGCCGCTGCCGACGGTGCCGATGCCGAGCAGTCCTACATTGACCGGCTTCAAGCTGCGCCCTTCAGCAGTCCGTCCTTGCGGAACATCTCGCGGATGCCGCGCAGCGCCTGGCGCAGGCGGTGCTCGTTCTCGATCAGGGCGATGCGCACATGGCCGTCGCCGTAGTCGCCGAAGCCGATGCCCGGCGACACCGCGATCTTCGCCTCTTCCAGCAGCCGCTTGGTGAACTCGATCGAGCCCATCTTCTCGTAGAAGGGCGGAATCCTCGC
>JALHLN010000012.1 GCA_022844545.1 Burkholderiales bacterium | reverse complement strand
GACGATATTCAAGACTTCTGGGCGGCGGGCACGGCCTCGCCGGGCACCTCGCAGGCCGAGGGATCGAAGCGGCTGCCCTTCTTCGCCGCCCAGCTCGGGTCGGTGACGCCGTGGCGCACGGCGGTCATCTCGGCGAGGATCGCCACCGCGATCTCGGGCGGGGTCTTGGAGCCGATGTACAGGCCAACGGGCCCGCGCAGGCGGTCGATCTCGGCCTGCGCCAGGTCGAATTCCAGCAGGCGGGCGCGGCGCGCGTCGTTGTTCTTCTTCGAGCCGATGGCGCCGACGTAGAACGCGGCCGACTTCAGCGCCTCCATGAGCGCGAGGTCGTCCAGCTTGGGGTCATGCGTCAGCGCCACCACCGCGCTGTGGCCGTCCAGGTTCATCTCGCGCACCACGTCGTCGGGCATGCCGCGGTTGAGCGGCACGCCGGCCACGTTCCAGCCGGCGGCATACTCCTCGCGCGGGTCCACCACCGTGACGTGGTAGTCCAGCATGTGCGCCATCTCCGCCAGGTACTGCGTGAGCTGCCCGGCGCCCACCAGCACCAGGCGCCAGCGCGGGCCGTGCACCGTGGTGAGCACCTTGCCGTCGAACTCGAGCACGTCCTGCCAGCTGCCGGGCTGCTGCATGACCTCGCCGGTGGCCATGTCCAGGCGGCGCCTGACCAGCTGCTGCTGGCCGATGGTGGCGAGCAGTGTCCCGATGCCGCTTTTTTCCGTCACCGGCTCCAGCACCAGCTGCAGCGTGCCGCCGCAGGGCAGGCCCCAGCGCGTGGCTTCCTCGTTCGTAACCCCGTAGGTCACCAGTTGCGGCAGGTCGGCGGGCTTCGCCTTCACCTTTTCGATCAGGTCGTCCTCGACGCAGCCGCCGGAGACCGAGCCCACCACCTGCCCGTCGTCGCGGATCACCACCAGCGCGCCCACCGGCCGGGGCGCCGAGCCCCAAGTCTTGATGATGGTGCCGAGGGTGACGCGATGGCCGGCCTTGCGCCAGGCCTCGGCGCTGCGGAGCACTTCGATGTCTACGCTGTCCATCACATTATTCTACCGCCGGGAGCGGATTGCGGCGGCGCAACATTGCCCCCGTGTATCCGCTTCGTTAGGATGGCCGTCCCGCAAGGCAATCCAGATCCCGAGAATCCATCGCAAGGAGGCGACATGGCGGTAAAAATTTCCATGAAGGTGAACGGCAAGGCGGTCACGGCCGAGGTCGAGGACCGCACGCTGCTGGTCACGTTCATCCGCGAACACCTGCGGCTGACCGGCACCCACGTCGGCTGCGACACCGCGCAATGCGGCGCCTGCACCGTGGACATGGACGGCAGGGCGGTGAAGTCCTGCGCCTTCCTGGCGATGCAGGCCGAGGGCGCCAGCATCACCACCATCGAGGGCGTGGCCAAGCCCGACGGCACCCTGCACCCGATGCAGGCGGCATTCAAGGAGAACCACGGCCTGCAGTGCGGCTTCTGCACCCCGGGCATGGTGATGAACGCGATCGACTTCGCCAGGGGCAACCCGAACCCGACCGAGCAGCAGATCCGCGAGGCGCTGGACGGGAACCTGTGCCGCTGCACCGGCTACCACAACATCGTGAAATCCATCGCCGCCGGCGCCAAAGCCATGGCGGCGGGAAAGTGAGGACGCCATGAACGCCCCGCTCATCGGCGCGCGCATCGAGAGGAAAGAGGACTATCGCTTCCTCACCGGCGCGGGCCAGTACACCGACGACGTCACGCTGCCCAACCAGAGTCACGCGGTCTTCGTTCGCTCGCCGCACGCGCACGCGAAGATCAAGTCCATCAAGCTGGACCGGGCGAAGAAGGCCCCGGGCGTGCTCGCCATCTACACCGGCGAGGACCTCTCCAAGCTGGGCGGCCTGCCCTGCGGCTGGCTGATCACCGACGTCAACGGCCAGCCCATGAAGGAGCCGCCGCACCCCAGCCTCGCGCAGGGCAAGGTGCGCTACGTCGGCGACCAGGTCGCCATCGTGATCGCCGAAACCGAGGACCAGGCGCGCGACGCCGCGGAACTGGTGGAAGTCGACTACGAAGTGCTGCCTGCGGTGGTGGACGGGAGCAAGGCGCGCGCCAAGGGCGCGCCGCAGCTGCACGACATCGCGCCGGACAACACCTGCTACGTCTGGGCGCTGGGCGACAAGGCCGCCTGCGACGCCGCGTTCGCCAAGGCGGCGCACGTCACCAAGCTGGAGTTCATCAACAACCGGCTGATCCCCAATGCCATGGAGCCGCGCGTCGCGAACGGCTCGTACTCGCGCGCCGACGACGCCTACACGCTCTACGTCGCCAGCCAGAACCCGCACGTCGAGCGGCTGCTGATGACCGCGTTCGTCATGGGCCTGCCCGAGCACAAGGTGCGCGTGGTGGCCGGGGACGTCGGCGGCGGCTTCGGCTCCAAGATCTACCTCTACGCCGAGGACGTCGCGGTCACCTGGGCTTCGCGCCAGCTGGGCCGCCCGGTGAAGTGGACCTCGGACCGCTCCGAGGCGTTCATGTCGGACGCCCACGGCCGCGACCACCACACGGTGGCCGAACTGGCCATGGACAAGGACGGGCGTTTCCTCGGCATGCGGGTGAAGACCACCGCCAACGTGGGCGCCTACCTGTCCACCTTCGCCTCCTGCGTGCCGACCATCCTGTACGCCACGCTGCTCGCCGGCCAGTACAAGACCCCGGTGATCCATTGCGAGGTGACGGCGGTGTTCACCAACACGGTGCCGGTGGATGCGTACCGCGGCGCCGGCAGGCCCGAGGCCACCTACGTGGTCGAGCGCCTGGTGGAAACCGCGGCGCGCGAGATGAAGCTGGACCCGGCCGAGATCCGCCGGCGCAACTTCATCACCGAGTTCCCCTACCAGACCCCGGTGGCGCTGCAGTACGACATCGGCAACTACAACGCCACGCTCGAGGCGGCGCAGAAGCTGGCCGACGTTGCCGGCTTTGCGGCGCGCAAGAAGGCCTCGCAGGCCAAGGGCCGGCTGCGCGGGCTGGGCTACGCGGCCTACATCGAGGCCTGCGGCATCGCGCCCTCGGCGGTGGCCGGGTCGCTGGGCGCCAGGGCGGGCCTGTTCGAGGCCGGAGAGGTGCGCGTGCACCCGACCGGCAGCGTGACGGTGTTCACGGGCTCCCACTCGCACGGCCAGGGCCACGAGACCACCTTCGCGCAGGTCGTGGCCGACCGCCTCGGCATGCCGATCGAGAACGTGGACATCGTGCACGGCGACACCTCCAAGGTCCTGTTCGGCATGGGCACCTACGGCTCGCGGTCCATTGCCGTGGGCGGCACCGCCATCGTCAAGGCGCTGGACAAGATCGTCGCCAAGGGCAAGAAGATCGCCGCGCACCTGCTGGAGGCGGCGGAAGCCGACATCGAGTACGACCGCGGCGAGTTCCGGGTCAAGGGCACCGACAAGAAGAAGATGTTCGGCGAGGTGGCGTTCGCGGCCTACGTGCCGCACAACTACCCGCACGACAAGCTGGAACCGGGCCTCAACGAGAACGCCTTCTACGACCCGTCCAACTTCACCTTCCCCGCCGGCACCTATGTCTGCGAGGTCGAGGTGGATCCGGAGACCGGGAAGGTGACGGTGGAGAAATTCAGCGCGGTGGACGACTTCGGCAAGATCATCAACCCGATGATCGTCGAGGGCCAGGTGCACGGCGGCGTGACCCAGGGGATCGGCCAGGCAATGCTGGAAGGCTGCCGCTACAGCGACGACGGCCAGCTCATGACCGGCTCGTACATGGACTACTGCCTGCCGCGCGCGGATGACGTGCCCTCCTACCAGGTGGACACGCGCGAGACGCCCTGCACGCACAACCCGCTCGGCGTTAAGGGCTGCGGCGAAGCGGGCGCCATCGGCGCCCCGGCCGCGTTCATCAACGCCCTCACCGACGCCCTGGGGGTGAAGGACATCCCCATGCCCGCCACGCCGCAGGTGGTGTGGAACGCCCTGCAGAAGAAGAACTGAGGAGGAACAGACATGCACGCATTCAACTACCACCGCGCCGGCAGCCTCGCCGAGGCCGCCACCCTCGCCGGCAAGGGCGAAGCGAAACTGCTGGCCGGCGGCCAGTCGCTGGTGCAGGCCATGAAGCTGCGCCTCGCCTCGCCTTCGGACCTCATCGACCTGGGCAAGCTCAAGGAGCTGCAGGGCATCAAGTCCGACGGCAAGTCCGTCACCATCGGCGCCATGACGCGCCACGCCGAGGTGGAGCACTCGGCCGAGGTGAAGAAGGCGATCCCCGCGCTCGCGGCGCTGGCCGGCATGATCGGCGACCGCCAGGTGCGCGCCATGGGCACCTGCGGCGGGTCGATCGCCAACAGCGACCCGGCGGCGGACTATCCGGCGGCGGTGCTGGCGCTGAACGCCACCATCACCACCAACAAGGGCAAGTACGAGGCCGACAAGTTCTTCACCGGCCTGTATGAGACCGCGCTGAAGCCCGGAGAGATCATCACCTCGGTCTCGTTCCAGGTGCCCAAGCGCGCCGCCTACATGAAGTTCAAGAACCCGGCCTCGCGCTTCGCCATCGTCGGCGTCTTCGTCGCCGACTTCGGCACCGGAGGAAGCAATGCGGTCCGGGTCGCCGTCACCGGCGCCGGCCCCTGCGTGTTCCGGCAGGCGGACATGGAGAAGGCGTTGTCAGCCAAGTTCGCGCCCGAGGCCGCGGCCGGCGTGAAGCAGAAGAAGGAAGGCCTGAACACCGATTTGCATGCCAGCGCCGAGTACCGCGCCCACCTCGTCACGGTCATGGCGAAACGGGCGGTGGAGGCGGCGCTGAAGTAGAAGATTCTGCGGAGGAGAGGGGGAAAGCCCGCGACCACGGTCGCGGGCTTTTTTTGGTCTTTTTATACTGTATCATTACTGATACACTGCTTCTTATGCGAAACATCCCATTGCATGAAGCCATGCGCCTTGCCCGTCGCGAGAAGGGCATGACCCAGGCGGAACTGGCCGCCAGAAGCGGTGCCGGCCGGGTCACCATTTCTAGGCTGGAGGCCGGTGCGGTCCAGGATTTTCGATTGGGCACGCTGTCGCGGCTTTGCTCCGCGCTCGACCTGGAGCTGGCCGCGATGCCCCGGGGCGTGCTCCCGGGCCAGGAAACCGCGCTTGCACGCGAACGCGAGCGTGCCCACCGGCTGGATGCCCGGCGCCGGCATGCCGCACTCGCCGCCGGCCTGCTGGCGCTCCCCGCACCGGAAGCTGAGGGCCTGGTGCATCAGGCACGTGCCAACGTGGATCGCTGGGAACGGGCGCAACTTTGCAGCGAGCACTACATCTCACGCTGGCGCGAGCGGCTCTCCGGCCCCGTGCGGACGGTCGCGCTGCGCCTGCTGGAGCAGGGCGAGTGGACCGACGCGCTGCTGCAGAACACGCCCTGGAGCTTTGCCCTGGAGCCGGCGGCCGCGTGAAGCGTGCGGACCTGCGCCGGCTGTTCGCCGAGGCAAGGCGCCTGAGCGGTGAAACCGATTTCGTCGTCATCGGCAGCCTCGCCGCGCTTGGCCATGCGGACACCGTTCCGGCGCGAATGGCGGTTTCTCTCGATGTCGATGCCTACGGCCGGAACGATCCGGACCGCATATTCGACCTCGCGCCGGCCCTTGGCCAGGGCAGCCCATTCGAGGTAGAGCACGGCTACTACCTCGATCCGGTCTCGCCTCGGGTCGCCACGCTGCCGGAGGGCTGGGAATCGAGGCTGGTCCGGATCGAGCTCGAGCCCGGCCTGGCGGCGTGGTTCCTGGAGCCGAACGACGCCGCGGTTTCCAAGTACGCGCGCATGGAGCCCCGGGACCGGGAGTGGATTCGCGCCGGCCTCGACGCCGGCATTCTTTCCCTGCCGATCATCGAGGCGCGGTTCGCGGAAACGTCGTTCCTCGACGCCGGGGAAGCGGCGCGCGCGGGCGGCGCACTCGCGGAGGACCGCGACTGGCTTCGCGCGCACGGCGTCAAACCGCGGCGCTAAGGCATCTTGCCGCGGATGCCCTCCTTCATTCATTCAATGACCCGGTCGGCGCGCACCCGCAAGATCGGCGGAATCGTGACGCCGAGCGCCCTGGCCGTGCCGAGGTTGATGGCCAGCTCGAAGCGCACCGGACGCTCGATCGGAATATCCCGGGGATGGGCTCCCTGCAGGACCTTTGCCACGACGTTCGCGGCTTGCTGAAACATGCTGGTGAGGTGCGGGCCATAGGCCATCAGGCCGCCGTCGTCGGCAAAGTTCGGGAACGGCATGATGCCCGGCAGCCGGTAACGCAGCGCCAGGTCCGCAATGCGCTTGCGTGCCGAAGCGAAAACGGGCGAGGAAAGCGCCAGTACCGCCTCCGCTTGCTGTTTCACCGCCGCCCTGAAGGCGTCTTCCAGCTCGCCTGGGTTTCGCGCCTCCAGCTTGATGATCTGTACGCCCATGGACACACCCGCAGCCTCGGCGCCTCTCAGGAGGAACGGTCCGACCGCCGGATCGGAAAGAACGGCGGCCCGCGCCAGCTTCGGCATGGCCTCCTTGAGTTGCTGAATCCACTTCCCGCTCAACTCCGGAAAGTCCAGGAACATGCCGGAGATGTTTCCGCCAGGACGACTGAGGGTCCTGGCGAATCCCATCGCGACCGGATCGGATTCCAGGTCCACCGCCACGATGGGAATCGACGAAGTTGCCTTCGATGCGGCGACGACACCCGGGGCGGCAATGGCGAGTATGGCATCCACCCTGGCCTGGACCAGTTCGTTTGCAAGCGCAAGAATTTCGTCGGACTTTCCGGGCCGCACCCTGTACTCGATCGCGAGGTTGCTTCCCTCGGCAAACCCGCGCTCGCGGAGCGTCGGCACGAACAGCTCGAAGTTCTGCCTGAACACCTGGTCGTCCGGCGCGGCGCGAAGCACGCCGATTCGCCAGAGCCTCGATCGGGGCTGAGGCTGGGCGGCCAGCGGTCGTGCGCCGAATAGAGCGAAGGCGAGCAGTGCCTGACGGCGATTCATGCTATTCGATCACCCGGTCGGCGCGGGCCAGAACGGCATTCGGCACCGCGAGCCCGATGGCGCGCGCCGTCCGCAGGTTGATCACCAGCTCGAAGACAACGGGCTGCTGGACCGGAAGGTTCGACGGCTTCTCGCCTTTCAGGATGCGGTCGACATAGACGGCGGTACGCGTCATCTGGTCCCGGACATTGGCGCCATAAGCGAACAGCGCCCCGGCTTCGGCTATCGGGACGCTCGGTCCCGCGACGGGCAGGCGATGACGGATCGCAAGGTCGATCGCGCGCGCGCGCGGCAGGCTCGGCTGCAGGATCACCGCTGCAACCCCTGCCCTGCTCCATTCGGAGAACAAGGCGTCGTACTCGGTCTCGCCCCGGACCAGCGCGACCTGGGCCTGCATGCCGACCCGGCCAGTCGCATCCCGGATCTGCCGGACGAAGCCAGGCGTGAACGAATCCGCGCTGTTGGCCAGGACCGCGACGCGCGCGGCACCGGGCCGGATCTCACGGACCAGGTCGAGGATCTTCGCGCCCAGCAGATCGGTCAGCCCGGAGAAGCCGGTGATGTTGCCGCCCGGCTGCGCCAGGCTCTTCACCAGTCCGGTCGCAACCGGATCGCCCACGGATGCCATGACGATCGGTATCACCGTGGTCGCCTCGCTCGCCGCCTGGGCGGCCGGGGTCTGAAAGGTGATGATCAGGTCGACCTTGAGCCGCACCAGGTCGGCCGCCATCGCGGCGAGCGCCGGCTGCCGGGCGCCGGAATCACGGACTTCGTACGAAACGTTCCTCCCCTCCACGTAGCCGAGATCCTGCAGCGAGGAGCGGACCAGGCGCCAGGACTCTGCACCGACGTGGATCAGGACGCCGATCCTGAATTTCCTGGATTCCTGCGCAAGAGCCGAGAACGGCGATGCCGCAAGCATTCCCGCAAGGGCGATGAACCGGCGCCGCCTCATTCGATCACCCGGTCGGCGCGCAGCCGCACCGTCTGCGGCACCGCGATGCCGAGCGCCCGCGCCGTACGGAGGTTCAACACCATCTCGACCTGCGTCGGCAGCTCGGCAGGCAGGTCCGCCGGCCGGACCCCGCGCAGGATGCGGTCCACGAAATGCGCCAGGCGCCGGTAGCTCTGCAGCAGGTCGGGGCCGTAGGTCATCAGGTTGCCCGCCTCCGCGAACTGACCCCAGCCCGACATCGCCGGAATGCGGGCGCGCAGCGACCACTGCGCGATGCGCTCGCGCAGGCTCATGACCGACTGCACCGGGAAGAACATCACCGCCTCGCTGCGCGACTGCTCCACCGCCGCCAGCACCTGTTCCATCTGGCCGGCGCCGCGCAGCTCGAAGAACTGCAGGTCGAGCGCGAAGCGCTTCGCCGCCTCCGCGGTCACGCGGCGCTCGGCCGAATCGCCCGGGTGCTCCGGGACCGCGACCACCGCGATGCGCTTGGCGCGCGGCAGCATCTCCCGCAGCAGCTCGATGCGCTTGCCCACCAGCTCCAGGGTGAGGAAGGACATGCCGGTGACGTTGCCGCCGGGCCTTGCCAGGGATTCGACCAGGCCCGCCGCCACCGGGTCGCCGCTGTAGGCGTACACCACGGGAATGGTGGAGATCGTGCGCCGCGCCACCACCGCGGGCGGGCCGAGGGCGAGGATGACATCCGGCCGGGATGCGGCGACCTCTCCCACCAGCCGTGCCACCCGCTGCGCAGAATCGTCGCCCCAATGGGGCTCGAGCCGGATCTCGCGGCCGTCCGTGTAGCCGCGCTCGCCCAGGCCGTTGCGCAGCGCCTCGAAGAACAGCGCGCCGTCCACCGCCTTGGATTGCGCAATCCACGCCACGCGCCGCGGCGCGGGCTGCGAATGTGCACGATCGGTAACATTGACCAGGGCCGCCGCCGCGACGGCGCGGAGCAGCTCGCGCCGTTTCATTCGATCACCCGGTCGGCGCGGACGAGGAGCGCAGCTGGAAACTCGAGTCCGAGCGTCCACGCCGTCCGCAGATTGATGACCAGTTCGCTGCGGGTCGGCTGCTCAACCGGAATTTCGGCCGGATTCGCGCCCTGCAGGATCTTGTGCGCCTGGACCGCGGCCCGCCCCCAGATCTCGTTCATATCCCAACCGTAGGACATCAGTCCACCGCTCTCGACAAAAGTCGAAAAGAAATACATAGCGGGCAGCCGCCGCTTGGCGGCGAAGCGGACCAGCTGGTCCCGGCTCGAGGTGAGGAACGGATCACCGGCCACGACCAGACCCTGGACGGGGCTGCGCTGGATGTCGGCGATCGCCCGCTCGAGCGCCCTGGCATCTCCCGCATCGAACAGCTCGACCTTCACGTTCAGCTTGCTCGCGGCCGCCCTGATTTCGGGAATGTGCGCTGCGCTGCCGGCGTTCGACGAATTCCACAGTACTGCGACATGGGCGAGGCGGGGTACCGCCTCCTTGAGCAGTTCCACCCATTTGCCCGCGAATCCCGCGCCGGCGACGCCGAACGTGGTCCCCGTCAAGTTTCCCCCGGGGCGCGCGAGGCTCGCCACGATGCCCTGTCCGACCGGATCGGAAACATTGATGAACACCACCGGCACGGTGGCGGTCGCCTGCTTCGCCGCCAGGGCGCCGGCGGTTGAACTGACCACCAGCACGTCCACGCCCGCCCGGAGCACCTCGGCAACCAGCGCCGGCACGCGCTCCAGCCGTCCTTGCGCATAGCGCGCCTCGATGACGAGATTGCGCTTCTCGGCGTAGCCGAGGCGCTTCAGTTCCGCCATGAATGCGTCTACGTTTGCCCCGGCAGAGACCGTACTGACGAGGCCAATCCGGTGCGCTCGCGCGGCCGGCTGCGCGAACGCGTGCCCCTGCGGCACCAGCATCGCCGCCGCCGCGGACAGAAAGGCGCGCCGCCTCATTCGATCACCCGGTCGGCGCGCAGCAGGATCGGCTGGGGCACCGCAATCGACTGCGCCCGCGCGGTTTTCAGATTGACAGACAGGAGGAAGCGCGTCGGCCGCTCCACCGCCATCTCCGCGGGACTCGCGCCCGCGAGGATGCGCGCCACGTAGCCCGCCACCCGCAGGTAGTGATCGGAAAGGTCAGCGGCATAGGCCATCAAAGCCCCGCGTTCGGCATCGCCATCGCGAGCGAATATGCCGGGCAAGCGCTGCGCGGCGGCCCAAGTCACCAGGTGGGGTACGAATACGCGATACAGCGGATGCACCAGCGGCAACAGGGCCTGCGGCCGCCACGCCGCGATGGTACCGAGCACGTTTGCGAGCTGCGCCACCGACCGGCAATCGAAGTTCCGTGCCTCGATCCCCAGCTGCGCGGCGGCCTTGCGCACTTCCTCGAGCTGGATGGGCGTGTTCGGGTCGTTCGCGTTCGACAGCACCGCCACGCGACGCAGGCCGGGAACCAGCTCGCGCATCACTTCGAGCCGCTTCTGGATCAGCTCCAGGGTCGCGTTGCTCACGCCGGTGATGTTTGCCTCCGGCCGGGCGAGGTTCTTCACGAAGCCCAGGCCCAGCGGGTCGCCCACGTCGGCCATCACGATGGGAATCTGCGTGGTCGCGGCACGCGCCGCCAGCATCCCGGGGGTGTTGCGGGCGACGATCACCTGCACCGGCAGCGCCACCAGCTCCGCGGCGAGCGCCGGCAGGCGCTCGAAATGGCCATCAGCGCTGCGGTACTCCAGGCGGTAGTCGCGGCCCTCCACCAGCCCCTCGCGGCGCAGCCCGTCGCGCAGGCTGGCGATGGAGGATGCCGTGGCCGCGGGCGGCACTGGGTCGAGGATGCCGATGCGGGGCAGGTCGCGCGCGGGCTGGGCTTGCGCCTGCGGCGCGACCAGGGCGGCGCCCAGCGCGGCAAGGAACGCCCGCCGCCTCATTCGATCACCCGGTCGGCGCGCAGGAGGATGGATTGGGGCAACCTCAGGCCGAGCGCCTGCGCGGCCCCCCGGTTTACGACCAGCTCGAACCGGGTCGGCTGCTCGACCGGCAGGTCGCCTGGCCTTGCCCCTTTCAGAATCCGGTCGACGTAGGCGGCGGCCCGGCGGTAGGTATCGGCGATGTCCGGGCCATAGGACATCAGCCCCCCCGCGTCGGGGAAGCGCGCCTCGAAGAACATCGCCGGCATCCGATGGCGCTCGCTGAACTGGACGACGCTGGCGACACGCGAAGCGGCAAACGGGCTCGGCGCCACAATCAGACCGCGCGCGCTGCCGGCGCCGATGGACGCCAGCGCTTCGTCCAATTCCTTCGCATTCGCCGCATGGTGGACCTCCATCCCCGCCTTCGTCTTGACCGCGGCCGTCCGGAGCTCATCGACGAACCGGGTGGCCGCCGGATTGCTCGAACTCCAGAGTACCGCGAAGTGCGTGACATGGGGCGCAGCCTCCTTGAGAAGCTCCAGCCACTTTCCCGCAAATCCGTCGCCATAAGCCAGCGAGGAACCGGTGATATTGCCGCCGGGGCGCGCCAGGTTCGAAACGATGCCGCCGGCGACCGGATCGCTCGAGCCGGCGAACACGATGGGGATCGTCGCCGTCGCGCGCTTGGCCGCGCGCGCGCCGATCGTCGCGCCGACCACCAGCACGTCGACTTTCAGCCCGACGAGCTCCTCCACGAGTCCCGGAATCCGCTCCGGCCGCCCGTCGGCGAACCGCTCCTCCACAATGAGGTCGCGATTCCTCACATAGCCGAGCTCGAGAAGTCCGCGCTGAAAGGCTTCATTCCTCGCGCCGGGGGCGGTTGGCGAGACGAAGCCGATCCGGCGCATGAGCCCCGGCCCCGCCGGCTGCGAATGTGCACGATCGGTAACATTTGCCAGGGCCATCGCCGCGAGGGCGCGGAGCAGTTCGCGCCGCTTCATTCGATCACCCGGTCGGCGCGCAGGAGGATCTGGGCGGGCAGCCGGTGCCCGATGGCGTCCGCGGTGCGGCGGTTCAATATCAGGCGGTAGCGCGACGGCAGTTCCACCGGGAGATCGGCCGGCTTCACCCCGCGCAGGATGCGCACCACGAAACTGACCGTGCGCTCTACCAGCTCGTCCAGGTCCGGCCCGTAGTACATCAGCCCGCCCGCATCCACGAACGTCGAGGCGTTGGACATCGAAGCCAGCTTGCGCGCCCGGCAGAACTCGGCGATCTCCCGCAATCCCGCCAGCAGCACGGTATCGAAGGAAACGTAGAGTGCATCCGGCTTCGCCGCCGCAATGCGCTGCAGCGCGGTACGGATGTCGTCGGGACGCACCGCCTCGAAGTACTCCAACTTCATCCCCAGCGTGTTTCCAGCCTGGCGCATCGCCGCAAGGTACTCGCCCACGCCGGGAAAACCCGGGTTGCCCAGCAACGCCACCCGCACCGCCCGCGGCGCAGCCTCCTTCAGCATCGACAGGATCTTGCCCATGGTCTCCGGCGAACTCCATGCGGTGCCGGTGACGTTGCCTCCGGGCCGTCCGAGGCTGGCGACGTAGCCCTGCTCCACCGGCGAGACCGCGTTCACCATCACGATCGGGATCGCGCGCGTGGCGCGCTGCGCGGCGGCGATGGAGGGATTGAAGGAGGCCACGATCAGCTCCGGCTCCAGCCGCGCCAGTTCCTGCGCCAGGGCGGGCAGCCGCGCCGCGTCTCCCTCGGCGAAACGCCATTCCAGCTCGATGTCGCGGCCCTCGCGCAGGCCGGCGCGGTCCAGTTCCGCCACAAACCGCAGCTTCGCCCAGGCCTGCTGCTCGGCCGTGGAAACGCCGACGCCGAGGATGCCGACGCGGCGGGGGCGCGAGGGACTTTGCGCGAACGCCAGTGGCGCGGCCAGCAGCGCACTTGATGCCAGAAGGACACTGCGGCGCTTCATTCGATCACCCAGTCGGCGCGCAGCAGCACGGACCGCGGAATCTCGACGCCAATCTCGCGCGCCGTCTTCCGATTGACCACCAGCTCGAACCTGGTCGGCTGCTGCACCGGCAGCGCCGCCGGAACGGCGCCCATCAGGATTCTCCCGACGTAGTCCCCGGCGCGCCGCCAGACGTCGACGAAATCCGGGCCGTAGCTCATCAGGCCGCCGTCGCGCACGAAATCGGCGTGCTCGAACATCGCGGGCAGGCGATTCTCCACCGCTGCGCCCGCGATCCCGCGCCGGTCGAAGTTGAACACGGGGCGCTCCTGCACCAGCAATGCGTCCGCCCGCGCGGCCTTGATGGCGGCAAAGGCCTGCGGGAGGCGGGCCGGCCCCCTGATCTCGACGAAATGCAGCTCCAGGCCAAGCGACCGGGCTGCCGACTCGAGGCTGCTCTTCTGTTGCCGGTACAGCGAATGCCCGATCTCGGCGAGAACCGCGACCCGCCTTGCGGATGGAACCGCGGCCTTCAGCAGCTCCAGCCGCTTCGCGTCCAGTTCCAGTCCCTGGTTCGAGAACCCGGTGACGTTGCCGCCGGGATGGGCCAGGGATTGCACCAGGCCGTCGATGACCGGATCCGCGATCGCGGTGAAAACCACCGGAATCGACCGCGTCGCGCGCGCGGCAGCCCGGGCCGCGTCCGCCCAACCGAAGATGACCTCGACCTTGCGCTCGACCAGTTCGGCGGCGAGCGCCGGAAGACGTTCGTTCCGGCCCTCGGCAAAGCGGTACTCGACCACCAGGTTGCGGCCCGGGATGAACCCCTGCTCCGCCAGCCCCTTGAGGAATGCCTCGTGGTGCGGGGACGGCGTCTTGCGCTTGGCGAAATCGGCGCCCGGGTGCAGGTAGCCGATGCGGCGTTCGGCGCCTTGGGCGCTCGAGGGTACTGAGGCACCTGCCACAGCGAGCATCGCCGTCAGCGCCGCGATCGCCTCGCGCCGCCTCACGCCGCCACCTGCTCGATGAAGTTATGATCGTTACTTGGCAATACTTCGGGGAAAACCATGGACAGCGGCAGTGTCACGAGAAAGGGGCAGGTCACGATCCCCAAGGAAGTGCGGCGCGAACTCGGCATCCGCGAGGGCAGCCGCATCGCGTTCACGGTCCGCGAAGGCAAGGCGGAGCTCCGCGTCCTGCATCGCGCGCCACAGCGCGCGGCTTCCGGCTTCGGCATGCTCAAGGTCCGCCGCCGGCACCTGCCGCCGGACTTCGATCCCGCCACCCTGCTGGCGCCGAGGCGCCGGGCCGGGCCCTGATGCGCGCGCTCGGCAACCTGCGGGCGGGGTTCGAGTTCGCGGACGCGCTGCATCACGCCTCCAGCCGGGCCTGCGACGCCTTCCTCAGCTTCGATGCACGGCGATTCGCGCACAAGGCGCGGCGCATGGCCCTGACGCCACCGGTGCGCGTGCCGGAGTAGGCGGTCCGCGCGGGGCGTTCGCCGCCTCATTCAATCACCCGGTCGGCGCGCAGGAGTACTGACTGAGGCACCGCAATTCCAAGCGAGCGCGCACTCCGGACATTGACATGCAGTTCAAAACGAACCGGGCGCTCGATCGGAAGCTCGGCCGGATTCGCGCCCTTGAGGATGCGGTCCACGTAGGTCGCCGTACGCCGGTAGAGGTCCGGCCGGTGCGGGCCGTAGGAGATCAAGCCCCCGTCCTCGACAAACTCGCTGTAGCCGTACATCACCGGCAGCCGTTCCTTTGCCGCCTGCGCGACGATGATCTTGCGATGGGTCCAGAGCACGGGATCGTCGAACACGATCATCGCCGTCGCCCCCTGCGCACCGGCCTCGGGCAGCGCCCGCTCGATATCCGGCACATTCCGGGCACGCACGACCTGCACCTGCACCCCGGCCCTGCGCGCGGCGTTGCTCGTCTCGTCAAGAAAGATGTCGTGACTCTGGTTCTCGGGATTGAGCAGCACGGCGACGCGCGGCACCTGCTTCAGGATGTCGACCAGCAACTCCAGGCGCTTGCCGCTCAGTTCCGGCGTCAGCAGGCTCAATCCCGTCATCCGGCCGCCGGGTCGCGCAAGGCTGGCGACCAGGCCGCTTCGCGCAGGATCGGCGACCGCGACCAGGACGACCGGAATGCGTCCCGCCCTCGCTTTCGCGGCCTGGCTCGCCGGCGTCGCCGCCGCCACGATCACATCGACATTTAGCGCGACCAGTTCGTCGACCAATGCCGGAAGGCGATCGTGCCGACCGTCCGCCCAGCGCGGCTCAAGCATGACGGTACGTCCCTCGACATAGCCGAGTTCGCGCAGGCCCTGCCGGCAGGCCTCCCACAGGTGCTCGCCCTGGGACCTGGCGAACGAGAACAGGTAGCCGATGCGTGGCGCGCGCGCTGGCGCCTGTGCACCGGCCAGCGGCGCAGCCAAGAACACGCCGAACGCGAGGAGGAGGTCGCGCCGCCTCATTCGATCACCTCGTCGGCGCTGGCCGGCCGCAGCGGCGGCAAATGTGCACGATCGGTAACATTTACCGGCCCTGTCGCGGCGCGGGTTCGGCGCAGGCCGCCGCGGCTCATTCGATCACCTGGTCGGCGCGCAGCAGCAGCGACTGCGGCAGCGCAAGCCCGATCGCCCGCGCCGTCCCCCGGTTCACCACCAGTTCGAAGCGCGAAGCCTGGTCCACCGGAAGCTCCGCCGGCTTCGCGCCGCGCAGGATCTTCGCAACCATGTCCGCGGCGCGCCGCAGATCCTCGCTCAGGCTGGTCGCGTAGGACATCAGCCCGCCGCGCTCCACGGACTCCGCTTCGCCAAAGACGGCGGGAAGCCGCAGCTCGCGGGCGGCGCGAATCGCTTCGTCGGCGTCGTGACGCATGCCGAATATTCCGAAGGGCGTCAGGACCATCGCGGCCTCCGCACCCTGCGCTACCACGGTTTTCAAGCCCTCGGGCCAGCTGTTCGGGCTGGCTTCGCGACGAATCAGTTCCAGTCCAAGCTTGGCGGCGGCAGCCTGCGCGGTCTCAAGATACTTCTCCAGGATGGCATCGAAGTAGACCGCCATCATTGCGATCTTGCGAGCTCCCGGAAGCACTTCGCGCACCAGTTCCAGTCGCTTGATTGCCAGCTCGTAGAACCGATTGGTCACCCCGGTGGCACGACCGCCTGGCCGGGAGAATCCTTTCACGAGGCCGAACGAGATTGGATCCGCGACCCAGGCAAAGACGATTGGTACCGTCCTGGATCCAGACAAGGCGCCAAGCGCCGCTGAGGTCGTGCAAGCGACCAGAAGATCGGGCTTCAGATCCATCAGTTCCTGCGCAGCGGCTGCCGCCGGCGGAGTACCCGGTGGCGGATAGCGAAAGTCCAACGCGAGATTGCGGCCTGCGACGAAGCCGTGCTGCGCCATGCGCTCGCGGAACGACGGCAGGTGTGCCGACGCGGTTTGCGGGCTGTTCGGGAACAGCATCCCGATCCTGTAGAGGTGCGTTGGCGCTTGCGCCCCCGCCACCGGCGCCGCCAGCATTCCCCCAACCCCCGCGACGAACCCCCTGCGGTTCATCCCCCCTCCCTCGCCCGCCTTACTTCAACTTCACGAACTCGAACTCCCTGTCACCAGGCCGCACGCACAGCCGCCCGGACTCGAACCTGAAGAAATGGGTCTGCTCGCCGGCGGCGTTGACGTCGTTCCAGCTCCGCCGCAAAGTGGTGATCCAGGCATCGCCGACGACACGGTAGACGCCTGAGTAGGCGAATGCCGCTCGGAACGCGGCCGCAAGCGGGCCGCCGTCCCCGTACAGCAGGGAAAGGAACTTTCCCTCGGGCGTGAACAGGATGCAGGCGCGCGGCAGCGCGCCCTGAAGCGGCTCGCCTCCAAGACAGACCGCCCGAAGCTCCCAGACCCCGACCAGGGAAAGCCGCCAAGCCTCCTGCTCCACCGCATGCAGCGCCACATGGTTCCCCCTCGTCATGATTTTCCTCCGTTCGAAGGCGTTTGCACGAGACCACGGTGCGCCTCGGATGCGGCGGCCGCTACGGAGCCGTTCGCTGCAGGAGGCCGGAATATTCACGCCGGCGGTGGCGCCGGCCCGCCAAATGCCTGAAAATGCCTTTTTCCGCACTGCGCAAAGCCGCCCAACCATGCCAAGAGCGCTCCCCAAGTCCATCGACGAAACCCACGACCTGCTGAAGACGGCCGACTACGTCGCCGACCGCAGCCTGGCCACCGCGCTCTACCTGTCGCTCACCATGCAGCGGCCGCTGTTCCTGGAGGGCGAGGCCGGCGTGGGCAAGACCGAGATCGCCAAGGTGATCGCGCAGACGCTGGGCCGCGAGCTCATCCGCCTGCAGTGCTACGAGGGCCTGGACATCGCGCAGGCGGCCTACGAATGGAACTACTCGCGCCAGATGATCGAGATCCGGCTGGCCGAGGCCGCGGGGGAGAAATCGCGCGACAAGTTGTCGCAGGACATTTTCTCGGAGAAGTTCCTGGTGAAGCGCCCGCTCGCCCGCGCGCTCGAAGGCGCCAAGGGTGCGGCGCCGGTGCTGCTGATCGACGAGCTGGACCGCACCGACGAGCCCTTCGAGGCCTACCTGCTGGAGGTGCTGTCCGACTGGCAGATCACGATCCCGGAGATCGGCACGCTGAAGGCGGCCGAGCCGCCGATCGTGGTGGTCACCTCCAACCGCACGCGCGAGATCCACGACGCGGTGAAGCGCCGCTGCTTCTACTACTGGGTGGACTACCCGGACGCGGCGCGCGAACTGGAGATCCTGAAGCGCAAGGCGCCCAAGGCCGCCGGCGCGCTGTCCCGGGAGGTGGTCGCCTTCGTGCAGCGCCTGCGCGGCGTGGACCTGTTCAAGCTCCCCGGCGTTGCCGAGACCATCGACTGGGCCAACTGCCTGGTGGCGCTGGACCGCGTCACGCTGGACCCGGAGACGGTGAACAACACCCTGGGCGTGCTGCTCAAGTACCAGGACGACATCGAGCGCATCGCGGGCGACGAAGCCACGCGCCTGGTGGGCGAGGCCAAGTCCGCGGCGGTCGCCGCCTAGAGGGATCCTTGAGCGCCGCCTCCTTTCTTCGCCGCCTGCTCGGGCGCCCGCGCCCGGACGTGGAGGCGCGCACCCAGCACCTGGTGCGCCTCTGCGAATCGCTGCTGGGCGAGCGCGGCGAGGTCTCGGGCGCGGCGCTCGCACGCGAGGCGCTCACGGCCTGGCAGGCGCTGGACGCGCGCGGCCGGGAGCAGTTCTTCGACATCCTGGCCGAGGAGTTCTCGCCGCCGCCCGAGGCGGTCGGCAAGGCGGCCGACGCCTACCGGGACGACCCGACGCCGCGCAACCTGCTGCGCGTGCAGGAAGCGGCGGAGCCGGCGCGCCAGGAACTGTTCCGCCGTCTCAACATGGCCCCGGGCGGCACCGCGATGCTGGTGGAGATGCGCAGCACGATCCAGCGCGGGATCAAGGCGCACCCGGCCTGGAGCACCATCGACGCCGACCTGCTGCACCTGTTCCATTCCTGGTTCAACCGGGGGTTCCTCCGCCTGGAGCGCATCGACTGGCGCACCTCGGCGATGGTGCTGGAGAAGCTGATCCAGTACGAGGCGGTGCACGCCATCCAGGGCTGGCGCGACCTGCGCCGGCGCCTCGAATCGGACCGGCGCTGCTTCGCCTTCTTCCACCCGCAGCTGCCCGACGAGCCGCTGATCTTCATCGAGGTGGCGCTGACGCGCGGCATGAGCGCCGGCGTGCAGCCGCTGCTGCAGATGGACTCGTCCGTGGCGCCCGCCTCCGACGCCGACTGCGCCATCTTCTATTCCATCACCAACTGCCAGGAGGGCCTGCGCGGCATTTCCTTCGGCAACCTGCTCATCAAGCAGGTGGCGGAGGACCTCAAGCGCGAGTTCCCGCACCTGAAGACCTTCGCCACCCTGTCGCCGATCCCGGGTTTCCGGCGCTGGCTCGCCAGCCCGGAAACCCGCGTGCGCCTCGCAGTGGGCGCGGAGGGCGAGGCGCGGCGCGCGATGCTGGCCGCGATCGAGCAGCCCGGCTGGCACCTGGGCGATGTGCCCGAGGTCCTGCAGAAGAACCTGATGCGGCTGTGCGCCTGGTACCTGCTGCACGCCAAGCAGGGCGAGGAGCCGCTCGACGCGGTGGCGCGCTTCCACCTCGGCAACGGCGCCGCGCTGGAGCGCCTGAACTGGCTCGGCGACACCTCGGATTCCGGCATGGCCCGCTCCGCGGGCCTGATGGTCAACTACGTTTACCGGCTGGAGGACGTGGAGCGCAACCACGAGCGCTATTTCTCCAGCCACGCCGTGGTCGCCTCGCGCGCCATCGAGAAGCTGGCGCGCAAGTGCGTGCTGTCGGCGCCGGCGGGAAAGCCCGCCGTGAAGCCCACCGACGCCTGACATGTTCCCCGAGATCGACCCCGCGGGCCCCAAGGGCAGGCTGGCCGAGAACGTCATGCACTTCGCGCGCCTGCTGCGCGCCGCGGGCCTGCGAATCGGCCCCGACCGGGTCATCGACTGCACCCGGGCGCTGGAACTGGCCGACTGCAATCGGCGCGAGGACTGGTACTGGACCATGTCCGCGGTGCTGATCTCGCGCGAGGAGCAGCGCCCGATCTTCGACCAGGCCTTCCGCATCTTCTGGCGCGACCCGAAGCTCACCGAGAAGATGATGGCGGCGCTGCTGCCCAAGGCCCACGGCCGCGCCGGCAAGCCCGAGGAGCAGCAGAGCCAGCGGCTGTCGGACGCCCTGTTCAACCAGAAGAAGCCCGAGGAACAGCAGGAGCAGAAGGTGGAGCTGGACGCGCGGCTCACCTTCTCCACGCGCGAGGTGCTGCAGCGCATGGACTTCGACACCATGTCCGCGGCGGAGCTCGCCGAGGCGAAGAAGATGCTCGCCAAGCTGCGCCTGCCGCTGCCGCTGGTGCGCACCCGGCGCCTGGAAGCGGCGCCGCGAGGCGCCCGGGTCGATCTGCGCGCCACCCTGCGCCGGAGCCTGCGCGAAGGCGGCGCGCTGATCCCGCTGGTGCGCGCCGCGCCCGCCGAGATCCACCCGCCGCTGGTGGTGCTGTGCGACATCTCGGGCTCGATGAATCCCTACGCGCGCATGTTCCTGCATTTCCTGCACGCCATCACCAACGACCGCGACCGGGTGACGGTGTTCGTGTTCGGCACGCGCCTCACCAACATCACGCGCCAGCTGCGCCACCGCGACGTCGACGTCGCCATGCAGCGCGTGGCCGACGCCATCAAGGACTGGTCCGGCGGCACGCGCATCGGCGCCTGCCTGCGCGAGTTCAACTGGCGCTGGGGCCGGCGCGTGCTGGGGCAGAACGCCTGCCTGCTGCTGGTCTCGGATGGCCTGGACCGCGAGGCGGGCGAAGGCCTGGGCGAGGAAATGCAGCGCATGCACAAGTCCTGCAACGAACTGATCTGGTTGAATCCCCTGCTGCGCTACGACAAGTTCGAGGCGCGCCCGGCGGGCGTGCGCGCCATGCTGCCGCACGTGGACCGCTTCCTGCCGGTGCATAATCTGAAGAGCCTCATCGACCTCGCCTACGCGCTCGCGCGCCCGGAACCGAGGAACGCAGGAAGACCCGTGGAGAAACGCCAATGGAAATGACCGGCGAGCAGTTGATTCCCGCCTCGCAGGCCGACACCTGGAAGGCGCTGAACGACACCGAGTTCCTCAAGGCCTGCATCACCGGCTGCGAATCCATCGAGCCCGCCGGCGAGAACGCCTACACCGTGCTCATGACCGCGCGCGTCGGCCCGGTGAGCGCCAAGTTCAAGGGCAAGCTGGCGCTGAACGACATCAAGCCGCCCGATTCGTACTCGATCGCCTTCGAGGGCCAGGGCGGCGTGGCCGGATTCGCCAAGGGCGGCGCGCAGGTGCAGCTGGCCCCGGCCGACGGCGGCACCAAACTGACCTACACCGCCAAGGCCAACGTGGGCGGCAAGCTGGCGCAGATCGGCTCGCGCCTGGTGGACGCCGCGGCGCAGAAAGTGGCCAACGACTTCTTCGCCGCCTTCAACGCCAAGCTGGCGGCCGAGCATCCGCAGGCCGGCCAGGGCGAGCATGACGGGCACGGGGACCACGACGAGCATCATCCGGAACCGATCCCGCGCGACCCTTCGCTGCCCGACGTGACCACCGGAACGCTCGCCTTCTTCGCCGCCGGGGCCCTGATTGTCGTGGCGGTGGCGCTGCTCACCCTGCTGTAGATGACGCAGCTGCTGTTTCGGGAAGACGCCTACCTGCGCGCCTGCGAGGCGACGGTGGTGGCGGTGCGTGACAACGCGGTGGAGCTGGACCGCACGGTGTTTTACCCCCTCGGCGGCGGTCAACCGGGCGATACCGGAACCATTTCGGGACTTCGGGTCGTTGATGCCCGCAAAGGAGACGGCGATGCGGTGCTGCACGTTCTCGAACCCGGTTCCGCGCCCCCAGCCGTCGGCACGAAGGTCGAGGCCGCGATCGACTGGGACCGCCGCCACCGCCTGATGCGCTATCACACCGCCCTGCACCTGGTGGGCGCGGTGGTCAGGGCGCCGGTCACCGGCGGCCGCATCGGCGAGGACAAGTCGCACCTGGACTTCGACATCGAGATGGAGAAACTGGTGAAGGAAGCCATCGAGGACGGCGTCAACGCCCTGGTGCGCGCCGGCCACGGCACCCGGGCAAACTGGATCACGGACGCCGAACTGGACGCGCGCCCCGAGCTGGTGCGCACCATGTCCGTCGCGCCGCCGCGGGGGTCGGGCCAGATCCGGCTGCTGGAGATTCCCGGCGTGGACCTGCAGGCCTGCGGCGGCACCCACGTCGCCAATACTGCGGAAATCGGCCCCCTGGCGGTGACCCGGATCCGTTCCGAAGGCAAGCGCAACAAGCGGGTCACCATCGCGTTCGTGAACTAGTTCCTCCTAACAATCTCTTGCAATCCGTACCCTGATCGTCCAGTACCGGCACGGAGATCAGGCATGAGCACGGCGGCCACGGCATCACCGACGGAATATGCCAAGACCCAGCCCTTGAGCGTCGATGCGCCAGCCGCTCGCGCCAAGGCATCCGCTCCGGAGTACACCGCGACCTCGATCTCCGGGCCGCTGCCGATCACGCTGTCGCCGCAGCGGCGCGACGGCGCCATCCTGTTCACCGAGGTTCGCGGCCTGGTGTCCATGTCGGGCGTGCTGGAACCGGAGCAGGTCCTCCTGCTGACGAACGAGTTCTGCAATTACGTCGCGGACGCGGTCGCCGCGGCGGGTGGCGAGGCGATCGGACTGCACCATGACGCCATGCTGTCGGTGTTCTGCCGCGGCAGCGCGACCAACTCGGCGCAACGCGCGATCCGCGCCGCGCAGCAGATCCAGGGCGGCTTCGGCGCGACCGCGGAGCGCTGGCGCCGGTCCTGCGGCCTGCGCACCGCGCTGTCGCAAGGGATGCACCTGGGTGAGATCACGCTCGGCAACGCGGGGCCGAAGGGCGCGGTGCGCCGGCTCGCCCTGGGCGACAGCGTCACCGTCGGCCACTACATCCTGCGCCGCGCCCGCACCGGCGAGTTCGTGATGTCGGATTCGGTGATGGGCGCGCTGTCGGTGGACAATCTGAACCTGGACGCCGAGCCCCTGCCCCACCTCGAGATCGCGCGCCGGCAGCCGATCCGGATCTACGGCGTGCTGGTCGAGGAGCGCCTGGACTTCACTTGACCGGGCGCTTCGCCCCGGGCACGGTCCAGAAGTAGATCGTGCGGCCCTCCATCTCGAGCTTCTTGTCCGGCCTCCAGTCGCCCATGTCGAACTGGTGCGACACGATGCGCGTGCCGGGCTTGAGCTCCTTCAGCAGCCGGGGTCGCAGCTTGAGGTTGAGGTCCGGCAGCAGGTAGAGGGTCACGATGGTGGCTTCCTTCCAGCCGGCCTGGAACAGGTCCTCCTGGCGGAAGGTGACCAGCTTCGTGACGCCCGCCCTGGCCGCGTTGGCATTGGCCTCCTTGATGCGGTCGGGGTCGATGTCGATGCCCACGGCGCGGATGCCGTAGCGCTTGGCCGCCGTGATCGGGATGCGGCCGTCGCCGGAACCGAGGTCGTAGAGCACGTCGCCCTTCCTGACGTCGGCGAGGCGCAGCATGTCGTCGACCAGCTCCTGGGGCGTGGGGACGAAGATGACGTCCGGGGGCCGCTGGTTGGGCCGATTCTCTGCGGCGGAGAACGCCGCGCAGATCGATAAAAGGCCAAACAGCGCAGCGCGCAGCATTTCCGCCCCTTTCAGCTCAGTTACCTGCGATGGTCATGTTGTCGATCAGGATGGAGCCGCAGCGATAGGACCCGCGCACCACCTCGTCGCTGCCGACCGCGGCGATGCCGAGGAACATGTCCTTCAGGTTCCCGGCGATGGTGATCTCCTCCACCGGGTAGGCGATCTCGCCGCCCTCGACCCAGTAGCCGGCGGCCCCGCGCGAATAATCGCCCGTGACCAGGTTGACGCCCTGGCCGAGCAGTTCGGTGACCAGCAGGCCGCGGCCGAGCTTCGCGAGCATGCCGCGGAAATCCGGCCCGTTCGCGGCCACCACCAGGTTGTGCGCGCCCCCGGCACTGCCGGTGCTCTTCATGCCGAGCTTGCGCGCCGAATAGCTGCCGAGAAAGTAGCCCTTGAGTTCCCCCGCCTCCACCACGGTGCGGGCGCGCGTCGCCACGCCCTCTTCGTCGAAGGTCGCGCTGGCAAGGCCACGGGGCTCGTGCGGCAGCTCCTCGATGCGGACCACGGGGGCGAACACCTTGCGGCCCAGGGCGTCGAGCAGGAACGAGGACTTCCGGTACAGGTTGCCGCCGCTCGCGGCGCTGACGAAGGAGCCGACGAGGCCGGCGGCCACCGGCGCCTCCAGCAGCACCGGCGCCTGGCAGGTCGGGATCTTGCGCGAGCGCAGCCGCGCCAGCGCGCGCGCACCCGCGTAACGCCCGAGCGCCTCCGGGTCGGCGAGCGCCCCCGGGACGCGAGCCGAGCTGTACCAGTCGTCGCGCTGCATCAGGCCCTTCTCCTCGGCGATCACCGACAGCGACAGCATGTGCCGCGAGGTGGGGTAGCCCTGCATGAAGCCCAGGCTGTTGGCGAGCACGAACTGGCCGTGCTGCGCCGACACCATGGCGCCCTCGGAGTTGCGGATCTTCGGCGACAGCGCGAAGGCGGCGCCCTCGACCCGCTTGGCGAGCGCGATCGCCTCCTCGGTGCCGAGCGCCCAGGGATGGAACAGGTCGAGCTCGCGCGGCTCGCGCGCGAGCTCCGCAGCCTCGGGCGGGCCGGCGCAATCGTCAACCGCGGTGCGGCGGGCGATCGCCATCGCCGCCTCCACCGTCTGCGCCAGCGCCCCGGGCGAGAGGTCCGACGTGTTGGCATGGCCGCGGCGTGCCGCCGGGCGTTCGCCGACGTAGACCGTCACGCCGATGCCCTTGTCGCGGTTGTGCTCGATGGTCTCGACCGCTCCCACGCGCACGGTGACCGACAGGCCGTTGCCCTCGGACACCTCGCACTCGCAGGCTGAGGCGCCGGCGCGGCGCGCAAGGTCCAGAACCTGCTGCGCGAAGCCGCGCAGCTCGCCCGGCGTGTAGGTGAAGCGCACGCCGGAACCGCCCTTGTCGGATGCTTTCGGCGAAACGGCGGGCAGCACGGCGTTCATGGCGCGCTATCATAGCAGCGCAATGCAGGAAGACCTCGCCGACGGCGACGCGCCGGAACCCATCAGCAAGTCGCAGCACAAGCGCGACATGGCCGCCCTGCGCGACCTCGGCGCGTCCCTCCTCGACCTGCCGCAGGCACGCGTGGACGCGCTGCCGCTTTCCGAGAAGCTCGCCGGCGCGCTGCGCGACGCGCGGCGCATCACCAGCCACGAGGCGCGGCGGCGCCAGGTCCAGTACATCGGCAAGCTGATGCGGGAACAGGATCCGGCGCCGATCCGCGCCGCGCTGGCCGAGGCGGCCGGGCAATCGGCCGCGGCGCGCGCGCGCCAGAAGCGGCTCGAGCAGTGGCGCGAACGGCTCGTCAGGGACGACGCGGCGCTCACCGAGTTCGCCGGCGAGCACCCGGCCGCCGACGTGCAGGTGCTGCGCACGCTGATCCGCAACGCGCGCAGGGAGATCGCCGGCGCCCACCCGCCGCGCGCGCAGCGCGAGCTGTTCCGCGTGGTGCGCGAACTGCTGGCGGCGGCGACATGATCGAAACCGAGTTCCTGTGCAGGATCCAGGTCACGCTGGAGCCGGCGCGCGAGCTGGGCCAGACCCCGATGGGACGCCGGCGCATCATCGGCATCAGCGGCGGCCAGTTCAGCGGGCCGAAGCTCTCGGGCCGCGTGCTCGCCGGCGGCGCCGACTGGCAGGTGATCCGCGCGGACGGCGTCGCCTACCTGGATGCGCGCTACACGCTGGAGACCTCGGACGGCGCCCTCGTCTACGTCAACAACCGCGGCTATCGCCACGGGCCGCCCGAGGTGCTGGAGCGCCTCGCGCGCGGCGACGATGTGGATCCGGCGCTGTACTACATGCGCGCCACGCCCTGGTTCGAGACCGCGGCGCCGAAGTACGCGTGGCTCAACCGCACCATCTGCATCGCCACCGGCGCGCGCCGCGCCGCGGCGGTCGAATTGGAGTTCTACGCCGTCAAATGAGTCAGGACCTGGTTGTAGGGCTGGTGTCGATCAGCGACCGCGCCTCCGGCGGGGTCTACAAGGACGAAGGGCTTCCGGCGCTCAAGGATTGGCTGGGAAAGGCCGTGGCCTCGCCTGCGATCCGCTACGAGGAACGCCTGATCCCGGACGAGCAGCCGGTGATCGAGTCGACGCTGAAGGAACTCGTGGACCAGGCGGGCTGCCACCTGGTGCTGACCACCGGTGGCACCGGCCCGGCGAAGCGCGACGTCACCCCCGAGGCGACGCTTGCCGTCGCCGACAAGGTGATGCCCGGCTTTGGCGAGCAGATGCGCGCGGTGAGCCTGAAGTACGTGCCGACCGCGATCCTGTCGCGACAGGTCGCGGTTGTGAGGCATCGCCGCGCAGTCGACGATCCTTCCGGGGCGCTGATCATCAACCTGCCGGGCCAGCCCAAGGCGATCAAGGAAACGCTGGATGGCGTGTTCGCGGCCGTGCCCTACTGCATCGACCTCATCGGCGGCCCCTACATCGAGACCGACGAAGCGATGGTCAAGGCCTTCAGGCCGAAGTCGGCGCTGCGCCCGAAGGCTTCCTGACGCGAAACCACGCCGCATACAGCGCCGGCACGAACAGCAGCGTCAGCGCGGTGGCCACGATCAGCCCGCCCATGATGGCGTAGGCCATCGGCCCCCACAGCACGCTGCGCGCGAGCGGGATCATCGCCAGCACCGCCGCGGCCGCCGTGAGCACGATGGGACGGAAGCGCCGCACCGTGGCCTCGCGGATGGCGTCCCAGGGATGCGCGCCGTCGGCGATGTCCTGGTCGATCTGGTCCACCAGGATCACGGTGTTGCGCATGATCATGCCGCCCAGCGCGATCGCCCCCAGCATGGCGACGAAGCCGAAGGGCTTGGAGAA
>JALHLN010000011.1 GCA_022844545.1 Burkholderiales bacterium | reverse complement strand
ATTGCCCAGGCACGGAACGACATGGTGCTGGTGGAGCTGCTCAGGCGGGCTGGGGCGGTGGACTAGAGGTCAGGAATGCATGCCATATCAGCGTCATGCTTAACTTGACATAATACTGATTGTAACTATCTCAGATGCGTCAGTTCAGCTGATCAGGCGTCGGCACCGGGATCCTCGCCACCGGTATTCCCTCGTCCACCAAGGCATCATGCTCCTCCTTTGACGCCCGCCCCCTGATCGGCCTTGCCGGAACCTCGCTGTAAAAGATCCTCCGAGCCTCCTCCGGGAACGCCTTGCCCACGTCTTCGGACCTGGCGAGGATCTCGTCCAGCATCCGCGAATACAGCATCTGGGCGATGGCAAAGGCATCCTTGCCTTCCATCTCCGGGGTCTTCGCCTGCGGCGACGGCGCCGCGGCGCCCACATTGATCCTGGGCGCGGACAGCACGCGCTCGATGGCGCCGTTGCCGCAACTCGGGCAGTTGAGCAGGCCGCGCTTTCTCTGCGAGGCGAACTCCCTGGCCGAACCGAACCAGCCCTCGAAGCGGTGGCCGCTGGCGCATTGCAGGTCGAAGACGATCATGGTCCGGCGAGTCTAGCGCAGCTGAAGCTCGATTTTCGCCCCACGCGCAGTTTGTGCTTTCATTGGCCTGTGCATGGACAGCAAGAGCACTGGATCAGCCCCGGGACAGGAGCAAGCACATGTTCGCCGACCGTATCGAAGCCAAGTGGATCGACCTGTTCGCGGAGGTCTTCGCGCGCTGCAAGGTCGCCCCCGGCGATGCCTGCGCGATCCTCTCCGAAACCCAGTCCCGCGCCCTCAACGTGCAGCTCGCGGAGCTCGCGCTCGCCCGCCTCGGCGCGAGGGTGTTCCACGTCGTGGTGCCCACCCCGCGCCAGACCGCGCCGGTCGCGATCCGCTCCACCGGCGCCTCCGTCGCCCTGAAGGACATGGACGCCGCGGTGGCGGCGCTCGCCGCCAGCCGCTTCGTCGCCGATTGCACGCTGGAGGGCCTGATGCATGCGGCGGAGCTGCCGCAGATCCTCAAGGGTGGAGCGCGGGTGCTGTATGTCTCCAACGAGCATCCCGAGGCGCTCGAGCGCCTCGCCCCCTCCCCCGATGACGAACGCAGGGTGCGGGCCGGCATGAAGCTGCTGCGCGAGGCTCGCGCCATGACGGTCACCTCCGCCGCCGGCACCGACCTGAAGATCAAGGTCGAGGGCGCGCGGGTCGGAGGCGTCTGGGGCTACACCGAGAAGCCCGGCACCCTTTCCCACTGGCCCGGAGGCCTGTGCCTGTGCTTCCCGAAAGCAGGCAGCGTGGACGGAACCCTCGTGCTCGCCCCCGGGGACATGAACCTCACCTTCAAGCGCCACCTGGAATCCGCGGTCCGGCTGACGATCGAGGCCGACTATGTCACCCGCATAGAGGGCGATTCCCTGGACGCGGACCTGATGCGCGACTACTTCGCCGCCTGGGGTGATCGCGAGGCCTACGCGGTGTCCCACGTCGGCTGGGGGATGAACCCCCGCGCGCGCTGGGATGCGCTCGCGCTCTACGACAAGCGCGACGTCAACGGTACGGAGCAACGGGCCTTCGCCGGCAACTTCCTGTACTCGACCGGGGCCAACGAGGTCGCCGGCCGTCACACGCTGGGTCATTTCGACCTGCCGCTGCGCCGCTGCACGGTGGCGCTGGACGACAAGGCGGTCGTGGAAGGCGGCAGGCTGGCAGGGGCGCTGGCATGATCCAACCCCGCAGTCCCCTCCTCTTCCTGCACGGCGTCGGCGGCGGCCACCACGCCTGGGAGCGGCAGCTGCCGTATTTCGCCCGGCTGGGCTATCCCTCGCACGCCTGGGACCAGCCCGGATATGGCGAGAGCCCGATCGTGGAGCCCTACGACCTGGAGCAGGTGAGCGCGGCGCTCAAGCGGCTGGTCGATGCGCTCGGCGGCGAGCCCGTGGTGCTGGTCGGGCACAGCATGGGCGGGCTGGTCGCGCAGGAGACCTACGTCCGACATCCCGGGATCGTCAAGGCGCTGGTGTTGTCCTTCACCAGCCCGGCCTTTGCCGGTGGCGACAGCGACTTCACGAAGCAATTCATCGCCGCCCGCATCGGCCCGCTGGATCAGGGCCAGGGCATGCCGGACATTGCCCGGCGCCTGATGCCCACCATGAAGGGTTCGGTATCCGATCCGGAGGGCCTCGCGCTCGCCGAGAGAATCATGTCGGGACTCGCGCCGGACACGTACCGCAAGGCGGTACAGCTGCTCACCACGTTCGATCGGCGCAAGGAACTGGGCGCCATCAGGGTGCCGACGCTCCTCGTCGCCGGCGGCGACGACCGCACCGCCCCGCCGAAGGTGATGGAGAAGATGGCGCAGAAGATCCCGGGCGCGGAGTACGTCCTGCTCGAGGGCTGCGGCCACCTCGGCCCGATGGACCAGCCCGATCAATTCAACGCCGCACTGCTGGGTTTCCTGAAGCGCCACCGCCTATGACCGATTCCCGCTATGCCGTCGCCGGTTCCAGCCAGTCGCTGACGCCGAAACAGCGCGACCTGATCGCGCTCGCCGAGTCCCTCGGCCCGGCGTTCGCCTCGCGCGCCGCCCGCTACGACAGCGAGGCCAGCTTTCCGTTCGAGAACTACGCCGACCTCAAGGCCGCCGGCCTGCTGGGGCTGTGCGTGCCGCAGGCCTACGGCGGCCATGGCGCCGATTTCGGGACCTACGCGCTGGTGTCGGCCACGCTGGGCAAGTACTGCGGCGCCACGGCGCTCACGCTCAACATGCACATGTGCTCCACGCTCTGGCCCGGGTTGCTGGCGGACGATCTCGACATGACGCCCGCGGAGCGCAAGCAGCACGAGCAGTACCGCGCGATCCATTTTCGCCGCGTCGTGCAGGACGGCGCCATCTACGCGCAGCCGTTCTCCGAGGGCAGCGCCGCCGCGGCCGGCAAGGCGCCGTTCGGCACCGTCGCGGCCAAGGTCGGCGGCGGCTGGCTGGTCAACGGGCGCAAGATCTTCGCCTCGCTCTCGGGCGCGGCCGACTATTACGGGGTGCTGTGCACCGAGGACAAGCTCGAGCGCTCGATGCGCGACACGCTCTACATCGCGGTGCCGGGAACGGCGCCCGGGCTCGCCGTGACCGGGGAGTGGGATCCCCTGGGCATGCGCGGAACCGTCTCCCGCAACCTGGTGTTCAAGGACGTATTCGTTCCGGACGAGGCGCAGATGATGCCGCGCGGGGTGTACTACCAGGCCGCGAGCCGATGGCCGCACATGTTCACCACGCTGTCGCCCACCTACATGGGCATCGCCATCGCGGCGGTAGAGTTCACGGTGAAGTACCTGCGCGGCGAGGTCGAGGGCATGCCGCCGGTGAAGAGGCGCATGTACCCGACCAAGCAGATCGCGATGGCCGAGATGTGGGTGAAGCTGGAGCAGACGCGCGCATTGTTCCTGCGCATGCTCGAGGACGCCCGCATCGACCCGCCCAAGGATGCGCGCCTGCGCGCGTACGCCGCGCAGTACACGATCATGGAGAACGCCAACGCCCTGTGCGCGCTGGCGATCCGCACCTGCGGCGGCCAGTCCATGCTGAAGAGTCTGCCGCTGGAGCGGCTGTACCGCGATTCGCGCTGCGGCGCGCTGATGCTGCCCTGGACGGCTGAACTGTGCCTGGACCGCATCGGACGCGAGGCGTTGTACGAGCCCGGGGAGGCGGACGATTAATCTGTCCCGGATCGTAGAGCGCTGGGCGGCGCATTTCCCGGACAAGGTCGCGCTGCATTGCCACGGCGAGGACCTGAGCTACCGCGAGCTCTGGCGGCGGATCGAGGCGGCAACGGCGACGCTGGGCGTCGCCCGCGGCGACCGCGTCGCCTACCTCGGCTACAACGAACCGCGCATGCTGGTGCTGCTGTTCGCCCTCGCCCGCGCCGGCGCGATCCTGGTCCCGCTCAACTGGCGCCTTACCGCCGCCGAGCACCGTGCCATCCTCGCCGACTGCGCGCCGCGCTACCTGGTCGCGGAGAAGGAGTTCGCGGCGCATGCGGGCATGCTCGGCGTGCCGTTGCAACCGCCCGCCGGGGCGGCGCCCGTCGACGGCACCGATGCCGATGACGTCCTCATCGTCTATACCTCGGGCACCACGGGCAGGCCCAAGGGCGCTGTGCTCACCCAGTCGGCGCTGATGTGGAATGCCCTGAACGGCATCCATGCCCACGACCTCGGGCAGGCGGACCATGTGCTCACAGCGCTGCCGATGTTCCACGTCGGCGGCCTGAACAACCAGACGCTCCCCGCGCTCCTTGCGGGCGCCGCGGTCACGCTCCACCGGCGCTTCGA
Source organism: Burkholderiales bacterium (assembly GCA_022844545.1). Classification (GTDB taxonomy): domain Bacteria; phylum Pseudomonadota; class Gammaproteobacteria; order Burkholderiales; family SG8-39; genus RBG-16-66-20. The sequence continues at coordinate 24,878 of JALHLN010000011.1, read as the reverse complement.
CCCCGCGCTGTGGCTGTCCGATGTCGCAGCGCGCAGGCCCACGGTCTCGCTGCTCGTGCCGGCAACCATCCAGGCGGTCATCTCCCATCCGGCCTGGCCCGGGACCGACCTGTCATCGCTCAGGATGCTGAACGCCGGCTCGATGGTGGTGCCGGACTCGCTCATCCGGGCATTCCATGCCCGCGGGGTGCCGGTCGGGCAGATTTACGGCTGCACCGAGACCGCGCCCATCGCCACGGTGCTGCTGAAGGAGGACGCGGAACGCAAGCTCGGCAGCGCCGGCAAGCCCGCGCCGCACTGCGAGGTCCGGCTGGTGGAAGGCGAAGTGCAGGTGCGCGGGCCAAACCTGATGCGCGGCTACTGGAACGACCCGAAGGCGACCGCGGGCGCGTTCGCCCCCGGCGGATGGTTCCGCACCGGCGACCTCGGCCGCCTGGACGAGGACGGCTTCCTGTGGATCATGGGCCGCTCCAAGGACGTGATCATCTCGGGCGGCGAGAACGTCTATCCGGCCGAACTGGAGAACGTGCTGGCCGATTGCCCGGCGATCGCGGAGGCGGCGGTGGTCGGCATCGCGGATCCGAAATGGGGCGAAGCGGCCTGCGCCTGCATCGTGCGGCGCGATTCCCTGGACGAAGCTTCAGTCCTTGCCCTGTTCCGGGATCGCCTGGCGAAGTTCAAGCACCCGCGCCGGGTGGTGTTCCTGGACGCTCTGCCGCGCAACGCGATGGGCAAGGTGCAGAAGTTCGAATTGAAGCGCCTGCTCGAGACCCGCTAGCCGTCAGTCCACCGCGAGCTCGACGCTCCCCAGCGCGCCCGCCTCGAAGCGGACGCGGTCGCCGGCCTTCGGAAACTTGGTGGGCACCAGGCTGCCGGTGATCACGATGTCGCTGCGCCAGAGGCCGAGGCCGCGCGCCGCGAGATTGTTCGCCACCCACGCGAGCGCCTCGAACGGATGCCCCATCACGTCGCGCCCGTAGCCTTCGCCTACCGCGGCGCCATTGATGGTGGCGACCCCGCGCAAGCCGCCCAGGTCCAGGCCCCGCCAGTCCCGCAGCAGCTCGCCGAGGACCGCGCCCTCGTTCCACGCGTTGTCGGCGATCAGCATCAGCGCGTGCGCGGAGAGCGTCTTGTAGTCGGCGTTGCGGTCGTCGGCCAGTTCCAGCGCCGGCATCACCGCCGACACCGCTTTCGCTACAGATTCCCTGGTGTACGGTGCCCCGACCGCCGGCAGGTCTTCGCCCAATTCGACCGCGATCTCGAATTCCACCAGCAGGCGCGTATAGTCCGCTGCGCGCACCCGCGCCGGACCGCGCAGCAGGGTCTTCTCCAGCATGTCGCCCGCGATGGAATCCTGCACGCCGACCATCTGCCGCATCTGCGGGGTTGTGAGCGCGATCTTGTAGCCGACGACCGGGCCCAACTCGCGGCCCCGCATGCCGACGAACTCTCCCTGAACGGCGTAGGCCTCGTCGACGGTGCGCGGCGCGAATTCCTCCGGCATTGGCCCGAAACGATCGCGGCGACGATGGGCCTCGAGCAGCCATTGCCCGGCGCGCTCCATCCGGGGCCCTGAACTGGGTGTTCGCCTCTTCCGAATCATCGCGTCGATCGTCCCTGTGGTGCCGGGGCCGGACTTGAAGAACGCGTCCAACCCATTGATGTGTATGCCGGACGGCGGTGGCGGCGGCAGCAAGTACCCCCGAAAGTACCCCCACCTACAGCGCCCTGCCAGTCTGCACAATGGCCGCTGCTGGGAGATTCTAGCCGTGTGGGGAAGCCAGGTACCGCCGCCGGTCGAACTCCCTACTTGCTCGTCAGCGCCTTCGCCAACGCCTCCAGTGTCGCGGCGTCAGCGTCGGGCACGCGATCCACGATTGGCGTCTCCGGCTTGATCTCGTACTCGTAGACCGGCCTGAACAGCGCCCCATCGAAGCATGCCGGGAGGACCGCGACGGCGGATTTCCACCAATACCCCGGCGTGACGCAATCCCTGCAGCCTTCGAGGAACTCTACGCACCCGGGTTCATCGGAAACTCGGCCGACGAAGTCAACGCGGAAGAACAAGACCTCGTTCGATCCATCGAAAGCGGCCCACTGCGCTTCAGTCACCGCGCGCAAGGCTTCCCGCCTGGCTGACGACTCCGCAGCGTCTTCAAGTGGCTTGCCCTCGCTCCCACCTTGGGCACGCGCGAGCATTTCGGCTGCCCGCAGGGCAATCCGCCGCTTGATCGGCGTTGCCGTTGGCTCCCCTGGGATGCTGATCCCACCCAGCGCGGCGAAAGCCTCGAGGAAGACACCCGGCGCGCGCCCGCGCTTGCGCATCATCTCGCGGCCATAGATGACCGCGGCGACCGCGGCGTCGTGCTGCGCCTTCGTGTACCAACCCGGCCTTCGCACAGTGACCTCTGGACGAGAATCGAGAGCCCCCACGATACCCGATGGCCCCTCCGGCACCTGCGGTCGATCTGGCGCAGCCCGATCGATCTCGAACCGCGATTGGCGATCGAAACGCGCCGCCTTTCCGGCTGCTACGCTCCCGCCTGATGTTCCGCACCTACTCGCTAGAACCCCTGAACGGTGTCGGCCCTGCATTGCAGTTCGAATGGGATCCAAGTACGGAGAGCGTTCGCGGCGAGGGCGCCGATTACGTCCGCGCGGTAGCGGCACACGCTCAGCAGGTGGGGTACATGCTTGGCCACCCCTACCCGACGCCCTACTCGATCACCAATCCGCTTTCAACGCCGGCCGAGCTCGCGGTGATACTTGGCAATGTGTGGCGCTTGACCGAGGACCTGGCGGCCGCCTACCCAGCGTCGCCGGTGGGCAACGAGCCGCCGGACGGCGCGCTCGCCTAGGGCGCTGCCGGCTCCGGCGACCATCGAAGCTGAAGGGACGCTCGGCGGTACCTCCCGTGAGTGCGACGGCCCCGTTTGCCGTCGAGTCGGTCAGCGGGCCTGCACCGAGCGCACGTCGAGTGTACCTCTGCCCGGAGAGCATAATGGCGTCGACCGCGCGCCGAACGTCTCGGACGTTTGAGCGGGGGAACGGCGGGCGCTGAACCGCTGGTGCATCTGGCGCGGCGCGGGTCCTTGAGGGAGAGACGCATGAGAGCGATAGCCTTCCTGCTGGCCATGACGCTTGCTGGCGCAGTAGCCGCCCAAGATCCGAAGGCGGACGGTGAACGTGCGCTGCGCGAAATCGAAGCCTTCACGAATCAGCAGGCACGCGCTGATCCGCACTACCCGAGAGTAGAAGCGGAACTGCTCCAGCGCATCGATGCTCTCCTCGCGGCGTCGCCCCCCAACGATTGGATGCGAGCCATCCGCATGAACTACTTCGGGATATCGGAGCGCCTTCACCGCGAGGAGCGGGAGGCGATCTCCGCCGTCGAGCATCAGGCATTCGAGCGCCCGCCGTCGGACGCCTTGACGTGGGACTACTTCGAGCGGCGCCTGAAGGCGATCGGTGCCTTGCTGGAAGCGGGAACGATCGGGCCTCGCGGGCAGGCGCTCCACGCGCTTGAGGCCGCGAAGCTCTACTTTCCCGAGGACGCACCTTTCCTTGCCTACCGGCAGGCCAGGGTCCCGATCGCGACTGCCTTCGAGATGGGCCGGATCACCCGTGAGGAGTTCGACGCCCGCTGGGCACGCGCGGGCGAGGAGTTTACCGCCGTGCGCCGCGGTGAGGACCGAGCGCGCGCCGAGCTTGACGTCAGGATCGCGACCGAGGAACTGCGGATGGAACAGGAGCTGCTTCGACGGAACACGCCGCGGCCGGCGGTACGTTGCACCACGACGACCCGCTTTGGCGTGACCGAGACCCGCTGCAGGTAAGCGTGCGCCGCGCCTTCGAAATCATCACCGGCCTGCTGATCGCCTACGGCGCGATCGGGCTCCTCCTGCTCTTGCTCACGGACGGACAGGTAAACATCCTGCCTGGCCCACTGGTCGACCGGACCACGCCTCCCCTCTCTTCAGGGTACTCGAGCGACTAGGCGGGCTCTCCGCCCCTCAAGGCGCGGCGTCAGGTTTGCTGTAATGCGTTGTGGGAGATTCGCCGGCCCTGGCCAAGGGCCTGGCCGCCATCCAAGGACCGGCGGTGGCTGGCGGGGCGCTTATGGAGCCTGCGGTGCGGGTGCGGCCGACCGACTGAGCCGCCGCATCATCCGCCCGAGCTTCTTCTCGGCCTCGTCGATTTTCTCGTCCCGGAATCGCCCGAACGCCTTCTCGCTCATCTTCCCCGCGGTCACGCCCTTGTAGGCCTCGCGGATCTGCTGCTCGATCGCCTCGACGTCCTGCTTGGTTTCGAGCATCGCCCGTGCGGTCATGTTGTCGAGGTCCGCGGGCCTGATCTTCACGCCGAGGGTCTGCGCCAACGCCTGCCAGAGCGGCAGCTGGTCCCCGGCCGGCGTGGGCTTGCCGTACACCGAGCGGACGATCTTGTCCTGGGCGAAAGAGCCTGGCACCAGCGGATTGTTCGGCAGGAACTGCTCGGCAAGGAAGGACCCTTTGATGCGCGCGTCATCGGCCTTGCTCGCACCCAGCCCCGGCAGGCGCTTCCCGCGGAAGGCGTCGATGCCGAAGCCGGCTTGCGCGATCGAGCCGGCGGCGCCGAAGGACGGCTGGAGCGGCGCCGGCGCGCCCGGGATGAATTGATTCTCGCCCGACATGTCGAACACGTCGCCGCCGGGCACGTAGCGCGTCACGTCGAGATACTGAGCCGTGTCACCGACGCCGATGCGCTGCCGGACCTCCGGCGAGAGCAATTGCGTCGGCAGCTTGATCTGCTGGGGCGGGAACATCGGCAATCCGAAGATGTTGCCTTTCTGGTGTCCGGACATCAGCTCGCGTTCCTTGGCCGTGTCGCCGCCCCCCTTTCGCTCGCCGACCTCGTTCATTGCCCAGCCGATCGCCGCCCACTTCGCGAACTTCCACGGCCGCATGGCAGCGGCCTCCGCGAGCAGCGGCACCGCCCGGTAGGTGTAGGCGATGAACGGCGTCGCGGTCGCACGCATCACGTTCACGCCCGGGGCCTGGATGTCGTAGTTTATTAGCCAACGTCGCGCGTCCTTTGCTGCGTCTTCCGGCGTTGCGCCCTTGGCGATTCGGTCCATGAAGATTCCCAGCCTGAAGAACGAGTCCTCCTTCTGATACCAGTCGATCATCCGGCCGCCGGTGTGCCGCCAGACCTTGCGCGTGAAGTCGAGCGCACCCTGCACCGGGTTGTTGCCGGCCACCTTCGCGAGCTCGTCCACAGCCCCGGCCCGCGCGGCTACATCGCGCAGCTCCTGGGCCACCATGTCCGCATCGAACACGCCGAGCGCCTGCGCCTGCTTGAACGCCGGTCCGCGCTTCACGAACTCGCGCGCAGCGCCGGCAAGGTGGCGATAGTCGGCGTCCGCGAGGTCGTACAGCATCACGTTCGACACCACGTTGTTGGTGTGGACGACGGGATTCAGCGCCGTCTTCGTCGTCTTCCACCAGGCGTTCAGCCGCTGATAGCCGCGGAAGGCCTGCGCGAGTGGATTCTGCGAGGTGCGGAACGCTCGCGCCCAGTCCATCACCGTCAGGTCCTTGAGGATCTCCGGCGGTACGTACTTGCCTTCGAGGTTACCGAATCGGTTGATGCGCGTGCCCGGAAGGCGGCCGCCATCCACCTGGACCCAACCCGGAACCGCTGCTTCGCTCGCCAGGCGCGGATTCACCGCAATGTCGTCGAAGAGCTTGAACGCCGCGATGTCGTTGGACATGAGACTGCCGGTGCGCGCGACCGCGTAGGCCGCGTCCTCGATCTCGCCCATCTGCAGCCGCTGCTCCTTGGTGAGCTGCCAGCGCACCGTCTGCCGGCCGCCGCGCGGCTTGCCGAAGATCTCCCAGCCCTTCGCCGTCCAGTCGCCTGCTTCCTTCTCCGGTACCTCCTTCAGCACGCCCCGCGGCCGCAGTTCTTCGCCCAGCATCCGAATCTGCCGGCCGATCCGCTGCCCGGTCTCACTTGCGGGGTTGAGCTTGGAGGCGTACTCCCGGTGCAGGTAGGTCCCGACGTTGTTGCGGAACGTGTCGGCGTCCAGCAGGCCGTAGTCGACCATTCGCTGGCCCCACTTCGTGATCTTCTCGCGCACGCTGTTGTTGAGCGGAAGGAGCTCACCCGCCCTCGGTGCTTCGCCCTGCAGCATCCGGTAGAGCCGCTGCCGCTGCCCGGGGCCGAGGTTGTGCGCTTCGCGGGCGACGTCCAGAAAGTCAGAGGCGATCTGGCTGGTCAGGATCTGGCGAGCCTTCTTCGCGCTCACGTACTCGGCCGGCAACCCGTGGTGGTCCAAGAACCACCGCGAGAGAAGCTCACCCGCCTTCTCGCCCGTCCCGGTCGGAATGCGGCCGATCGCCTTCGCACCCGCGGCGCCGAGCGCGAACCCCACGGCGGCGCGGCCGAGCTTCTCGGTCATCGGCGCATCGTCGTCCGCGCTCTGGTAACCAGCCGCCGCACCGCCCACGCCACCAAGCGCGCTGCCTGGATTGCGCTGCGCCAGCTCGAGCAGCGGCGCACCGGCATAGCGCTGGTAGGCACCGGCGAGACCGCGGGCGGCGCGGGCGATCTGTCCGGTTCCAAGGAAAGACACCGTGCCGGCGCCGGAGCCTTCCATGCTCGCCTCGCCGGCTCGCGACCGGTTCACCGCCGCTACCTGCTCCGCCGTTCGCTGGAAGCCTGGCGTTTCGATCGCGCGCGCGAGATCGGGATCTGCCTGCACGGCGATGCGGTCCTCGGCCGTTCGCGCGAAGGCTGGCGTTTCGGCCGCCGCCCGGATCCTGCTCGCGGGAATCGCTGTCTCGGCGGGCGATGTGGTGGCCGGCGGTATCGGCTCGCCGGCGAAGCGAGGCTTGATCTCGTAGGGGACGGCAACGGGGTCCGCAGGCTGTGGCTCGAGGCGTCGCTTCAACGCCTCGAGGTCCGCCGCTTCCATCTGTGCCTTCGTGCCAGCCTGCCCCTTCGGATCGACGTACAGGGTCTCGCCCTGGCGGCTCTTGTCCTCAAGCAGTCCGGCAATCTTCGGCCGCACCTCCTCGGGCCCAGGCACTACACCGGCGCGGAGCGCGGCGTCAGCATCGGTTCGGGCAACAAGGGGGATCAGTTCGCGCCCGCGCAGCGCGCGCGAAGCGTTGATCCCTCCGGCGATGACCCCGCCCGCGGCCGCACCGAACCCTGTGCCCAGCGCGGTGTTTCCAAGGCGCGTCTGCCCGGCCTCCTCGTCGACGTAGCCCAGCCCTCCCGCCGCCGCACCACCAACCGCGCCACGCCCAGCCATGCCCGCCACCGATGCGGCCTTGCCCATCGGGACCAGGTTGACCGGATCCGCGACATTCCCGATGACGCTGCCCGCCGTCGTCGCCACCGGATGCTCGGCTCGTAGCGCGCGGATCGCCGCGGCGTCACCGCGCATCTCGTCTTCATCGACGCCGAGGAGCTGCTTCACGCCACGGTACGTCGAGGTCAGGCCCTCACCGATCCCGACCAGCATCGCCTCGCCGGGCGACGTCTCAGCCGCCGCCAGGCGCATGCCCTCCTCTGCAGGGTCTCGGCGCACCGGCATACCAGCAAAGCGCGGCGCGCGCTGCGGTCTGTCCTGCTCGATCGGAACGCCGGCGAACCGGGGCATCAGCGACCCCAGAGGGAGAGCGCCTTGCCCAGCTGCTTCTGAATGCGCGCGTCCTGACGGGTGCTGACGCCGCTGTTGTAGAGATTCCCGGCAGCGTCCTCGTAGCCCTGGCCGTTGTTCACGCCGGCGTCGATCTTGGCGTTCTCACTCGCCAGCGCACCGGCGTTCGAAAGCATGCCCTGGCCGACAGCCGTGCCCAGCTGGCTCACCATGCCAAGGAACGGGTCTGGCCGCACGTCCTCGATATCCGCGGCGTACCCCCTCGTGACGTTCTCCATCGCGCTGTTGGCACCATCTACGCGCGTGGCCGCGGTGCCGAAGCGCTTGCCGAAGGCCTCGGCCTGCTCCTGAGGTGCGCCCATCGTGGCGAGCTGCTCGATGGCGCGGCGCGTGCGCTCGGCTACGCGGGTGGCGTTCGCCTCCTGTCCCGCCCGATAGTCGCCACTGAGCTTGCCGGCGATCTGCGGAGCATCGAAGGCCTGCGCCGCGCCCACCGTATCGCGCAGCGATTGCCCTCGGTCAGCGTTGATCTCGGCGAGCTCGGCGCCGCGCGCCTCGGGCGTCTGCTTCGCAAGCAGTTGCTCCGTTGCGTTGCTCGACTCGGCCACTTTCGTGCGCTGGTAGGCCTCCATGCGCCGGCGGAACGCTTCGCGGCGCTCGGATGCGTCATCGTTGGCCTGGTACTTCGTGAGGGCCGAGAAGGCGAGAAGTGCGATTCCGAGTGGATCCACGGTCAGGGTTTCCTGTAGGTTTTACCGTCGTCGGGATCGACGAAGATCGCGCCCTTGGGGAGCGCGTCGTACTCGGCCTGCGAGCGAGGCTTCGCCGGTTGAGTCGAGCTCGCGGCCGGTCCACCGAGCTTGCCGCGCACTTCCGGACCAACGTTCTTCGCCTGGCCCGGCTGTGGCACGCGCGCCCCCGACTCCTTCTGGTTCACGTACGTATCGACGAAGGCGAGGAAATCAGGCGCCCCCGCCGCCCGCTGGCCCATCATCGTCTTGGGGTATGCCGTCTCGTAGGCCTGGCGAGCTTCGGCGACGAGCGCATCGCGTCTTGCGGTCTGGCGCAGCGCGGCCAGGTTCTGCTGTGGGGTCATGCCGCCAGCGTGGTTCTGGATCCACTGCAGGCGAACCTCGCCAGGGAGTTCCGAGAGCTTCGCGCCGGTCAGTGCCTTGAACTGCTGGGCCGGCAGGCCCTCGTCGGCGCCCGTCGCCTCCCTGTTCACCTTGCCGGTCTGCGCCCGATACAACCCGGCGTGTGCGACTCGCTCGCCAGCTAGTGCGCGTTCGGACTCGGCCTTGCGGCCGGCCAGCGCGATGCTCGCGTGCGGAATTCCTCCGCGCTCATCAAGCGCGCCGGTCTCCTCGTTCAGCACCTGCCCCTGTGGGCCGACCTTGAAGGGCTCGCGCGTGCGCCCGTAGATCGCGGAAACGAGGCGATTGCCGGTCTGGACGTCGGGCGCGTTCGCCGCCTGGCTGATCAGGTCCTGCTTCTGGAGATGCCCGCCGGCTTGAGCGAGCTGCTCGGCGTTCGTGGGGCCGGTCGCAAGCCTCGTCCCCTGGAGCGAAGCGAGCGCCTGCTGAAAGCGGGCGAGCTGCCCAGGCGACAGCGTAGGTAGCTTGACTGCCATGTCGCCATACAGGTTGTCCGCCGCGTCGGCAGTGCCTTGCGGGTTCGGATCGCGCTCGCCGCGCAACGCCCGGTAGGTCTGCGTGCCGGCGGTGGTATCGAGCCCCGCGACATCGGCTGCGTATTGGGTCTGCGCTGCAGGGTCGCTGCGATGCTGGTCTGCGGCCGCCTGGCTCTCAATCTTCTGCCGAAGCTGCTGCGCCAGCAGCGTCTTGTGCGCGACGTCGGCCGCCATCGCGTCGGCGCGCATCTCGTCGAGGGGCGATGTCCGTCCCCCCTCGAACAGGCGCCGCGCGGAGGAGACCAACCTCGTGCTGGTGTTTCGAGCCTGCCGGTCTGTTTCATTTCCGATCTTGGATACGGCGCCGCGGACGGCACCGAGGAGGTCGGGGGGCGAAGAGGTTCTGAACATGGGCACGGTCCTCACCTTTCCTTTATCGACGCGCCAGCATCTTGTCGCCCGTTCCACCTACGGGACGTGCTCCAGCCTCGCGCGCGCGTGCGCGCGCATGGTGTTCGAAATTCGCTGCCCGAAACCGTTCGACCACGAGCCATCAATGGATTCCCTTGCCCGGTTGGACCGCAATCGCCAGCGCAGCAGCGAGTTGTTCCTTCGGGAGCCGCAGCAGGATCCTCGCGAACACGAGCGGCCGCGCGTCTACCACTGCCGCGAGGTAAGCCGCGCCATCCACCGGACCGAGCTCCACGGCCTGACGGATGGCTTCGTCTGCTTGCTCATCAAGCGTCGCCGTACTCATGGCCGTCTCGCGTACGTCGGCGAGTACTTCCTTAGCCACTCGTCCGGCGCTCCCTCGGGCGGCGGCATCAGAGCGACGAAGCGATGGCTGACGTCGCCGACCACCTGGGTCGGCATGATCTTGCCCAACAATGTGAGGAAGGACTGCGGGTTCTCGTCCATCTGCCCCTCGAGCCACTTTTGTCCACCCTTCGCATCCAGCGCACCGAGCACCATCATTTTCACGGTCGCATTGACCTTGTTGGGCGTGCCCTTCCGCCGGCCACCACGCCGCTCGCCAGGCTTTGAGCCGCGATTGCTACTTCCACCTACTTTAGCCATCCGCTGATTCCTTCACAGCCGGATGCGACTGTACGATTTTCTTGTCGCCTATTCCAACGCTGGACGGTGTCAATGGAGCGTCTCCTTCGCTGCAGACTCGACCGATCTACCGCCTTCGGCCTTTAACGCCTGGTCGAGTGCCCGTAGTGCGTCGATCGCCTCCCGCATCCGATCAATGCCCTTCTGAAGCGCCGACTGGATGGCCGCGACATCATTGCCGAGGGGAGCGTTCCTCGCGCCTGTCTTGCCGTCGATCCCATGGCGGAACGCCAGGCCGGCAAGCATCATCCGAAGCTGGCACAGCGCCTCCAGCTCCGTTTCCCACTCCGCAAGACACGTCGCGGGCATCCAGCTGAGGTCTGGTCGGTGTGCGCTATCGCTCATAGCTCTCGTTCTTCATCTTCCGCTGATGCCCCGGAGGTAAGCCCTGAGCGAAGCGGCAAAGCATCCCCGAGGCCCGAGCGAACGGGCTTCGTGCGTTGCCGCCTCAAGCTGCGATGCCCCATCGGGTCACCCTTCGCTTTCGGCCCGGTGAACGCGCTCGCCGTCACCGGTTGGTCAGACTGTCCGCCCCGCGGCAGGGGCGCCGCTCGCGCTCTGTCCTTTCGCACCCACGCCGGCGGCTCTGAGCAATCCTGGTGGCCGCCTATCTTCGGCGCGCGCCCCAGCGGGTTACCCTCGCCAGCGCACGCCAGGCACGGGTCAAGGGACGGGCGCGAGTACTCCAGGAGGAGCGGTTCTGCTAAACTGCACACGTCGATGCTTGATGTAGTCCCTGGGGGCGCCTTGCCGGGCGCCCCTTGCTTTTGGGGGATCAGGCGGACGAACGTAGCCGCCGCCTCTGGTCAGGATTCGGGCTTGCACGGGTTCTCCTTCTGGCGATAAGCGGACTTCCGGGGGCCTGATCGGCCACCGGGCATTGCGACAATGCGTTGTGGGCGTCGCGCCAGCGCCGGTCATGGGCAGGTAGCCATGCCTCCGCTGCGCGCGCTGTAGCACCTCGCTGACGGGCACCACGGACACCGGGTCAGGCTGCGATGCGGTTGGGTGACCGTGCCGCGGACAGTCGGCACCCGACGCCAGCGCGTTCCTTGGCCGCTTCCTCCCGCGAGGCGATCTTCGCCTCGACCCAGCGCTCGACCTCATCGCTGGCCCAGGCGGTCGTCCGCTCGGACAGCGGGACGCGCTTCGGGAATTTCTGGATGGCCTCGAGCCGGTAGATCTCCGACCGCGAGAGGCCAGTCATCGCGATCACTTCGGGGAGACGCAGCAGACGTTTCATGGGATTCTCCGTGACGTAACGTCCCGGATCATTCCAATTCATGCGGGGAAAATCCTACCCCCCGAAAATCAACGCTTGCGCGCTCGTCGCTCCCAGGCTCTAGCTAGTCCTGATTCGGTGACGTCGTGCTGACCTGCTACCCAGAAGCAGTCTGCCGCAAAGGAGCAAAAGCGCCCCCAGCGCGTCACACCCGCAGCCGTCACGAACCTATTTACCGTCGCGCGCCGCGATTTCCCAGTAGCGCTCGAACAGGCTTCATAGATCCTCGCAAGCTCACCGAGGTAGATCATGATCATCCCGCCCGCATTGCCTGGTCGTCCTTTGGGCCGGCGCAACCCCAGCGGCAGCGCGCCACCCGCGCGCCGTGTGTCATAGGTGCTCAAGGCTCGAAGAACGCGCCGTAGGTCAAACGCTCCCTCCGCGAGAAAATGTGCGTCGGAACTAGCGAGCTGATGGTGCTTCAGCAGCTCCACAAGGCATGACGTTCGCAGGAGTGCCGTACTTGGCTCTCGCTCGACTGCGGCCCGTCGTTTGCGCGCCAACCCTCAGTACCTTGGATCGTTCGCTGCTTCGCGGTCGAGGCGGGATGACGCCCAAGCGCGAATTCGCACAAGGCCCGAAGCCCACTGAGCAGGTGAGAGTTCCCGCCACCCGTTCTCCGGGCGCGGCCAGACGCGCCGAACCTTGAAGCTCGCCACGTCCTGGCACTGTGGGTCGGCGGGATTGCGCGTATCGGCAAGCCGGAACAAAACCACGTAGGCCGGGAGCTTTGCCCGCTTCGCCAGGCGTTGCAGCACCGTGCCCGACTTGTACCCCTGCCCGACATCACGCGCGGTTTCGATGAGCGCCAGCGGCTCCTTGCTCAGGTCGTCGTGCTCAAGCCAGAGCGCTGCATCAATGTCGACCATTGATAGAAGTTGGGCACGCTCTAAGCCGACGAAGCGGCGCAGCGACGCGCGCCGGTGCCATGCCGAATAGGTGCGATCCCGCGTGCCGAAGCGCTCCTCTTGGCTCACGATGGCGGTCGCCTTGACGCCGCCGCGATCTCCTTGAGAACCCGCCGTGCTTCGGTCACAGGGATACGCTTGCGATAGCGAGTGACTTCGTGGGTGTGCAGCGCGACGAACCAATCGCTGGCGCTACCGTTCTTGGAGATGAAGAATCCCCGCCCATCCGGCAGATCACCGCTGTACCAGTCGCCGCCGCTCTTCCGATTGCGCTCGTCCAACATCTCCGGAGTAACGAGACCTGAACGTTGAAGTGTCGCTAGGTCTGGCGCGTGAAATGTAAGGCTTTGAATGATCTCACCGTCGCTCCCGCTAACCGAGCCACGGATCAACAGACCTGGATAGCGGCTCCTCAGTTGGGAGACAATCGGCTCCGCTGCATACCTCTCCGCCTCACGATTCGCCTCACGCTTGCGGTCCGCCGCTTCCAGGCGCCCTTGCTCTTCTTCCCGCGCGGCATGCAACGCGGCCTCTCGCTTCTCGCGCTCTGCATCGGATACAAGAATCCTCACCCACCAGTACTCCCGCTTCTCGGGGTCAGTTCTGTGGGTCAACGTAATCACAGGATCACTGCCCTCGACCGGGTAAACCCTCTTCACCCGCTGGCGCCCGCTGTTCCCCAGCTTCGGCCGACCGTCTTTGCAGAACTCCAGCGTCAATACCTTCGGGAACCATTCAGCCTTGCACAAACCCGCTGCGACGAGTTGAGCTTTCGTCCCCGCGTAGTAATTGGCGCTCGTGTCGGATTCCCGGTGTAGGTCAGCCGGGCTTAGATTGCTAGAGTTGACCTCAGCCATGACGGGCTCCTTCGTTTCTGAACGCGACCAGCTCGCCGTCGCGAGGACCACGGGATGTCGCTGGTGCCGTACGTTCTTCATGCATGGTTACCGCCTTTCCACTTGTTCGGGATGCAGGCGCCACCACAACCTGCACGCCCGCCACGCGCGATCGGAGCGCTCGAGACGGGCTGCCCACCGATGGAACATTCGAAATCGAGTCTTCGCGTAGGCGTGCTCGTGGTGACCTGGACAACTGCCGGGCCGGCTGGACATGAACGGCAACTGCCGCTTGCCCATGGTCCAGCTGAATCCCCTGTTCGTTGCTCGCATTGGGTCCACCCTCGGCCGCAGTCACAGCGGCCTTTCCTCGACGATCTTTACGTCCGGATACACCTGCTTCCAGGCGTGCAGAGAAACGCGCGCTTCCTCGACGTCATAGAACGCGGCCGACTGCACGGGATGATTGGTCACGCGCATGCCATCCACTTCGATCGGAACGCCGCGGGCCACCCAGTAGATCGGCATGCGTTTCACCCGCCCGACGATCGCGCCCTCGAATGCGCGTCCATCGAATTCCTCGATCGCGCCGTCGACGATTACGTCGTCCCCGGGCTCGGGCGTCTCGTTCCGGTCGATCCAAATCAACTCTCCGGGTTGGAACCGCGGCGCGTGCCGCGTGGTGATCACGCGCGCCACATCCATCCCCTGCCAATTGCCTACGATGCTAAATTCTCTTGTAGCCATGATGCGAACCTCCTTACAGGTTGCGTTGTGGTCAGGCACCCCGAGAGCTGTACCTCCCGGGGTGCCGCTTCCCGGATCACGCCGGGCCGATACTCCGCGCTTCAGCGGTCCTTTTTCCGCCTGCGCTCAATCTCGTCGAACTTGGCAAGTGCCGCCTGTTGCCCCTCGACCGCCTTCAGGTAGCGACGCTGCAGATCCGCCCGCTCGTCCTCCGTTGCCATCGGGTACGGCTTCGAATAGCCCGACAGCGTGGCGAGCAATTCCATGGCGGCGTGATCGGCCAGGTCCTTCCCTATCCGCAGCATCAGGATCAATTCCTCTGGGCTGAAGTGCTCGCGACGCCGTAGGTCGAGGCAGGCAAGCAGTCGTTGATGCGCTGTTCCAAGCTTGGTCTGGGGCCACAGCGTGGCGGCAACACGCTTGGCGCCACCGGCGCGATGGACCACCAGCCTCAGCGCCTTCATCAAGCCGGGGTCCTTCTGCGGACCCTTGGCCAACTTGTCGTCGCTCATCGCTGCGTCACCCAGCCGCTATGCCGCATTTGCAGCCCTCCTGATCGGCGTCACCTTCGCGCCGGCCTTGAGTCCGTCGAGATACCGCCCCCAGTGCGCCATCAGCTTGCGCCTCTCCTCCAGGTACTCGGACCGGTGGTAGGCGGCGCGCACCTTGTTCTGCTCCTTGTGCGCGAGCTGGCGCTCGATCACGTCGGGGCGGAAGCCCTGCTCGTTCAGGATCGTCGAGGCCGTGGCCCGGAAGCCGTGGCCGGTGGCGCGGCCCTGGTAGCCCATCCGGTACAGCGCGTAGGTGATCGTGTTCTCGGACATCGGCTTCCGGGGCTTGTGGACGTTCGGCAGCAGAAGCTCGCTCCCGCCGGTGATGGGCCTCAGTTCCTCCAGCGCAGCTATCGCCTGGGCCGACAGCGGCACCAGATGCTCGGCGCGGCTCTTCATGCGCTCGGCCGGGATTCGCCACTCCCGCTTGTCCAAGTCGAACTCCGACCAGCGCGCGCCGCGCAGCTCGCCGGTCCGGACGAAGGTGAGCAGCAGCAGCTTGATCGCGAGGCGGGTCGTCACGGTGCCGTCGTACTTCTCCAGCTTGGCGAGGAACTCCGGCAGGTCCGCCTCGGCGAGCTTCGCGTAGTGGGTGGGCTCCCGGGTCTTGAAGGCGCCGCGCAGGTCCCGGGTCGGATCGGACTTCCCGCGGCCGGTGGCCACGGCGTAGCGGAACACTTGCCCGGCGACGATGCGGGTCTTGGAGGCGAGCTCGAGGGCGTCCCGCTTCTCGATCGTGCGGATGGTGTCCAGGACCTCCCCGGGCTCGATCTGCGCCACGGGGCGCGCTCCGAGCGCGGGGAAGAGCTGCTTCTCCAGGCGGGAGAGGACCGCGGCCGCGTGCGCCGGCGCCCAGCCGCCCTTCTTGGCCGCCCACCACTCCCGGCCGATGGCCTCGAAGGTGTTCGCCGCCTGCAGACGCCGCATGCGGTTGGTGGCTTTCCTCTCTACCATCGGATCCAGCCCATGAGCCAGCTTCTCGCGGGCCTCAGCGCGCCTGGCGCGCGCGGCCTTGAGACTGACCTCCGGATAGACGCCGAGCGCCAGGAGGCGCTCCTTGCCCTCGTAGCGGTACTTCAGGCGCCAGTACTTCGCGCCATCGGGTTTCACCAGCAGGTACATGCCCTCGCCGTCGGCGAGTTTGAACGCGGCGGGCTTCGGCTTGGCGTTCCGGACAGCAGTGTCGCTGAGGGCCATCTGGGGGTATCTCCCGGGTTCCGGGTGGCTGGTACCCCGAAAAGTACCCCCAGTACCCCCAAGATGTCTAGGGACGCGGTTGGACGGCTGCGGATGGCATCGACGGCATTCCCCCTCTGAGGAGCGCCGAAGATCGGACGATGTTGGACGGCTTGGAACTACGCTTTGGTGCCCGGGGCCGGACTTGAACCAGCACGGCCTTGCGGCCGGGGGATTTTAAGTCCCCTGCGTCTACCAGTTTCGCCACCCGGGCAGGCCTGACGTGGGAGGCTGGAGGCGGGGGTCGGAATCGAACCGGCGTACACGGCTTTGCAGGCCGCTGCATGACCACTCTGCCACCCCGCCGGGTTGCAAAAAGCAAAGGGAAGGCCCTTCGGCCTTCCCTAACGTAATCTGGAGCGGGAGACCGGTCTCGAACCGGCGACCTTAACGTTGGCAACGTTACGCTCTACCAACTGAGCTACTCCCGCGGAAACGGAGCCGGATTATACCTCAACCCCGGGCCAGCGGCAGCGCCCGTCGCAGGTAGTACAGCATCGACACCACCGTCAGCACTGCGGCGACGTAGATCAGCACAGTACCGAGCGCGCGGCAATCGACCATGCCGAACAGCGGATCCTCGAACAACAGCAACGGGATCGCCACCATCTGCAGCACCGTCTTCAGCTTGCCGATGAATGCCACCGCCACGCTCTTCGCCTGACCCAGTTGCGCCATCCATTCGCGCAGCGCCGAGATCGCGATCTCGCGACCGATGATGATCAGCCCCACCACCATGTCCACCCGGCCCAGCTTCAGCAGCACGATCAGCGCCCCAACCACCACCAGCTTGTCGGCCACCGGGTCCAGGAAGGCGCCGAAAGCGGACATCTGGTTCAGCTTGCGCGCCAGATAGCCGTCCAGCCAGTCGGTGATCGCGGCGAAGATGAAGATCGCCGTGGCCGCGATGTTCTTGCCCTCCCCGCTCAGCCAGTCGTCCGGCAGGTAGAAGACGCCGACGATCAGCGGGATCAGCACGATCCGCAGCAGCGTGATCAGGTTGGGCAGGTTGAGCGGCATGGAAGGCGGGACCAGGTCAGGCGTGCAGGTGGCGGTAGATCTTCTCGGCCAGTGCCCGGCTCACGCCCGGCACCTTCGTCAGGTCGTCCACGCCAGCCGACTGGACGCCCTGCAAACCGCCAAAATGCGCCAGCAGCTTCAGGCGCCGCTTGGCGCCGATGCCGGGAATCTCGGACAGGGTGGATGTTACCCGCGCCTTGCCCCTGCGCGCGCGATGACCGGCGATCGCGAATCGGTGCGCCTCGTCGCGGATGCTCTGGATCAGGTGCAGACCGGCGTGGTCGGCCGGCAGCGACAGAACCTGCCCTTCGACCGCCAGGACCAGTTCCTCCAGGCCCGGGCGGCGCTCCGGGCCCTTGGCGACCCCCAGCACGTTGACGTCGCTCAGGCCCAGCTCGGCGAGCGCCGCGCGGGCCGCATTGAGCTGTCCCCTGCCGCCGTCGATCAGAACGAGATCGGGCATCCGCCCCTCCTCCGACGAGACGCGGCTATAGCGTCGCTCCAGGGCCTGGCGCATGGCGCCGTAGTCGTCGCCCGGGGTGACGTCCCGAATGTTGAAGCGCCGGTACTCGCCGCGCTGCATGGCGTGGCGGTCGTAGACCACGCAGGAGGCCACCGTCGCCTCGCCCAAAGTGTGGCTGATGTCGAAGCACTCGATGCGCTGGGCCGTTTCCGGCAGGCCGAGCGCCTCGCGCAGGGCGACGATGCGCGCTTCCTGAGTGCTCTTCTCCCGCGCCCGCTGCGCCAGCGCTAGTTGCGCGTTCTTTGCCGCCATCTCGACCCAGACGCGGCGCTCGCCCTGCAACGCGGACTGGACCTGGGTACCGGCGAGTTCGAACTCCACCTCCGCGCCCACCAGCACCAGCGGCGGCGGCGGTTGCTCCAGGTAGTGCTGCGCGAGGAACGCCGAGAGAACCTCGCTCGCGCTCGCGCGGTCGGCGTTCTGCGGGAAGAAGCTGCGGTCGCCGACGTGCCGTCCGCCCCGGATCATGACCAGGTTGACGCACGCCATGCCGCGCTCCATCTCGCAGGCGACGACATCGGCGTCGACGCCGCGGTCCGATTCGACGTATTGCCGCGCCTGCACGCGCGACAACGCCCGCGCCTGGTCGCGGAACAGCGCCGCCTCCTCGTAGCGCAGCGCGGCCGCAGCCTCGTGCATCTTGTCGTTCAGCATCCGGATGACGTCATCCTCGCGGCCCTGCAGGAACAGCTCCGCGCCCTTCACGTCCTGCGCGTATCGTTCGGTGCTGATTTGCGCGGTGCAGGGCGCCGTGCAACGGCGGATCTGGTGCAGCAGGCAGGGGCGCGAGCGGTTGGCGTACACCGAGTCCTCGCAGGTGCGCAGGCGGAACACCCGCTGCAGCAGCTGGATGCTCTCGCGCACCGCGTGAGAATGCGGGAACGGGCCGAAGTAGCGGTTCGCACGGTCGCGTGATCCGCGATGGAAGCCCAGGCGCGGGAAGGCGTGGCCGGTGATCATCAGGTAGGGATAGGACTTGTCGTCGCGGAACAGGATGTTGTAGCGCGGCGCCAGACTCTTGATGTAGTTGTTCTCCAGCAGCAGCGCCTCGCCCTCGGAGCGCGTCACCGTGGTCTCGATCCCCGCCACCTGCGCCAGCATCATGCGGATGCGCGGGCTCTGGTCCTGCTTGCTGAAGTAGGAGCCGACGCGCTTGCGCAGGTCGCCCGCCTTGCCCACGTACAGCGGCTCGCCCTGGGCGCCCAGCATCCGGTACACCCCGGGAAGGTTGGGCAGGCCGGCGACGAAGGCTTTCGGATCGAACATGGGATTGGATTATAATTCGGCCCCTTTTCAAGGACTTGGGCAATGGCAAAGGTATCCGCAGTCGAGCTCCGCGTCGGCAACCTCCTGGAGTGGGACAAGCGCGTCTGGCGCGTCCTAAAGTGCTACCACGTGCACGTCGGCGGCCGCGGCGGCGCCTTCATGCAGGTCGAGATGAAGGACATCGAGGCCGGCACCAAGACCAACCAGCGCTTCCGCACCGAGGACAAGATCGAGCGCGCCTTCGTCGATCCGCGCGAGATGGAGTACCTGTACCAGGACGGCGACAGCTACGTCTTCATGGACAAGGAAAACTACGAGCAGATGCCGCTGTCGGCCGAGTTCCTCGAGGGCCAGACCGGCTACCTGCTGCCGAACATGTCGGTGCAGGTGAACTTCTATAACAGCCGCGCCATCGGCCTGGAACTGCCGCCCTCGGTGGTCCTGACCGTGACCGAGACCGAGCCCGGCATCAAGAACGCCACCGCCACCAACACCTTCAAGGCGGCGACCACGGAAACCGGGCTGATCGTCCAGGTGCCGCCGTTCATCAACAAGGGCGAGAAGATCAAGGTCTCGACCAACGACGGCAGCTATATGGAGCGCGCATAGCGCCCTAGGGAATCTTCTCCATGGCCTGCAGGGCTTCCCGGTAGGCCACGCTTTTCCTGAGATCCCGGCCGCCCTTGTGGCGCATGCGCTCGGCGCGCTCCGGGACCGCCATCGGCGCCTCCCCCAGCGCCTCCAGCAGCGCGTCCTGCCCTTCCGGGTTCTGGCACAGCAGCACCATGTCGCAGCCCGCCGCCAGCGCGGCCCGGGCGCGCTCGGGGATGCCCCCCGCCGTGCTGGCGCCCTCCATTGCGAGGTCGTCGCTGAAGATCAGGCCGTCGAAACCAAGGCGCGCGCGCAGCACCTCCTGCAGCCAGTAGCGCGAATACCCCGCCGGCTCCGGATCGGCTTCCGGGTAGATGACATGCGCCGGCATCACGCCGGCGAGCCCCGCCGCGATCACCGGCGCGTAGGGCGCGACGTCCTTGCGCAGGATGTCCGCGGTCTTGCGCTCGTCGCGCGGCACGCCGACGTGGGAATCCATCGTGGCGTAGCCGTGTCCCGGGAAATGCTTGGCCACCGCCGCCGAACCGGCCCCGGCCAGTCCCTTCACCAGCGCCGCGGCGAGCGCGCCGACCGCGTTCGGGTCGTAGTGGAAGGCGCGATGGCCGATGACCTCGCTGCTGCCGTAATCGAGGTCGAGCACCGGCGTGAAGCTGAAATCCACCCCATGGGCGGCCAGCTCGGCCGCGATCACGTAGCCCACGGCATGAGCGCAAACCAGGGCTCCGTCGCGATCGCGATCCCAGAGCCTGCCCAGGCGCTGCATCGGCGGGATCGTAGTGAATCCGTCCCTGAAGCGCTGCACCCGGCCTCCCTCGTGGTCCACGCAAATGAACAACTCCGGCTCGCGCAGGCTGGCGATCTCATCGGTGAGCGCGGCGAGCTGTGCCGGATCCTGGTAGTTGTGCGCGAACAGGATGACGCCGCCCACAGCCGGATGCATCATGCGTCGGCGGTCGTCGTCTGTGAGCGCCGGGCCGGCGGGATCCAGCACCGCCACGCCCTGCGGCAGGCGCGTCCTTACGCGTCGCATTCGAGGGTCACGACGGCGAGGGCCGGGCAGCAGATCACCGCGCCGCCTGGGTGATGAGCTGCTTCATCTCGCGCACCGCCTCGCGCATGCCGATGAACACCGCCCGCGACACGATCGCATGGCCGATATGCAACTCACGCACGCCAGCGAGGCGGGCCACGGGCTCGACGTTGAAGTAGTTGAGCGCGTGGCCGGCGTTGAAGCGCATGCCGAGCGCCCGGATGCGCTCGCCCGTGGCGCGGACCTTCTCCAGTTCCGCCACCACCGCGGCGCTTTCGGCGTCGCGTCCCTTGGCGTGGAAGGCATGGGCATACGGCCCGGTATGGACTTCGCAGACCGCGGCCCCGACCCGCTTCGCCGCCTCGACCTGCCGCGCCTCGGCGTCGATGAACACGGACACCACGATGCCGGCGCCGGCGAGCCTGGCCACGTGGCCCTTGAGCCGGGCTTCCTGTGACGCGATGTCGAGGCCACCTTCGGTGGTCACCTCGTGCCGCCCTTCGGGCACCAGCATCGCCATCTCCGGCCTGATGCGGCAGGCGATCGCGACCATCTCGTCGGTGGCCGCCATCTCCAGGTTGAGCTTGATGTGGGTGAGCTCGCGCAGGCGCCTCACGTCCTCGTCCTGGATGTGCCTGCGGTCCTCGCGCAGGTGCACCGTGATGCCGCCCGCGCCCCCCAGGTGCGCCTCCACCGCGGCCCAGACCGGGTCGGGTTCGTAGGTGCGCCGCGCCTGCCGCACGGTTGCCACGTGATCCACGTTGACGCCAAGTTCGATCATAGGACCTTCAGTTCCGCGAGCACCGCCCGCGTGTGCAGCGCCTGGCCGCCCAGCCGTTCCGCGATCAGCGCGCGCATCAGCCGCAGCGCCTCCTCGCGCGTTTCCGGCGCGCGGTAGTCGTCGCGCGCGATGTCCAGCAGCGTGCTGCCGCGCACGAACATGTCTCCGCTGCCGCCCTTCGCCTCCACCGGCCCGCGATCCGGCTGGTACGCATAGCGCTTGTCCGGCTCGACCACCGCACCCGCCGCCTCGCGCTCGAGCAGGGGAGCATAGCCCAGTTCGGCGAGCAGGCGCCGCTCGAAGGCCCGCAGCACCGGGGCCTGCGGCTCGCCCGCGGCCAGCCGCGCCAGTGCCCCGGCATAGGCGTCGAACAGGGCCTCGTGCGGATCCTCCCGCGGCAGGAGACGCAGCAGCAGCTCGTTCAGGTAGAAGCCGCACATCAATCCGGCGCCCGAGAGCGCCGCCTCGCCGCCGCTCCATTCCGCGCTGGTGAGCGTGCCCAGTTCCGCGGAGCCGCTCCAGCTCAGGCGCAGGGGCTGGAACGCGAGCAGCAGCCCGCGCAGCGAGGAGCGCGGGCGGCGCGCGCCCCGCGCGAGGATGCCCAGGCGGCCGCGGCTGCGCGAGAACACCTCCACGATCAGGCTGGTCTCCTTGTACGGCCAGGCGTGCAGGACGAACCCGTGCTCATTGTCCGCGCGCCGCTTCATGCCGGCCGTTCAGCCATACCCCAGCTGCCTCAGGAAGCGCGCGTCGCCGCTCCAGTCGTTCTTCACCTTGACCCAGGTGCCGAGGTAGACCTTGCCGCCGAACAGCTTCTCCATGTCCAGCCGCGCCGCTGTGGAGATGCGCTTGAGCTTCTCGCCGCCCTTGCCCACCAGGATCGGCTTCTGGCTCTCGCGCTCCACCCAGATCGATGCCTCGATCCGCCGCAGGCGGCCCTCTTCCTTGAAGCTGTCGATCACCACCTCGCAACGGTACGGCAGTTCCTCGCCCAGCAGGCGGAACAGCTTCTCGCGCAGGATCTCGGCGGCGAAGAAACGCTCGTCCTGGTCGGTGAGCTGGTCCGGCGGATAGATCGCCGGCCGTTCGGGGAGCATTTCGCGCAGCACGCGCAGCAGTTCCGGAACGTTCTTTCCGGTCTGCGCCGAGACCGGCACGATCGCCGCGAAGCGCTGTTCCCGGTCCAGCTTCGCCACCAGCTGCAGCAGCGCGCCGCTGCCCTTCACCAGGTCCACCTTGTTCACCGCCGCCACGATGCGCGCGGCCTTCGGCAGGCGCGCGAGCACCGCCTGGTCGGCGCCGCCGTAGCGCGTGGCCTCGACCACGAACAGCACTGCGTCGGTGTCCTGGGCTGCCTCGCTTGCGCGCCGGTTGAGCGCGCGGTTGAGCGGGTTGACGTGCCGCGTCTGGTAGCCGGGAGAATCGGTGAAGACGACCTGGCAGTCCGGCGTGGTGAGAATGCCTCGCACCAGATGGCGCGTGGTCTGCGGCTTGGGCGAAACGATCGCGACCTTCTGGCCGAGCAGGCGGTTGAGCAGGCTGGACTTGCCGGTGTTGGGCCGCCCCACCAGCGCCACGGTGCCGCAGCGGAATGTGCTCATGTGCTCAAGCGCCGGCGCCCTGCGTCAGCAACTCCAGCATATGCTCGGCGGCCTGCTGCTCCGCGATGCGGCGCGAGCTGCCCGATCCCGTCGCCCGCTTCGGCTCGCCGCCGGAGCCGTCCACGCTGCACTCGACCTCGAAGGTCTGCTTGTGGGCGGCGCCACGTGTCGCCACCACGCGGTATTGCGGCAGCTTCTGGCGCTTGCCCTGCAGCAGCTCCTGCAGCCGCGTCTTGGCATCCTTCGAGGTCTCGCCCGGATTCAGGCGACCAAGCGCCTCGTCGTACACTTTCAGGACGGAGGTCCTCGCCGCCTGGTAGCCGCCATCGAGGAACACCGAACCGAACACCGCCTCGAGGGCGTCCGCGAGGATCGAGGGGCGGTCCGCGCCGCCGCTGGCGAGCTCGCCCTCCCCCAGGCGCAGGAACGCGGACAATCCCAGCGCCCGTGCGACGCCGGCCAGCGCGGTTTCACGCACCAGGTTGGCGCGCAGGCGCGACAACTCGCCCTCGGTGCGCTCGGGAAAGCGGGAATAGAGCTCTTCGGTGATCACGCAGCCGAGCACGCCGTCGCCGAGGAACTCCAGGCGCTCGTTGTGCGGCGAGCCGAAGCTGCGGTGCGTGAGCGCCTGTTCGAGCAGGCCGCTGTTGCGGAAGCGGTGACCCAGGGCCCGCTCCAGCGCCGGGCGGCCGGCGCCGGGGTCGCGCTTGCTGCCGGCGGCGCGACTATTCCCTGGAGCTCGCCGCAAAATCGATGTGCAGGCCGACGTTGCCGAACAACGGGATCTCCTTGCGGTAGGCGGCGTTGATCACGATCTCGTTGCCTTCCTTGGTGATCTCCAGGTCGGAGCCCTTGATGGTGTTGATGTCGTCCACCTGCGCGCGCTGGTCGAACGACTTGCGGATGTCGTTCGGCGAGGCGCCGCGCTTCTCGGCGGACAGGGCGACCACCGCCTTCTTGATGGTGAAGAACTCCAGGTAGGACGGCGCGACCTTCATCCCCAGCAGCGCGAGGACGATGAAGACGAACGCCCCCGCCATCAGGGCCCCGAGGCTCAAACCGAGTTGCTTTCTGCGCATGCCCGCTCTCCCGATGAGGCTGCCCGACGAACCGGTCACTTGAAGGGGCCGAAGCGACCCAGTTCGTTCAGGTTGAGCCAGATGAAAAACGCCTTGCCGACGACGTTGCCGTCCGGGACGAATCCCCAGACCCGGCTGTCGCTCGAATTGTCGCGGTTGTCGCCCATGACGAAGTAGTGTCCGGCCGGCACCGTGCAGGCCAGCCCGGCGGTATTGTATGTGCAATTCCCGGAGAACGGGAACGAGTGCTGCGCCGGCAGGTAGCCCTGCGCCTCGTCCTCGAGCAGGATCTCGTGGCCGGCACCGGAGAGGGTCTCGACGTAGCGGCGCGCGAACTGCATCCGCTCGCGGTGCAGGTAGTCCTCGACCTGCCGCAGCGGAACCTGGGCGCCGTTGATCGTGAGGCGCTTGTCGCGGTACTCGACGCGGTCGCCCGGGAGTCCGACCACGCGCTTGATGTAATCGAGCGTCGGGTCGTCCGGATAGCGGAACACCATGACGTCGCCCCGCTGCGGCAGGTTCACCTCGACCAGCTTGTTGTTGAGCACCGGGACCCGGATGCCGTAGGTGTACTTGTTGACCAGGATGAAATCGCCCACCAGCAGGGTCGGAATCATCGAGCCCGAGGGAATCTTGAACGGCTCGACCAGGAACGAGCGCAGCAGGAACACCACCAGGATCACCGGGAAGAAGCTGACCGAATACTCCACCCACCAGGGCTGCTTCGAGCCGGCGGCGCGGCGCTTCGCCAGCCAGCCGGCTTCCAGCGCCCAGACCGCGCCGGTCACCGCCAGCAGCGCGAGCAGGAACAGCGCGAACGTCATGTCCCGCGCGCCTTGATCCGGGCGAAGGTCACTTGTCTCCCATCTGCAGCACGGCGAGGAAAGCCTCCTGGGGAATCTCCACCGAGCCCACCTGCTTCATGCGCTTCTTGCCTTCCTTCTGCTTGTCGAGCAGCTTGCGCTTGCGGCTGACGTCGCCGCCGTAGCACTTGGCGATCACGTTCTTG
>JALHLN010000010.1 GCA_022844545.1 Burkholderiales bacterium | reverse complement strand
TCGCGCATCTCGCGGGTGATGCGCTTGAACAGTCCGAGATCCATGTCCCACTTCGGCTGCACTTCGCGGGTGCGCAGGGCGCAGAAGCCGCAGCGGTAGTTGCAGCGCGGCGAGACTTCGATCTTGACGCTGCGGGGAGCGGGCGGCGCGGCCCGCAGGCGCTCGGGCGGGATGTAGGTGATGCTGTCGATGCGGTCGGTGATGCTCGCCATGGCTGCGATGCTGCGCTCTGGCAGATCGCCCGGATTTGATGCAGGTTAAGCCGTGCCGGACAGGTCCTGCGCCCTGTGTTTGACAGGGCGATGACCCGCGAGGGGCTGGCAGAGAAACGTGCGAAGACGGGCACCGGGATCAAGTAAAATCCGCAGCCTGATCATGCGGATAGCCCTACTCCTGGTGTTGTTTGCGGGCGCCGCGCTGGCACAGCCCGCCAAGGACGCCAAGTCACCTGCCGAGGGCCCGCCGGCGATGCCGGTGAAGGCGGTGGCGGCGAAAGTCGCACCGGCCGTGGACGAGGCGAGCGCCGTGGGCACCCTGCGCGCCGACGAATCCGTGGTCATCCGCCCCGAGATCGCCGGCCGCATCGCCGACATCCGCTTCGAGGAGGGCCAGCGCGTTGCGCGCGGCGCGCTGCTCGCGACCCTGGACGCCGGCGAAGCGAAGGCGCAGCTCGCCTCGGCCACGGCGCAGGCGACGCTCGACGCGCAGCGCCTGGAGCGCGCCGAAGACCTGCACCGGAAGAACTTCATCAGCCAGCAGGGCCTGGACGAGGCGCGGTCCAATGCCGCGCGCTCGGGCGCCGCGGTGCGCGAGATCGAGGCGCGCCTGGCCAAGTCCGAGCTGCGCGCGCCCTTCGCCGGCGTCATCGGCCTGCGCAGCGTCAGCGCCGGGGCCTTCGTCGCAGCCGGCACCGACATCGCGCGGCTGGAGAAGATGGACCAGCTGAAGATGGATTTCCGCGTCCCCGAGTCGTACACCTCGCGCGTGCGTCCCGGGCAGAAGGTGAAGGCGGCGGTGGACGCCTATCCGGACCAGGACTTCGGCGGCGCCATCTACGCCATCGAGCCCGGCATCGACGAAGGCACCCGCACCATCCTGGTCCGCGCCCGGGTCGCCAACGCGGACTTCAAGCTGCGGCCCGGCATGTTCGCGCGCGTCGTCCTGCAGCTGGGCACGCGCGACAAGGCGGTGTGGATCCCGGAGCAGGCCATCGTGCCCAGGGGCCGCGACAGCTTCGTGTTCCGCGTCGCCAACGGCAAGGCCGACATGGTCAAGGTGCAGCTGGGCATCCGGAAGCCGGGCGAAGTCGAGGTCACCAGCGGCGTCGCCGGCGGCGACCTGGTGGTCACCGACGGCACGCTGCGCCTGTTTCCCGGCGCGGCGGTGATGCTGATGCAGGACAAGCCCGCGGCGGCGGCGCCGGAGAAGAAGGGGTAGCGGCCTTGCCTTTGACTTTGACCTTATACGATCTCGTGCTTTCGACGCTTTTTCTTTTGTCGAAAGCACGAGAAACAGGGAACACATGATCCGCATGCCTCCGATGCCGGGCGTCGCGTCAGATCGGAGGTCCTTTTGTCTCGTGTTTTCCGCGAAAAGCAACGGCGCGGAAAACACGAGATCGTATAAGGTCAAGTTCAAAGTCAAAGTCATGTTCGGGAATAGCTGATGCAACTCCCCGAGCTCTGCATCCGCCGCCCCGTCTTCGCCACGGTCATGTCGCTCCTGATCGTGCTGGTGGGCGCGATCTCCTTCGAGCGCCTGTCGGTGCGCGAGTACCCGAAGATCGACACCCCGGTGGTGTCGGTGAGGACCGTCTACAAGGGCGCGAGCCCCCAGGTGATGGAATCGCAGATCACGCAGCCGCTGGAGGATTCCATCTCCGGAATCGAGGGCGTGCGCACGGTGAAGTCGGTCTCCCGCGAGGAGGTGTCGCAGATCACCGTGGAGTTCGTGCTGGAGCGCAACGTGGACGCCGCCGCCAACGACGTGCGCGACCGGGTGGCGCGGGTACGCGCGCTGCTGCCGGAGGCGGCGGACGACTCGGTGGTGTCCAAGATCGAGGCCGATGCGCAGGCCATCATCTGGATGCGCCTGTCCTCGGACCGGCACGGCGCGCTGCAGATCTCGGACCACGCCGACCGCTACGTCGCCGACCGCATGAAGACGCTGCCCGGCGTGGCCTCGGTGATCATCGGCGGCGAGCGGCGCTACGCCATGCGCCTCTGGATCGACCGCGAGCGCCTCGCGGCCTATGGCCTCACCACGCAGGACGTGGAGGCGGGCTTGAGGCGGCAGAACGTGGAGATTCCCTCGGGCCGGATCGAGTCGCGCCAGCGCGAGTTCACCGTGCTCACCGAGGCCGACCTGCGCACCGAGGAGCAGTTCAACAGCCTGATCCTCGCCGAGTCGCGCGGCTACCCGGTGCGGCTGCGCGATGTCGGGCGGGCCGAGCTGGGGGCGCTGGACGAGCGCAACATCGTGCGCGTCAACGGCAATCCCTCGGTCGGGCTGGGGGTGGTGAAGCAGTCCACCGCCAACACGCTCACCGTGGCGCGCGCGGTGAAGGCGGAGATGGCGCGAATGCAGCCGACATTGCCCGAGGGCATGAGCCTCGCCATCGCCTTCGATTCCTCGGTGTTCATCGAGCGCTCCATCGAGGGCGTGTACCGCACCATGGCCGAGGCGGTGGTGCTGGTGATGCTGGTGATCTTCGTCTTCCTGAGGTCGTTCCGCGCCACGCTGATCCCGTTCGTCACCATCCCGGTGTCGCTGGTGGGGGCGGTGTTCTTCCTGTACCTGTTCGGCTTCACCATCAACGTGCTGACCCTGCTCGGGCTGGTGCTCGCCATCGGCCTGGTGGTGGACGACGCCATCGTGGTGCTGGAGAACTGCCACCGCCACGTCGAGATGGGCAAGGACCCGCGCCGGGCCGCGGCCGACGGCTCGCGCGAGATCGCGTTCGCGGTGATCGCGATGTCGCTCACGCTCACCGCGGTGTTCGCGCCGGTGGCCTTCGTGCCGGGCAACACCGGGCGCCTGTTCGCGGAGTTCGCGCTCACCGTGGCGGGCGCGGTGGCGGTGTCCGGGTTCGTCGCGCTGACGCTGACGCCGATGATGTGCTCGCGCATCCTCAAGGCCCACGAGGTCCACGGCGGGGTCTACCTCGCCATGGAGCGCTTCTTCAACGGCATGACCGCCGGCTACCGGCGCGTGCTGCGCTGGCTGCTGCGCGTGAAGCTCCTGGTGGGCCTTGTCTTCCTGGCGGTGCTCGCCGGGACCGCGGCGACCTACATGACGCTCAAGGACGAGCTCTCCCCGCTGGAGGACCGCGGCTTCTTCATCACGCTGGTGCTCGCCCCGGAGGGCGCGTCGGTGGACTACACCGACGGCTACATGCGCCAGGTGGAAGGCCTGTTCTCGCAGGTGCCGGAGATCCGCTCCTACTTCACCGCGGTGGCGCCGGGCCTGGAGCGCCCCAACCCGGTCAACTTCGGCATCGGCTTCGTGCAGCTGAAGCCCTGGGAGGAGCGCGCGCGCAAGACCCAGGACATCACCGCGGAGCTCGGGCCGAAGATGTTCATGGGCCTGCCCGGGGTGCTGGCGTTCCCGATCAACCCGCCGTCGCTGGGGCAGAGCTTCCGCAACCCGCCGGTGCAGTTCGTGATCCAGGCCAACTCCTACGAGGAGCTGGAGGCGCTGACCGGCAAGCTGCTGGCGAAGGCGCGGCAGATCAAGGCCATCGCCAACCCGGACGTGGACCTGCGCCTGAACAAGCCGCAGCTGGCGGTGGACATCGACCGCGAGAAGGCCTCGACGCTGGGCATCGACATCGACGTCATCGGCCGCACCCTGGAGACGCTGCTGGGCGGGCGGCAGGTGACGCGCTTCAAGCGCGAGGGCAAGCAGTACGACGTCATCGTCCAGCTCGAGGGCAAGGACCGCAGCACGCCCGCCGACCTCACCTCGATCTCGGTGCGCGCGCGCGACGGCCGGCTGGTGCAGCTGTCGAACCTGGTCTCGGTGCGCGAGACCGTCGGCCCGAAGGAACTGAACCACTTCAACCGCCAGCGCGCCGCGATCCTGTCGGCCAACATCGCCACCGGCTACACCCTGGGCGAGGCGCTGCAGGAGCTGGAGGCGGCGGCGAAGGAGGTCCTGGACCAGGGCGCCCGCACCGCGCTCGACGGCCCGGCGCGCGAGTTCCGCGAGTCCGGCGCGGCGCTCGCGTTCGCCTTCCTGCTGGCGCTCGTGTTCATCTACCTGATGCTCTCGGCGCAGTTCGAGAGCTTCGTCTCGCCCTTCATCATCATGCTCACGGTGCCGCTGGCGGCGCTGGGGGCGCTGCTCGCGCTCAAGCTCTCCGGGGGGACGCTGAACGTGTATTCGAAGGTGGGCCTGGTCATGCTCATCGGCCTCATCACCAAGCACGGCATCCTGATCGTGGAGTTCGCCAACCAGCTGCGCGACAAGGGCATGGCGCGGCTGGAGGCGGTGGTCGAGGCCGCCGCGCTGCGCCTGCGGCCGATCCTGATGACCACCGGCGCCATGGTGCTGGGCAGCCTGCCGCTGGCCCTGGCCACCGGGGCCGGGTCCGAGGCGCGCCAGCCCATCGGCTGGGTGATCGTCGGCGGCCTGACCCTGGGCACCTTCTTCACCCTGTTCGTGGTGCCGGTGGCCTACGTGCTGCTGGTGCGCGAGCGCAAGCAACCCCTGCCGGAGGCACAGCCTGCTGCTGCCGAATGACACCGCGCTGGTGACCGGCACCGGCGGCGGCATCGGCCTGGCCATCGCCGATGCGCTGCAGGCCGAGGGCGCCACCGTGATGCGCGCCGACCTCAGGGACGCCGACCTGTCGCTGCCCGGCGAGGCGGCGAAGCTCGCCGAGGCCGCGATCCGCCGGCTGGCGCAGGTCTCGATCTTCGTCCACGCCGCCAGCCCGCCGCGGCGCGAGGCCCAGACCGCGCTCGCCGTCACCGAGGCCGAGTGGCGCGCGATGCTGGAAGTGAACCTGAACGCGGGCTTCCTCATTGCGCAGGCGCTCGGCCGCCACATGCGCGAGCTCAAGATCAAGGGACGCATGCTGTTCGTCACCTCGCTGCACGCCGATTCGCCGCGCAACCTGCCGCATTACTCTGCCTCAAAGGCCGGGCAGACGATGGTGATGAAGGAACTGGCGCGCGCGCTGGGCAAGGACGGCATCCGCGTCAACGCCATCGCGCCTGGTGCAGTGCCGGGCGCCGGCTTCAAGGGCTCCCCGGGGCTGGTGGACCGGATCGCGCTCGGGCGCGTCGGCAAGCCGGCGGACATCGCTCCCATGGCGGTCGCGATCCTGTCTGAGAAGTACGGCGCCTACATGACCGGCAGCACCGTGGTGGTGGACGGGGGCATTGCACTGTACAACTGGCTCGACGCGGAGGGATAACGAATGAAATCGAAATACCTGGTCAGGCAGGCGGACGTGACGCCGTATTCACCGGCCAACCATACCGGCACGAGGAACTTCCGCCTCATCGGACCCGAGACCGTGGGCGCCAAGCAGCTCGAGGTGCTCATCGGCGAGGTCGAGCGCGGCAAGGGCGCGCTGCCGCATGCCCACCCCGGCATCGAGCAGGTGTGCTACCTGCTGGAAGGAGAGGCCCACGTCGAGATCGGTGGAGACAAGTTCGAGATGAAGCCGGGCGAGGCCTGCTTCTTTCCGGCCGACACCATGCATCTGCTGCTGGTGACCAGCGACAAGGCCAAGGTGATGGTGATCTACGCTCCGCCGTACGGCGAGAGTCCCGAGCGGCGCTACACGCCCAAATGATTGGCAAGTTCGCCCTCATCGCCGGCGTCGGCGGCATGTGCGGCAGCAACATGGCGCAGCTGCTGCATGGGAAGGGCTGGAAGGTCATCGGCATCTCGCGCGGCGCGCCGGAGCTGGGAAGCTGGCTGCGCCACATTCCCGCGGACCTGCTCGAGGCGGCGGATGCGAAGGCGAAGCTGACCGGCATCGAGGATGTCACCCATGTCTTCTACACCGCGCTCCTCAACGGCCGCACGCTGGACGAGGAGAACGAGCTCAACACGCGCCTGTGCGCCAACTTCCTCGATGCCGCGCTGCCGCGGATCCGAAAGCTCGAGCATGTGCACGTCCTGGAAGGCGTGAAGCAGTACGGCTACCACCTGGGCCCCTACCGCACGCCGGCGCGCGAGGACGATCCGGCCTGCGTGCCGGCCTATTTCTACGAGGCGCAACACGCCCATGTCCTCAAGCGCCAGGCGGGGCAGGCCTGGACCTGGTCCACCACCCGGCCGGGCGCGGTGTGCGGCTACGCCAATGGCGCGCGCATCAACCTCATGACCGTGATCGCGGCCTACGCCACGATCATGAAGGCGCTGGGCGAGCCGCTGTATTTCCCGGGAACGCAGGCGACGTACGATGCGCTCACATTCACGAGCGACGTCGGCCTGCTCAACCGCGCCATGCTGTGGGCCTCGACCGACCCGCGCGCCGCCAACCAGGCCTTCAACATCGGCAACGGCGATGCCTTCCGCTGGAACTTCATGTGGGAACGGGTGGCGGACATGTTCGGCATGAAGCCGGGCCCGGTGAAGACCATGAAGCTGGCCGAGGTCATGAAGGACAAGGCGGGCCTGTGGGCGGAGTTGCAGAAGCGCCATGGGCTCGTCGCCACGGATCTCTTCCGGCTTGCGCCCTGGACCTACGCCGACACGGTGTTCTCGCGCCACTGGGACAATGCCATCAGCACCGTCAAGGCCAACCGCTTCGGCTTCACCGAGATGATGGACAGCGAGGAGATGATGCGGCGTATCTTCTCGGAGTTCCGTTCGCGCAAGGTCATCCCCTAGGTCATGGACTTCGCCTTCACCCCCGAGCAGGACCAGATCCGCGATGCCATCGCAAAAATTTGCGCGCGCTTCGACGACGCCTACTGGCTGAAGAAGGACAAGGAGGGCGGCTTCCCGAAGGAGTTGCACCAGGCGCTGGCCAAGGACGGCTGGCTGGGCATCGCCATGCCCGAGGCCGACGGCGGCTCCGGCCTGGGCATCACCGAGGCGGCGGTGATGATGCAGGCGATCTCGGAATCCGGCGCCGGGTTCTCCGGGGCGTCCGCCGTGCACATGAACATCTTCGGCCTCAACCCGGTGGTGGTGTTCGGCACCGCGGCGCAGAAGGAGCGCATGCTGCCGGGCCTGATCGCGGGCAAGGAACGCGCCTGCTTCGCGGTCACCGAGCCCAACACCGGCCTGAACACCCGCAGCCTGAAGACCGAGGCGGTGAAGAAGGGCGCGAAGTACGTCGTCACCGGGCAGAAGGTCTGGATCTCCACCGCGCAGGTGGCCGAGAAGGTCCTGCTGCTCGCCCGCACCGCGAAGGGCCTGTCGCTCTTCTACACCGACTTCGACCGCAGGTTCATCGAGGTGCGCGAGATCGAGAAGATGGGGCGCAAGGCGGTGGACTCCAACCAGGTGTTCTTCGACGGGCTGCCCGTTCCGGAGGAAGACCTCATCGGCGAGGACGGCAAGGGCTTCGAGTACATCCTGCACGGCATGAACCCGGAGCGCATCCTCATCGCCGCGGAATCGGTCGGGCTCGGGCGTTGCGCACTGAAGCGCGCCGCCGCCTACGCGAAGGAGCGCATCGTGTTCGACCGCCCGATCGGCCAGAACCAGGCCATCCAGCATCCGCTGGCGGCCAACTGGGCCCAGCTAGAAGCGGCCAACCTGATGGTGTTCAAGGCGGCCTGGCTCTACGACCAGGGCAAGCCCTGCGGCGCGGAGGCGAACGCGGCCAAGTACCTGGCGGGCGAGGCCGGCTTCGACGCCTGCCAGCAGGCGGTGATGACCCATGGCGGCTTCGGCTACGCCAAGGAGTACCACGTCGAGCGCTACCTGCGCGAATCGCTCATCGGGCGCATCGCGCCGGTGTCGCCGCAGATGATCCTGTGCTTCATCGCCGAGCGGGTGCTCGGCCTGCCCAAGTCGTATTGATGCCAAGCGCCATGATCCCCATCCGCGACCTCGACCACCTCGTGCTGCGGGTCGTGGACCTGGCAAAGATGGAGGCGTTCTATACCGGCGTGCTGGGCTGCAGCGTGGCGCGCCGGCGGGACGACCTCGGGCTGGTGCAGCTGAAGGCCGGCCGCTCGATGCTGGACCTGGTGCCGGTGGACGGCAAGCTGGGACAGGCGGGCGGCGCCGCGCCGGGCAGGGAAGGCCGCAACCTGGACCATTTCTGCTTCCGGGTGGAGCCCTGGGACGAGAAGGCCATCCGGGCGACGCTGGCGGCCGCCGGGATCGCGGCGGGCGAGACCGCGTCGCGCTTCGGCGCCGATGGCCAGGGCCCGTCCATCTACCTTTCCGATCCGGAAGGCAACACGGTGGAGCTCAAGGGCCCGCCGATTCACGCGAAGGAGCCTTGATGGAATTCAGGAAACTGGGCGGCTCGGGATTCCTCGTGCCGGCGCTGACCTTCGGCACCGGCACCTTCGGCGGCGGCACCGAGTTCTTCAAGGCCTGGGGCGCGAGCGACGTCGCCGAGGCCAGGCGCCTGGTGGACATCTGCCTGGAGGCGGGACTCAGCATGTTCGACTCCGCCGACAGCTACTCGAATGGCATGGCGGAGGAGATCCTCGGCCAGGCGATCAAGGGGCGCAGGAACGAGGTCATCATTTCCACCAAGGGCAGCTTCCGCCGCGGGCCGGGGCCGAACGAGCTGGGCCATTCCCGCCACCACCTGACCCGCGCAGTGGAGGCGAGCCTGAAGCGCCTGGGCACCGACTGGATCGACCTTTACCAGCTGCACGCCTTCGACGCGATGACGCCGGTGGAGGAGGCGCTGGGGACGCTGGACGACCTGGTGAAGCAGGGCAAGATCCGCTACATCGGCTGCTCCAACTTCTCCGGCTGGCACCTGATGAAGTCGCTCGCGTATTCGGACAAGCACGGCCTCGCGCGCTACGTCGCGCACCAGGCCTACTACTCGCTGGTCGGCCGCGACTACGAGTGGGAGCTGATGCCCCTCGCCCTGGACCAGAAGGTGGGCGCGGTGGTGTGGAGCCCGCTGGGCTGGGGGCGCCTGGGCGGCAAGCTGCGGCGCGGGGCGCCGCTGCCCAAGGAGAGCCGGCTGCAGAGCCGGCTGGTGATCGACAAGGGCCCGCCGGTGCCCGACGAGCACGCGTTCAGGGTGGTGGACGCGATCGACGCCATCGCGAAGGAGACCGGGAAGACGAACGCCCAGATCGCGCTCAACTGGCTGCTGCAGCGGCCCAGCGTCTCCACCCTCGTCATCGGCGCGAGGAACGAGGAGCAGCTGCGCCAGAACCTGGGCGCGGTGGGCTGGAACCTCACCAAGGCGCAGGTGGCGAAGCTCGATGCCGCCAGCGCGGTGACGCTGCCGTATCCGTACTGGCACCAGCGCGGCACCTTCTCCGACCGCAATCCGCCCGCGGTCTGATCTACACTCGAACCATGAGCGATCCCATCCCCATCGTTGGCCGCGGCTACTGCTACGAAGACCTGAAGGTCGGCTTCCGCTTCCGCACCCATCGCCGCACCGTCGCCGAGGCGGACCTGGCGGCTTTCGTCAACCTGACCTGGCTCACCGAGGAACTGTTCACGGTGGAGGACGACGCCAGCCGCGCGATCAAGGGCCGTCCGGTGCCCGGCGCGCTGGTCTATTCGTTTGCCGAAGGACTGCTGCTGCCGACCATGCAGGACACCGGCCTCGCGTTCCTCAATGCCACCCTGGACGTGAAGGGCCCGACCTTCGTCGGCGACACCCTCCATGTCGAGTGCGAGGTCATCGAGGCGCGCCTGACCTCGAAGGGCGACCGTGGCCTGGTGCGCAGCGCCAACCAGGTGAAGAACCAGCGCGGCGAAGTGGTGCTGGCTTACAACCCCTTGCGCATGCTCAAGAGAAAATAGGAAAACAGGGACAGTCCACGATTCCATGATCGACCACCTCGACCACATCGTCCTCACCACCCGTGACCGCGAGGGCTGCGTGCGTTTCTACGCCGAGGTGCTCGGCATGGCGCTGGAGTCCTTCAAGACGCCCACCGAGACGCGCTGGGCGCTCAAGTTCGGCAATCAGAAGATCAACCTGCACGAGTGGGGCCGGGAGTTCACGCCGCGCGCGCACGTGGCGGCGCCGGGGACGCTGGACCTGTGCTTCATCGCCTCGGTGCCGCTGGAAGCGGTGATCGCGAAGCTGAAGCTGGCGAACGTCCCGATCCTCGAGGGGCCGGTGATGAAGACCGGGGCGACGGGGAAGATCCGCTCGGTCTACGTGCGCGACCCGGACCTGAACCTGGTGGAGATTTCAGAGCCGGCTTAGCGCGTCCTGGATCGCTTGGGCGTGATCGCGGCCACGGGTTTCGATCATGAACTCGACTTCGGCCGATTTCGCCGACGCGGCATCGAACACCCGCTGGTGCTGCACCTCGATGATGTTGCCGCCCGCTTCGCCGATCATGGTCGCCACCTTCGCCAGGCTGCCGGCGACGTCGGGCAGGTTGACGCGCAGCCGCACCAGCCGGCCGTCGCGCACCAGGCCGCGCATCAGCACCGCGGCGAGCAGGCGCGAATCGATGTTGCCGCCGCACAGCGGGATGCCGACCCGCCGCCCCGCGAAGCGCGCGCCATGCTCCAGCAGGGCGGCGAGCCCGGCGGCGCCGGCGCCCTCGGCCACGGTTTTCTCGATTTCCACCAGGGCGACGATGGCGCGCTCGATGGCTTCCTCCTCCACCAGCAGGATGCCGTTGGCAAGCGCCCGCGTCATCGCCAGGGTGAGCTCGCCCACGTCGCGCACCGCGAGGCCCTCGGCGATGGTGTCGCCGCCGACCGCCACCGGCAGCCCGGCGAGCCGCTGGTGCATGGCGCAATAGGCCTTCGATTCCACGCCCCAGACCTCGATGTCCGGACGCAGCGCCTTCGCCGCGCAGGCCATCCCCGAGACCAGGCCGCCGCCGCCCACCGGCACCAGCAGCGCGTCCAGCCCGGGCGCCTGCTCGAGCATCTCCAGCGCCACCGTGCCCTGGCCGGCGATCACCGCCGGGTCGTCGTAGGGGTGGATGAACACCAGCTCGTCGCGCGCCTGCCGCTCGCGCGCATGCGCCGCGGCGTCGGCCAGCGTGTCGCCCTCGAGCACCACCTCGGCGCCGTGCACCCGCGTGGCGGAGACCTTGCTGTTGGGCGTGCCGCGCGGCATCACGATCACGGCGCGGATGCCCAGGCGCGCCGCGTGGAAGGCGACGCCCTGGGCGTGGTTGCCCGCGCTCATTGCGATGACACCGCGACTGCGCTCGGCGGCGGTCAGCGCCAGCAGCCGGTTGAGCGCGCCGCGCTCCTTGAAGGAAGCCGTGAACTGGAGGTTCTCGAACTTGAGCCAGACCTCCGCGCCGGTGAGCCGAGACAGGGTACGGCTGTGCAGCATCGGGGTGCGCTCCACAGCGCCGGCGATGCGCGAGGCCGCCGCGCGCACGTCATCCAGGGTCACCATGGCTTGAAACTAGCACAGGTCGGTAGAATGCCCGGCATGAAACGCACACTCGTCCTGCTCTTCCTTGGCGTCCTGTTTTCCAGCCTGGCGCAGGCGCAGTACCCAAGCCGCCCGGTGCGGATCATCGTCCCCTTCACCCCTGGCACCGGCATCGACATCCTGGCGCGCGTGCTCGGCCAGAAAATGGGCGAGCGCCTGAAGCAGCCGGTGGTGGTCGAGAACCGGCCCGGCGCCAGCGGCAACATCGGCACCGAGGCGGTGGCGAAGGCGCCCGCCGACGGCCACACGCTGCTGATGACAGCGACTACCATCGTGCAGAGCGCGGTGCTGTTCAAGTCCGTACCCTACGACCCGAGGGCGATGACGCCCGTCGGCCACGCCGCGATCGGCAACTTGGCGCTGGTGGCGCACCCCTCGGTGGCGGCGAAGTCGGTCGCCGACCTGGTGGCGCTGGCGAAGGCGCAGCCGGGCAGGCTCAACTACGCTTCGCCGGGCAACGCCACGCCGCACCACCTCGCCATGGAGCTGCTCAAGCAGCATTTCGGCGTGTTCGTGGTGCACATCCCCTACAAGGGCACCGCGGGCGCGGTCACCGACCTGCTGGGCGGCCAGGTGCAGCTCATGTTCCTGCCGGTGCACGTGGCGCTCGGGCACGTCAACGCCGGCAGGCTGCAGATGCTCGCCTCGGGCGGCGCGCAGCGCTCGCCGGTGACGCCGGCGGTGCCCTCGCTCGCCGACGCCGGCATGAGGGACATCGACGCCGACATCTGGTACGCGATGTTCGGCCCGCCCGGGCTCGCGCCGGCGATCGTCGCGACGCTGAACGCGGAGCTGGTCGCGATCCTCGGCGATCCGGACACGCGCGCCGGGCTGGTCAAGCAGGGGCTGACGCCGAAGACCGGCACGCCCGCGGAACTCGCGCAGCTGGTCGAGGCCGACCTCGGGCGCTGGGGCAGGCTGGTGCGCGAGGCGAAGATCGCCGCAGACTGAAGGCCTTGGACCCGGTCCTCGTCATCGGCGGCGGCATCGGCGGGCTCACGCTCGCCCTGTCGCTGCACCAGGCCGGCATTGCTGCCCGAGTGTTCGAGGCGGCGCCGGAGGTGAAGCCCCTCGGCGTCGGCATCAACCTGCTGCCGCACGGCACGCGGGAGCTGACCGAGCTGGGATTGCAGGACGCGCTCGCGAAGGTCGCGGTGCAGACCGCCGCGCTCGCCTTCTACAACCGCTTCGGCCAGTTTATCTACAGCGAGCCGCGCGGGCTGCGCGCCGGCTACGAGTGGCCGCAGTTCTCCATCCACCGCGGCGACCTGCACCTGGTGCTGCTGGAGGCGGCGCGCGCGCGGTTGGGCGCGGAGGCGGTGGTGCTGGGCGCGAAATGCGCCGGGATCGAGCAGGACGCGGGCGGGGTCACGGTGCGCTTCGAGAACGGCGCCTCGGCGCGCGGCAGCTGCGCCATCGGCTGCGACGGCATCCACTCCGCGCTGCGCCGGCAATTGTTTCCGGGCGAGGGCGGTCCGAACTTCCAGGGCATCAACATGTGGCGCGGCGTCACGCGCATGAAGCCGTTCCTGGGAGGGTCCACCATGGCCACGGCGGGCTGGCTCGCGGTCGGCAAGATGGTGATCTATCCCATCCGGAACGAGCTCGACGGGGAAGGGCGACAGCTCATCAACTGGGTGGCGGAGATCCAGTCGCCGCGCAACGTCATGCAGGACTGGAGCCTGCCGGGGAAGCTGGAGGATTTCTACCCGGCGTTCGCGGACTGGCGCTTCGACTGGCTCGACGTGGCGAAGCTCATCCGCGAGGCGGACACGATCCTCGAGTACCCGATGGTGGACCGCGACCCGCTGCCGTGGTGGACGCGAGGGCGCATCACGCTGCTGGGGGACGCCGCGCACCCGATGTATCCGCGCGGCTCGAACGGTGCAGGGCAGGCGATCCTGGATGCGAGGACGCTGGCGGGGTGCCTGAAGCGCGAGGGTGATGTCGGTGCCGCGCTCAAGGCCTACGAGGCCTCGCGGCTGAAAGCCACCAGCGACCTCGTCCTGATGAATCGCAGCAACCCGCCCGACGCCATCCTGCGCGAGGTGTGGCAGCGCACCGGCGACAAGCCCTTCGCGCGCATCGAGGACGTGATCTCGGCGGAGGAACTGGCGCGCATGTCCGCGGCCTACAAGAAGGTCGCGGGGTTCGAGCGCGAGAGCCTGGCGAAGCGGGCTTCGCTGGTCTGACGCAGCGCATTTCGGGCGCCGCCCTGTGGAGATTTCCCTACATCCGTCCTGCTGGTGCGCCTGTAGCATCCGCTGGTGCGCAGATGACGACCTCCAACCTTGACGCTGGCGTGGTCTTCGGCGGCGCTGCCCGTGCCCCGAACGGCCGCCGCTTCGCGCTGGCAGCGGCGGCGGGGTTCGTGGCGGTCAGCCTCCTGGCGGTCTACAGTCTGTACGCCATCCACAGTGAGCTCACGGCGGGCGCGCTGTCGCGCCGGACTGCGCTGGCTTCGCTCGCCGCCGCCACGCTGGCGGAGAAGTTCGACCGCGCCGTGGATGTCGGCGTCGCGCTGGCGACGCGCGTGCGCTTCCGGGACCTAGTGGCGGCGGGGCGGTGGGCAGAGGCGGCGAGCATCCTGCGCGAAGCGCCCGCGGACATTCCCTACATCGAGCGCATCGGCCTGGTCGACCGCGAGGGCGCCCTGGTGGCGGGCGTGCCCGAGATGCCGGTGCCGGGGCGGCAGAACCTCGCCGGCAGCGAGTGGTTCCGCGGCGTGATGCAGGACGGCCGGCCGCGCCTGTCGCCCGTTTACCGGCGCCCGGTTGCGCCGCAGGTGAAGGTATTCGTCGCCGCGGTGCCGATCCGCTCCGCCACGGGCGAGCTCCTGGGCGTGCTCACCGTGCAGATGGAAGTGGCGAAGTTCTTCGACTGGATCCGTGCCATCGAGCTCGGGCCCGGCGGCATGTTCTACGTCGTGGACGACAAGGGCACGGCGGCGTTCCATCCGGCGCGGGCCGGCAACGGCGAACTGGTGGACCTGTCCGGCCTGCCGCCGGTGCAGGCTGCGCTGCGGGGCCGCGGCGGCGTCGACATCTCGCGCGAAGAGGGCGGCGAGGAACTGGTCTCGGCCTACAGCCCGGTGGCGCGCCACCGCTGGGGCGTGGTGGCCGCGCAACCCTCGGCGCAGGTGTTCCGGATCCGCAACTCGGTGTTCGCCCTCGCGGCCGCGGCCTACCTCCTGCTGGTCGCGTTCTTCATCGTCTACCTGCAGCTGCGCCACCGGCGCCAGCGCGAGGCGCTGGCGCGGCACCGCGAGCGCCTGCATATGCTGCACGGCATCGACCGGGCGATCCTGGAGGGCCGGTCGCCGCAGGACATCGCCGGCGCGGTGGTGCAACCCCTGCGCGCGCTGCTTGGCGTGCCTCGCGCCGTCGTCAACCTGATCGACGCGCGGCGCGGCCAAGCCGAGTGGCTCGCCGCCGCCGGCCGGCAGCGGATCCACGTCGGGCCCGGGGTGCGCTTCTCGGCGCGCTTCCTGGGCGAGGTCGAGGCGCTGGCGCGGGGCGAGCCGCAGGTGGTCGACACCCGCAAGCTGCCGCCCGGGCCGGAAGTGGACGCGCTGGTCGCCTCCGGCGTACACGTCTACATGGCGGTGCCGATGATCTCCGGCGGCGAGCTGATCGGCGCCATCAGCTTCGGCAACCAGACCGGGATCTTCCCGCCCGAGCAGGTCACCATCGCCGAGGAAGTCGCCGCCCAGCTCGCGATCGCGATCGGCCAGGCGCGCCTGGTCGAGCGCGTCCGGCGCCACAGCGAGGAGCTGGAGGACCGGGTGCGCGAGCGCACCGCGGAGCTGGAAGCGTTCTCGTACTCGGTGTCGCACGACCTGCGCGCGCCGCTGCGCGCCGTCGACGGCTTCGCGGGCCTGCTCGAGCGCGAGCATGCGTCGCAGCTGGACGAGGAGGGCCGCCGGCTTCTGGCCGTGGTGCGGGGCAGCGCGGTGCGCATGGGCCGGTTGATCGACGACCTGCTGAACTTCTCGCGCGTCTCGCGGCTCGAGATGGCGCCGGCGCCGCTGGACATGCGCGCACTGGCCGCCGCCGTGGTCGCGGAGCTCTCGGCGCAGTACCCGGTGGCGCATGTCGAACTCGGCGCGCTGCCGCCGGCAAAGGGCGACCACGCGCTGCTGCGGCAGGTGTTCGTGAACCTGGTGGGCAACGCGCTGAAGTACAGCGCGAAGGTGGCGGAGCCGCGCATCGAGATCGGCGGCCGCGCCGGGGACGGGGAGAACGAGTACTGGGTGCGCGACAACGGCGCGGGCTTCGACCCGCGTTATGCCGGCAAGCTCTTCGGCGTGTTCCAGCGCCTGCACGGCGAGGACCAGTTCGAGGGCACCGGCGTGGGGCTCGCGATCGTGCAGCGCATCGTGACCCGCCACGGCGGGCGCGTGCGCGCCGCGGGCGAGCTCGGCAAGGGCGCGACCTTCACCTTCAGCCTGCCTGCGTGAGGATTGATGGTGGGCGGTACTGGGATCGAACCAGTGGCCCCTGCTGTGTGAGAGCAGTGCTCTACCGCTGAGCTAACCGCCCGGCGTGGTTGGATGGCGTTGAAACGACCCAGCGCGGGAGGCGGATTTTACGCCAGAATTCCCCCATGAGCATAAAACGCAAGGCCTGCCTCGTCGGCGCCTACGAGCACCCCACCCGCAAGGCCGAAGACAAGTCGGTAGCGCAGCTCCATGCCGAGGTGGCAAAGGGCGCGCTGGAGGACGCCGGGCTGACCCGGCAGGACGTGGACGGCTATTTCTGCGCCGGCGACGCGCCCGGGCTGGGGCCGCTGTCGATGCTGGACTACATGGGGCTGAAGGTGCGGCACATGGAGTCCACCGACACCGGCGGCTCGTCGTACCTGATCCACGTCGCGCACGCCGCGCAGGCGATCGCGATGGGCAAGTGCAACGTCGCGCTGGTGACGCTGGCCGGCCGGCCGAGGTCGGAGGGCTCCAGCGGCACGCAGCCGCGCAGCTGGGGCGCGAATCTGCCCGATGCGCCGTTCGAAGCGCCCTACGGCATCGTCGTCGCCAACAGCTACGCCATGGTGGCCAAGCGTCACATGCATGAGTTCGGCACCACCTCCGAACAGCTGGCGTGGGTGAAGGTCGCCGCCTCGCACCACGCGCAGCACAACCCGCACGCCCTGCTCAAGGAGGTCGTGTCGGTGAAGGAGGTGGTGGACTCGCCCATGATCGCCGATCCGCTGCACCGGTTGGACTGCTGCGTGGTCACCGATGGCGGCGGCGCGGTGATCGTGGCGCGGCCGGAGATCGCGAAGTCCTTGAAGCGCCCAGTGGTCAACCTGCTGGGCGCGGGCGAATCGCCCAAGGGCCAGGCGGGCGGGAAGCTGACGCTCACGACCTCCGGCGCGGCCTGGTCGGGGAAGGCGGCATTCGAGGAAGCGGGCGTCAAGCCCGGGGACATCCGCTACGCCTCCATCTACGACAGCTTCACCATCACGGTGCTGATCCAGATCGAGGACCTCGGCTTCTGCGCCAAGGGCGAGGGCGGCCGGTTCGTCGCCGATGGCAACCTCATCTCCGGCACCGGCAAGCTGCCTTTCAACACCGACGGCGGCGGCCTGTGCAACAACCACCCGGCCAACCGCGGCGGCATGACCAAGGTGATCGAGGCGGTGCGCCAGCTGCGCGGCGAGGCGCATCCCGCGGTGCAGGTGAAGGACTGCGGCCTCGCGCTGGCGCAGGGCACCGGCGGGCAGCTGGGCACGCGCCATGGTTCGGCCACGCTGATCATGGAGCGCGCATGACGACCGAGCGAAAAATCCCCGCGCCGGCGGTCAATCCGGAGAACAAGGCGTACTTCGACGCCGCGGCGGCGGGCAGGCTGGTGGTTAAGTACTGCGCGGGCTGCGGCCAGTACCATCACTACCCGCGCGCCATCTGCCCGCACTGCTTCTCGGACCGGACCGAATTGCGCGACGCGAAGGGCACCGGCACCGTCTACACCTGCAGCGTGCTGCGCCGGGGCGTCCCGGTTCCCTACTGCATCGCCTACGTGACGCTGGACGAGGGCGTCAGCATGATGACCAACATCGTGGACTGCGACCTCGACGCCGTGCGGATCGGGCAGAAGGTCAGGGTGGTGTTCAAGCCCACCGACGGCGGCCCGCCGGTGCCGATGTTCACGCCCGCCTGAGCGGGGGGTATAAAGTGGCCGGATGATCTTCCGGCAACTGTTCGATCCGCAATCGTCCACCTACACCTATCTGCTGGCGGATGCCGCCACGCGGGAGGCGGTGATGATCGACCCGGTGTTCGAGCAGGCGCGGCGCGACGCGGCGCTGGTCGAGGAACTGGGCCTCAAGCTGGCGTGGACGATCGAGACCCATGTGCACGCCGACCACGTCACCGCGGCCTGGCTGCATCGCCAGCGCCTGGGCGCGAAGATCGCGCTGAGCGCGAGGAGCGGCGCCGAGGGCGCGGACCGCTACTTGGATGCGGGCGAGCGAATCGCCTTCGGCCGTCGCTGGCTGGAGGCGCGCGCCACGCCGGGACATACCGCGGGCTGCACCACCTACGTGCTGGAGGACCAGTCGATGGCCTTCACCGGCGATGCGCTGCTCATCCGCGGCTGCGGCCGCACCGACTTCCAGCAGGGCGACGCGCGCACGCTGTTCCGTTCGGTGCGCGGGCAGGTGTTCCCGCTGCCGGATGCCTGCCTGGTCTACCCGGCGCACGACTACCGCGGACTGACCGTCTCCAGCGTCGGCGAGGAGAAGCGCTA
Organism: Burkholderiales bacterium; assembly: GCA_022844545.1. Classification (GTDB taxonomy): domain Bacteria; phylum Pseudomonadota; class Gammaproteobacteria; order Burkholderiales; family SG8-39; genus RBG-16-66-20. Next base: position 12,950 of record JALHLN010000010.1, on the reverse strand, counting down.
CAACCCGCGCCTGGGTGACGGCATCGGCGAAGGCGACTTCGTCGGCTACATGACGAATCTCGGCCTGCCGCATCCCAGGCGGATCGACGTCGCGGTGCCGGCCAACCTGCGCTGCGGGCGCCCGGAGAACGCTGTGCCCGCCGACGAAGGGCAGGACTGGGCGCCGCTTTCCTACACCTTCGCCGGCATCTGGGAAGTCCAGCCCAGCTGGCTGGAGGAAAACCTCGACCGCGTGCAGGTGGTGGACGTGCGCGAGCCCGACGAGTACACCGGCGTGCTCGGCCGTATCCCCGGCGCCAAGCTGGTGCCGCTGGGCACGCTCACGGCCAGGGCAAGCGAATTGAGCAGGGACCGGCCGGTGGTCGCGGTGTGCCGCTCGGGCGCGCGCTCGGCGCAGGCCACGGTGCTGCTGCGCAAGGAAGGATTGACGAAGGTGGCCAACCTCGCCGGCGGCATGCTGCGCTGGCGCGCGCAGCACTTCGCCGTCGAAGGCGGCACCGACTAGAAATCAGGGACAGTCCACGATTTCCGGCAGAGAAATCGTGGACTGTCCCTGTTTTTACTAAAGCGCGCGGGGGGTGCGCTTGCGGCGCACGGAGCGGATGGCTTCGGTGGCTTCGTCCGGCGGCAGGCGACTGGCGAGCGCCACGGCGAGGCGCGCGAGCGCGCGCTCGCGATCCTTTGCCGGCATCCCTTCCAGGCTTGCCTCGAACTCCTCGTACAACCGGTCGCGATCGTGGATGGTGGAGGGCGCCGCCACGTGCGTGCGCCGTTCGCCGGCGCGATACTGCAGCGCGGACTCGATCGCGCGCTGCGCGAACGCCGCGTCCATGCCGCGGCAGCGCGCCAGCACGTGTCCGTCGGGCCGGATGACGTAGGTGGCGCCCTCGACCGGCACGCCGTAGCGGGCCCATAGCGCATCGTTGCCCTGGCGTGGGATGGCGCCGGCGCCCTCGCCGAACAGCAGCGTGGTGAACTCGCCCCGGAGCCGGTCGACGAGGTAGCCCTCGCCCAGCCGGCCGTCGGGCGCGGCGCAGCCCGGCGCCGCCAGCGGCGCGTCGATGCCGTCGTCGACGCCGTTGAGCGGCGAGTCCCAGTATTCGCAGGCAGTGGACAGCCGCCCCACGTTCACCAGCGAGCGCATGCGCTCGTCCAGCTGCGCCAGGTCCAGCATGGCGTCGCGGAACACGCGCTGGTTCGGGTTCTCCGGGCCGATGAAGCAGGCGCTGCGGGTGGCGATCTCCACCGCCTCGCGCGCGGCGCGGTGGCGCTCGTCGTGGTAGGTGGCGAGCAGGTCCGGGTGCGCCTTGCCCTCCAGCACCAGCGCCAGCTTCCAGCCCAGGTTGTTGGCGTCCTGGATGGCTCGGTTGCCGCCGCGCGCGCCAAAGGGAGAATGCTGCGCGGCGGCGTCGCCGAGGAACAGCACGCGACCATGCAGCATCTTCGCCACGTAGCGCTTGCGGAAGCGCCACGGCCCGACCCACACCAGTTCGAACTTGACCTTGGGGCCCAGCAGCTTCTGCAGGCGCTTGCGCGCGCGCTGCGGCGTCGCCTCCAGGTCGGGGCGCTTGTATTGCGAGATCTGCCAGTCGGTGCGCCAGACGCCGTCGGCCATCTGGTGGTACCAGATGGCGCCGCCCTCGTTCAGCTCGCTGTCGAGGAACGCCTTGCGCACCGCCGCTTCCTTCTTCGCGAGGCGCACGTCGGCGATGCACCAGTGGTCCTCCAGCAGCGCATGGGCCGCGTCCCGCACGCGCAGCTTGTCGCGGATCACGCTGTGGCCGCCGTCGGCCGCGACCAGGTAGCGCGCCTTGCACGAATACTTGCCTTCGGGCGTCTGCACCGTGACGTAGACGCCGTCGCCGTCCTGGCGAACCGAGCTCACCCGGTTCTTCCAGCGCAGGTCCACCGCGGGCATCTGCTGCAGGCGCTCGACCAGGTATTGCTCGACGTAGAACTGCTGCAGGTTGACGAAGGCGGGGAATTTCTGGTCGGTCTCGGGCTGCAGGTTGAAGCGGTACAGGCGTTCGCGGCCGCGGAACACGTCGCCCTCGTTCCAGGTCACGCCCTTCGCGCGCACGCGTTCGGCGACGCCGAAGCGCTCCAGGATCTCCAGCGAGCGCTTGGCGTAGCAGATGCCGCGCGAGGACAGGCCGGCGGCGCCGACGCTGTTGTCCTCGTCGAGCAGGATGGTGCGGATGCCGCGGCTGCCCAGCTCCAGCGCCGCGGTGAGGCCGCCCAGGCCCGCGCCGACGACGATCACCGGGTAGGCGCCGGTGGTGCCGCGCGCCACCTCGGGCGGCGTGCGATACGGGTACTCGGGCAGGCTGTAGCCCGGCATGCTGCCGGGTTGGTGGACCTTCGCCGGGACCGCGTTGCCCATGCGAAAATCGTAACATCAATGAGCACAGCATCGACCGTCCGCACGCGCTTCGCGCCCAGCCCCACCGGGTTCCTCCACATCGGCGGCGCGCGCACCGCGCTATTTTCCTGGGCCTGGGCGCGCAAGCACGGCGGCAAGTTCGTGCTGCGCATCGAGGACACCGACCTGGAGCGCTCCACCGAGGTCTCGGTCAATGCCATCCTCGAGAGCATGAAGTGGCTGGGCCTGGACTGGGACGAGGGCCCGTTCTTCCAGATGCAGCGGCTGGACCGGTACAAGGCGGTCGCGGAGCAGCTCATCGCCGCCGGCCACGCCTACCGCTGCTGGATGACGCGCGGGGAACTGGATGCGCTGCGCAAGGAACAGGCGGAGAAGGGCGCCAAGCCGCGCTACGACGGCCGCTGGCGCCCGGAGCGCGCGAAGGCGCTGGGCCTGGTCGCGCCGGCGGAACGCGCGCCGGTGATCCGCTTCCGCACGCCGGAGGAAGGCTCGGTCGGCTGGAGCGACCTCGTCAAGGGCGCGATCGCGTTTCCGAACGCGGAACTGGACGACCTGGTGCTGCTGCGCGCCGACGGCGTCCCGACCTACAACTTCGGCGTCGTGGTGGACGACCTCGACATGGCCATCACGCACGTCATCCGCGGCGACGACCACGTCAACAACACCCCGCGCCAGATCCACATCTTCCGCGCCCTGGGCGCGGCGCTGCCCGAATTCGCCCACGTGCCGATGATCCTGGGCGCCGACGGCGAGCGCCTGTCCAAGCGCCACGGCGCGGTGAGCGTGACCCAGTACCGCGACGAAGGTTTCCTGCCCGAGGCGCTGGTGAATTGCCTCGCGCGCCTGGGCTGGTCCCACGGCAACGACGAAATGTTACCGATCGGTAACATCGTGAAATGGTTCGACTTCGCCCACGTCAGCCGTTCCGCGGCGCAGTTCGACCCGGCCAAGGCGCTGTGGCTGAACCTGCAGTACATCAAGCAGGCGGACGACGCGCGCCTGGCGGCGCTGGTGGAACCGCTGCTGGAACGGGCGCTGGGTCGTCGTCCCGCCGGCGGCCCGCCGCTGGAGAAAGTCGTCGCGCTACTGAAGGACCGCGCCAACACCATCGTGCATCTGGCCGAGGAGGCGATGCTGTTCTACGCGCAACAGGAGCCGGCGCGGGTGGAAGTGGCGGCGGAGGTCGGCGCCGCGCTCGCCGCGCTCGCGCAGAAGCTGAAAGGGGCAGCCTGGGACCGCGCCTCGATCAACGGCGTGCTCAGGGACGTGGTCAAGGCGAGCGGCCTGAAGATGCCGCAGGTCCTCATGCCGCTGCGCGCCGTGGTCACCGGGCGCACCCAGACCCCGCCCATCGACGCGGTGCTGGAGCTGCTCGGGCGCGACACCGTGCTTGCGCGCCTGGAGCGCCAGTTGCAGGGCGCCAGCGGATGAAGCGCCTGCTGCTTGTGCTGCTGGCCGCCCCGCTCGCCGCACCTCTCGCGGTTTCGGCCCAGATCGCCTCCGGGGAATGGGAGATCAAGGTCAGCACCGCGCTGCCCGGTGCGCCGCCGGTCGAGCAGACCCTTGCGCGCTGCCTCACCGCCGAGGACAGCCGCAATCCGGGGCGCCTGTTCGGCGCACCCGGCCCGGGCTGCGAGTTCCTCAACCCGCGCGACGACGGCAAGGCCTACCGCTTCGACATCCTGTGCCGGGACCAGAACGTCACTGTCAGCGGCAGCGGCGACATGGCCTACGCCCCGGAGCGCATCGAGGGCAGCCTCACGGTCCGGACCGTGGCCGGGACGCAGACCCTGGACGTGCGCTCCCGCATCGCGGCACGGCGCCTCGGGCCCTGTAAATGAGCCCGGAATCTGGTTATAATTCGCGCCCTTGCGTGGGGGTATAGCTCAGCTGGGAGAGCGCTTGCATGGCATGCAAGAGGTCAGCGGTTCGATCCCGCTTACCTCCACCACCAAGACTGTTTTGCCGCATGTCCCTATCGTCTAGAGGCCTAGGACACCACCCTTTCACGGTGAGAACCGGGGTTCGAATCCCCGTGGGGACGCCAGTTCCGACTTGCGGGACCGGCATTGCGCCGAGTTCACAATTCCTTGCAAAAACACGGGCAAAAGGTGCGGCCTAGTCCGTTGGAGCTATCGACGGTCATCGGCGAAAGGCCTACAGTTCGATCCGGGACAACAGCGATGCAGCGAAAACAAGGAAAAACAATGAACGCGAAGCAGCAGGCCACGAGCCTGTTCAGGAAATCCGCGATTGCGGTCGCGGCGGCGCTGGCATGCGCGGGCGCGCAGGCGCAAACGACGACGACCTACAGCTTCGGCACGCAGCTCACCGGCTCCCTGCAGCCCGCGAGCAGCTTCGCGTCGATGTCGGTTACCACCTCCGACAACACGAGCTATCTCTTCGACCTGCAACTCACGAGCGACTTCGGCTCGCTGTTCAACAACGCCAATGCCTTCGTCGGCAAGGTGCTGTTCAACACCAACGGCACGGATCCGATCAGCGGCAGCGTCGCGCTCGCGCCGGGCACCTGGGGCGTGTCCAGTATCAGGTACTCCTCGAGTTCCGCGCAGCCCGGCTCGATCGACTTCGATTTCAGCGAGACGCTGGGGCAGGGCTCCAACAACCGGCTGACCTCCGGTGAGCGGGTCATGTGGACCACCGCGTTTGCGCAGCCGACGAGTTTCGTCGCGCCGGAGTTCGCGCTTCACGTGCAGAGCATCGGCAGCAACGGCGACAGCGGCTGGTACGTCCCGACCTCGCCGATTCCGGAACCCGAAACCTACGCGCTGATGCTGGCTGGCCTCGGGCTGCTCGGTTTCCACGCGCGGCGCCGAAAGCGCAAGGAAGCGGCTGCCGCCTAGCCTGCGCCGCCGGCCGTGTTTCGAACCCCGCTTCGGCGGGGTTTTTGTTTTCAGGAGAGAACGACCGGTATGAAGTCAGCCATCCTCCTCGCAAGCCTTGCCGTCACGGGTGCCGCCGTCGCCGCCGATCCGGCTGTCGTCGACAAGCCGCGCGTCGCTTTGGGCGACACCTGGACCTACCACACCCGCACCGAGACGCGGGGCGGGCGCAAGGGCGCGAGGGAGGAGACCTTCGAGGTGACTGCGGTCGCCAAGGGCCGCGTGCACGTCGTGGTCTACCGCAAGCTGGACGGCACCGCCGACGACGAGCCGGCCGAGGCCGACATGATCTTCAGCGACGAGTGGAACGTCATGGTGACCGGCAGCCGCGGCGCGCGCCCCAGCGCCATACTGCGCCCGGACGGCGCCACGCTGAAATTCCCGGCCAGGCCCGGCGACAGCTATCCCACCGTCTTCGAGCTGGACCTGCTGCCGGATGCCGGCACGGCGCGCCACCGCCGCACTACCCGGGTCACCGGCTGGGAAGACGTCACGGTGCCGGCGGGCAAGTTCCGCGCGCTGCGCATCGAGTCCGAGGGCACGGTCCAGTCGTCCGTCAAGCCAAAGCCCGGCCCCTCTTCCATGACTGTCTGGTACGTGCCCGAAGTGCGGCGCTGGGTGCGCCTGGAGCAGGTGCTGGGTCCGATCTCGATCAGCTCGGAGCTGACGTCGTACAAGCTCGCGCCCTAGGCGGCGGGCCGTGAAGGCAGTTGTTCCCTCAACCGGGCAGGCAGATTCGCGACGAACTCGTCATCCAGTGCGTAGTGGTCCATGTACTGCTTGATGACTTCCAATACCGCCTTCCCCTGGCGCTCGTCCTTGACCCGCTTTGCCGCGGGGCGTCCTTTGCGTTTGCTCAACCAGAGCTTGTGAAGCGCGAAGTATCGCGGGTCCGGCGCCGCAATATGGACCGGCCAGCCTGCGAAGTCGATGAGTACGGCGCTGACTGGCTTGCCCAGGAGCAGCCATTCCTGACCTTCCAGCGCCTGGGGTTTCCACGGGCGCGCCGTCGCATATTGCGAAGCGACGACGTTGTTCGTCAGCAGGTCGATCTTGTAGCCATCCTTGTTGACGAGGGTCTTCGCTGAGCGTGTCGAGACGATGAAGGTCGGATCAGCTTGCTTGAGCGTGAGCAGGAGACGCCTCGGAACATCCGGGTCAACGGTTCCATCATTCAGGCAGAGTGTGAAATCGAGATCCTCGGTTGCATCCATTCCAGCCGGGAAGCTGCTGGCAGACTCGACTTCGTAAGCCTTCAGCGCATAGGTTCCGATCACCAGGACGCTGGTGCCGACGAGATTGGCCTGATCGAGTGTTCGCAGGATCCTGCCCGCAGAGCGATCGATCGCGGGCAGTCGCAGGGTGCGCCAAACCGGCGCGAGTTCCTTGATGCGCGCTTCGACCCCCGCCAGCCGCGCCTCGAGCGGCTTTTTGGCTTCCTGAAAATCGCGATAGGTGGCTTCGGTCCGAGGCGTGCGCGGGCCCAGCGATTTGGTTTGTTGAAGGCCTGCCGGGTCGGTGGCGTACTTGTAGAGGTACGCCTTGCTGTTGATCACTCTCCAGTACATCCCCCCTGGCAGCTTGGCGAGCTGGACGACGACGTCTTTCCAGGTCTCGTACAGCTGACCGGCATTCACGAGACCACGAAGTTGCTCATCACTCAACTGCATGATATGTAATAATTTACCATAAATAATAAGGTATCTAATATTTTACGGTAAATCTTGTTCTTTCAATACATTGCGGTATATGAACTCAACACATTGAAAGTATTGTATTTACCCTTATCTTCATTTAATCATTAATCCTACGGTAATTATCTGAAAATCAATACGTTATGAAGCGTAACCCAGGCCGTCACGACGCGGAAGAAGACGCACCAGTACGCTACCGCACCGAGTAAGCCCGCATCCGTTGCGACCATGTGCATTGATGAATGCACATTTGAAAGACGCGTAGGCCCCGGCCATGCCTGCTGCAACGAATCCCGACGACGCAAGAATTGCGTGCCTGACGCGCGAACTGCTGGTCGAGATCGGCGAAGACCCCGATCGCGAGGGCCTGCTGAAGACGCCGGAGCGCGTGGCAAAAGCCCTGTCCTTCCTCACCTCCGGGTACCGCACCAACGCCGAGGAATTGATCAACGGCGCTTGCTTCACCCAGGAAACCAGCAGCATGGTGATCGTCAAGGACATCGAGGTCTACTCGATGTGCGAGCACCACATGCTGCCCTTCTTCGGCCGCTGCCATATCGGCTACATTCCGAGCGGCCGCGTGTTCGGGGTGAGCAAGCTGGCCCGCCTGGTCGACATGTTCGCCCGGCGGCTGCAGCTGCAGGAGCGCCTGACCGAGCAGATCTCCCGGATCGTCATGGAATCGGTCGATGCCAAGGGCGTCGGCGTGATGATCGAGGCGCGACACCTGTGCATGATGATGCGCGGCGTGGAGAAGCAGAATTCCACGATGGTGACTTCGTCGGTGCTGGGCGTGTTCCGCGATTCCTTGCCGACGCGCGAGGAATTCCTCGCCTTGATCGGGCAGCGCGCGGGGTAGGGCCGCTGCAGCCGTCTCGATGTAACCGATCGGTTACATCGAGGCGCTTTACTTCCTGCGCGCCTTCCTGAACGCAGCGATCCGCTGCCCCGGCTCCTTGGACTCGTAGGCCCGCGCGAATTCATCCACGCTGGCGCGGATGCTCGCCTCCAGCGGCGCTTCCTCCCACATCTTGCACAGGCGCTTCTGCGCGCGGATGGCCTCGTCGCTGCCGGCGAGGATCGCGTCCACCGCGGCGTTGACCGCGGTGTCGAGGTGCGCCGCCGACGTGATTTTCTCCACCAATCCCCAAGCCAGCGCCTCCGGCGCGCGGATCGCCTCGCCGGTCATCACCAGCCAGCGCGCGCGGCCGGCGCCGACCAGGCGCGGCAGCAGCGCCGCTTCCACCACCGACGGAATCCCGAGCCGCACTTCCGGCATGGAGAACACCGCGGTGTCCACCGCGATCCGCAGGTCGCAGGCGGCGGCGAGCTCGAGACCCGCGCCGATGCAAAAGCCGTTGATGCGCGCCACCACCGGCACCGGGCATTCGCGCATCGCGGCGCAGGCCTCGTGCACCTGGCCGATGAACTCGCGGGCGGACACCGGGTCGAGCGACCCCAGCGCGTCCAGGTCCGCGCCGCCGACGAAGGCCTTGTCGCCGGCGCCGGTGAGCACGACCGCGCGCAGGCCGTCCTTCAGTTCCGCCTCGCGCATCGCGCGCACCAGCGCCGCCATCGCCTCGCGGGTGAAGATGTTGAGCTTCTTCGGATTGTCGAGGGTGACGCGGGCGACGAGGCCGTCCCTGCGCTGCTCGTAGTCCAGGCGGACCATCAGGCCGCCTTTGCCTGCGCAGCCATGAAGGCCTCGAGCTTGCGCGCGTCGGCGTCGAACTTGCGGATGCCGTCCGACAATTTCTCCACCGCCATCGCGTCCTCGTTGTGCAGCCAGCGGTACGCCTTCTCGTCCAGCGACTCCATCTCGATGGGCATGCGCCGCGCCGCGTCCGCGCTCAGCCTGGCCGGCACCTCGCCCTCGGCCTTCGCGAGCTTCTCCAGCAGGTCCGGTGCGATGGTGAGCAGGTCGCAGCCGGCGAGCGCGATGATCTGCGCGGTCTTGCGGAAGCTCGCGCCCATCACCTGCGTCCTGTAGCCGTGGCGCTTGTAGTAGTTGTAGATGCGCGTCACCGAGGCGACGCCGGGGTCGTCCTCGATGGCGATGTCCTCGACCTTGCGCGCGGCCTTGTGCCAGTCGTAGATGCGGCCGACGAAGGGCGAGATGAGCGTGACGCCGGCCTCGGCGCAGGCCACCGCCTGCGCGAAGGAAAACAGCAGCGTCAGGTTGCAGTGGATGCCTTCGCGCTCGAGCTGCTCGGCGGCGCGGATGCCTTCCCAGGTGGCCGCGACCTTGATCAGCACCCGCTCCGGGCCGATGCCGGCCTCGGCGTAGAGCGCCATCAGGCGGCGCGCCTTGGCCAGCGTGGCCATGGTGTCGAAGGACAGGCGCGCGTCCACCTCGGTGGAGACGCGGCCGCGGTCCTGGTCGACGTGCTTGAGGATCTCGCGCCCGAAATTGACGAACATCCGGTCCAGGTCCGCGCTGACGAGGTGCCGGTAGCGTGGATCCTGCGCGGCGGCGAGGAGGAGCGACGGGTTGGTAGTCGCGTCGCGCGGCTTCCAGCGGGCGACGGCGTCGATGTCGCCCGTATCTGCAACCACGATGGATACGCGCTTCAGTGCATCAAGTTGGTTCATGGCAGGTCGGGAGGATACAACGGCGTCTTTCCGGGGCTTGACCACCTCCGCGCCGCAGGCCGCGGACACCGTAGGCGCCTGAAAACTCTGGCTTTCCTTTCCGTCCACAGGGGGGTAAACTTCCAAGGCATCAGCGCGTGCGCCATAAGACGCTGAATGAAAAGGGAAAAATGCAGTCGATTAATTTTCCCGATGACCAGGAGACGAGGGTTGCAGCCCACCGAAACGAAGTCCCCCGACTACTTCCACAAAGTCGTTGATTGCCAGTGGGCCTGTCCGGCCCACACCCCGGTTCCCGAATACATCCGGATGATCGCCGCAGGCAAGTACGCCGATGCCTACATGGTCAACTGGAACTCGAACGTGTTCCCGGGCATCCTCGGGCGCACCTGCGACCGGCCCTGCGAGCCCGCCTGCCGGCGCGGCCGCGTCGAGGACGAGAACCTCGAGAAACCCGAGCCGGTCGCCATCTGCCGCCTGAAGCGCGTCGCCGCCGACCTGAAGGGCGACGACATCAAGGCGCGCATGCCGAAACCGGCGGCGAAGAAGAACGGCAAGCGCATCGCCTGCATCGGCGCCGGGCCTTCCTCGCTCACCGTGGCGCGCGACCTCGCGCCCCTGGGCTACGAGGTCACCGTGTTCGACCAGGACCCGCGCGCCGGCGGCATGATCTGGTCGCAGATCCCGCGCTTCCGGTTGCCGCTGGAGGTGATCGACGAGGAGGTGGGGCACATCCTCGACCTCGGCGTCACCTTCAAGGGCGGCGTCAAGATCGACTCCATGAAGAAGGTCCTGGCCGAGGGCTGGGACGCGGTGTTCGTCGGCACCGGCGCGCCGCGCGGCCGCGACCTGGACATCCCGGGGCGCAAGGAAGCGGCCAAGCACATCCACATCGGCATCGACTGGTTGTCCTCGGTGTCCTTCGGCCACACCACCAAGATTGGCAAGAGGGTCATCGTATTGGGCGGCGGCAACACCGCCATGGACTGCTGCCGCACCTCGAAGCGCATCGGCGGCGACGACGTCAAGGTCATCGTGCGCTCCGGCTACGACGAGATGAAGGCGAGCCCCTGGGAGAAGGAAGATGCCGCGCACGAAGGCATCCCGATCCTGAATTTCCTCGTGCCCAAGGCCTTCCTGCACCAGGACGGCAAGCTGACCGGCATGACCTTCGAGAAGGTGAAGGCGGTGTACGACGACAAGGGCCGGCGCAGCCTGGTGCCTTCGGGGGAGCCGGACCAGAGCTTCGAATGCGACAACGTCCTCATCGCGGTGGGGCAGGAGAACGCCTTCCCGTGGATCGAGAAGGACGCCGGGATCAGCTTCGACAAGTGGGGGATGCCGGTGGTGGACAAGGTTACCTTCCAGGCCTCGCTCCCCAACGTGTTCTTCGGCGGCGACGCCGCCTTCGGCCCCAAGAACATCATCTGGGCGGTGGCGCACGGCCACGACGCCGCGATCTCCATCGACAAGCTGCTGCAGGGCGAGGACATCCGGGAGCGTCCGGCGCCCGGCATGAGCATGATGTCGCAGAAGATGGGCATCCACGAGTGGAGCTACGACAACGAAATCGCCAACGACCAGCGCTTCGCGGTGCCCTGGGCGGACATCAAGCAGACGCTGAAGAACGTGAAGATGGAGGTGGAACTGGGCTTCGACGCCGCCACCGCGTGGAAGGAGGCGCAGAGGTGCCTCAACTGCGACGTGCAGACGGTGTTCACCACCCAGCTGTGCATCGAGTGCGACGCCTGCGTCGACATCTGCCCGATGGACTGCATCACCTTCACCGCGGACGGCGAGGAGAAGGAGGTGCGCACGCGCCTCACCGCCCCGGCGACCAACCTGACGCAGGACCTGTATGTCGCCACCGGCCTCAAGACCGGCCGCATCATGGCCAAGGACGAGGACGTGTGCCTGCACTGCGGCCTGTGCGCCGAGCGCTGCCCCACCGGCGCCTGGGACATGCAGAAGTCGCTGATCGAGATGACCCATGCCGGGCCCGCCGCGCGCAGCCCGCTGCAGAAACAGCACAAGAGGGCGGCGTGAAACGCGAACCGGTAGACACACTTCAGGAACAATCCATCCGCGTCGAGCTCGCCTCGGCCTACCGCGTCGCGGCGCTGCTAGGCTGGTCGGAACTGATCTACGCGCACATCACCGCACGCATTCCGGGACCAGAGCACCACTTCCTCATCAACCCCTACGGCCTGCGCTGGGACGAGGTGACCGCCTCGAACCTGGTGAAGATCGACGTCGAGGGGAACGTGGTGGGCAAGAGCAAGTACCCGGCGAACAAGGCGGGGTTCGTCATCCATAGCGCCGTTCACATGGGGGCAAAAGACGCCAACTGGGTGTTCCACACGCATACGCTGGCCGGCATGGCGGTGTCCACCCAGGCCTGCGGCCTGCTGCCGATCCACATGTACGCGCACAATTTCTACGAGGCGCTCTCGTACCACGACTACGAGGGCCCGAGCATGCGGCTGGGCGAGCGCGAGCGCATTGTCGCCAGCCTGGGCGCCAACAGCGCGCTGATGCTGCGCAACCACGGCCTGCTCACCACCGGGCGCACCATGCCCGAGGCCTGGATCCGGATGTGGCGCCTGGAGCGCGCCTGCCAGATCCAGCTCGCCGCGCAGGCGGGCGGCAGGCTGGTGGAGCCCAGTCCGGAAATGTGCCGCCAGTCGCAGGCGCTCGGGCAGGAATTCCTCACCGACGCCGCGCCCCTGGGCGAGCTGGAATTCGCGGCGCTGCGCCGCATCGTCGACGAAAAAGACTCCGGATACAGGAGCTGATGGAAATGAGCGTGAAAAGAATCGAAGCCGTCAACGACTTCGTCGTCAAGTTCGCCAACGTCAACGGCTCAGGCTCCGCCTCCGCCAACGAGCTGTTCGCGCGCGCCTTCCTGCGCATGGGCATCCCGGTGTCGCCGCGCAACATCTTCCCCTCCAACATCCAGGGCCTGCCGACCTGGTACGAGGTGCGGGTGACGGAGAAGGGCTGGCAGGGCCGGCGCGGCGGCGTGGACCTGATGGTGGCCATGAACCCGCAGACCTGGAACCAGGACATCAAGGAAATCGAGCCGGGTGGGTACCTCTTCTACGACAACACCAAGGCGCTGCCGAAATCGAAGTTCCGCGACGACATCCACGTCGTCGGCATGCCGCTCACCGAGATCTCCAATTCCACCTACACGCTGCCGCGCGAGCGGCAGCTGTTCAAGAACATCATCGGCCTGGGGGCGCTGGCGGCGCTCATGGACCTGGAGCCCGAGGCCATCGCCGAGCTGATCGGCGAGCAGTACAAGGGCAAGGAGAAGCTGCTCAAGCCCAACCTGAACGCCCTCCAATTGGGCCTGAACTACGCCCGCGAGCACCT
>JALHLN010000009.1 GCA_022844545.1 Burkholderiales bacterium | reverse complement strand
GACGCCTACCTCGCGGCGCGGCCGCAACTGGGCGCGATCTGGCGCCGGCTGATGGGCCGGCACTACCCGGCGATGAGCATGATCTTCGTCGCCGACCTGCTGGACCATCCGGCGAAGATCGAGCTGGAGGCGACCGCGGTGATCCCGGCCGCCTAGCGGCAGACCAGCACCGGCACCTTGGCGTGGGCGAGGACCTTGGCAGTCTCGCTGCCGAGGATCAGGCCTTTCAGGCCGCGCCGTCCGTGCGAGGCCATGACGATGAGGTCGCAGCCGCGCGCGCCCGCCTCGCGCAGGATGGCTTTCCAGGGATCGCCGCCGACAACCGTCGCCGCCTCGGCGTTCACGTTGCAGGCGCGCGCCTGCGCGCGGGCGGCGGCGAGGACGCCGCGCGCCGCCTTGTCCACGGCGCGCCCGTATCCGGGCAGCTTTGCCAGCGAGATGCCCGCGGACTGCAGGTAAGGCGACACGACGTGCAGCACGGTGAGCCTCGCACCGGTCGCGCCCGCCAGTTCCGCCGCCGCGCGCACGGCGCGCCGCGACAGCGGCGAGCCATCGGTGGCGGTGAGTATTCGGCTGTACACGGTCAGAGCCTGGGCGCGGTGCCGCCGCCCGTGCGGCGCTCGTGGGCGGCCTGGCAGGCAACGCAGCGCGTCGCCGCCGGGCTGGCGGTGAGGCGGGAGAAGGGAATTTCCTCGGCGCAGTCGGCGCAGACGCCGAAGCCGGGCTCGTGGATGCGCTTCAACGCCGCGTCCACCGCCTCCAGTTCCTTCACGTCTCGCTCCAGGTCCGCGATGTCGAGGTCGCCTTCGAGGTCCGCGACCGCGTCGTCGTCGGTCTCCTGGCTGTGGTTGGCCAGCTGGCGGTGCTCCGCGATCTCGGTGCGCAGCCGCGCCGCCAGGTCCTGCAGGTCCTTCCGCAGGCGCTCGCGCTGCTCGATGGTGAGGTACTTCATCAGCGCACGACCAGCACCGGAACCTTGGAGTGCGTCAGCACCTTGGTGGTCTCGCTGCCCAGCACCAGGCCCGCCAGGCCCTTGCGGCCGTGGGAGGCCATGACGATGAGGTCGCATTTCTTCGCCTTTGCGGTGCCGACGATGCCGTCCCAGGGGTTGAAGTTCGTCGTCGTGATTCCCTTCAGGGTGACGCCGGCGGCCTTGGCCGCCTTGGCGAGCGCCTCCAGGGCCTTGTCGGCCTCCCGCCGCGCCAACTCTTCATAGCGCTTGCGCGACATCTCCGGCACGTACACGGCGGCCTCGCCGTACATCGACGGGCTGTAGGGCGCCATGACATACAGGCCGCTGACGCGGGCCCCGGTTGCCTTGGCGAGCGCCGCCGCGTGGGCGACGGCCTTGAGGGACAGCTTCGAGCCGTCGGTGGGGACGAGGATGTGCTTGGTCATGGTCGGTTTCCTTTCTTTCTGTTGGACCGCAGGCACAAGGTATCCCGGCAGGGCGGCGGCGGTTTGACCTGCATCAATCCGGTGCCGGGCCGCACCGCTAGAGTGCGCTGAACGCGATTCAAAACCACGACCTGTACCGGGAGCGAAGCGATGGCCGGCATCAGCAGCAAGCAGATCCAGGTGGTCACCTCCAGCACGGTGGCGTTCACGGTGTGCTTCGCCGTGTGGATGATGTTCGCGGTCATCGGCATCCCGATCAAGCAGTCGCTCGGGCTCAACGAGACCCAGTTCGGCCTGCTCGCGGCCACGCCGGTGCTCACCGGCTCGCTGATCCGGCTGCCGCTGGGCATGTGGACCGACAAGTTCGGCGGCCGCATCGTGTTCTTCATCCTGATGCTCTCGACCGTGGTGCCGATCTGGCTGATCGGCGAGGCGACCAAGTACTGGCATTTCCTCGTGCTCGGCCTGTTCGTCGGCGCCGCCGGCGGCTCGTTCTCGGTCGGCATCGCCTATTGCGCGCGCTGGTTCGAGAAGAAGAACCAGGGTTTCGCCATGGGCATCTTCGGCGCCGGCAATTCCGGCGCCGCGCTCACCAAGTTCGTCGCGCCCGCGCTGGTGGTCGCCTGGGGCTGGACCATGGTGCCCAAGGTGTACGCGATCGCGATGCTGGTCACCGCGCTCGCGTTCTGGTTCTTTTCCCACACCGATCCGTCGCACGTGCAGGGCAAGTCGGTGACGGTGAAGGACCAGCTCGCCGCGCTCCGCGATCCGAACGTCTGGAAGCTCTGCCAGTACTACTCGATCGTGTTCGGCGGCTACGTCGCGCTGTCGCTGTGGATGACGAAGTACTACATCACCGAGTACGGCTTCGGCATCGAGGTCGCCGCGCTGCTCGCGGCCTGCTTCTCGCTGCCCGGCGGCGTGCTGCGCGCCATGGGCGGCTGGATGTCCGACAAGTGGGGCGCGCACCCGGTGACCTGGTGGGTGATGCTGCTGTCGTGGGTGTGCCTGTTCTTCCTGTCCTACCCGCAGACCGACCTCGTCATCCGCACCACGAAGGGGGAGCTCGCCTTCCACATCGGGCTGAACGTCTGGGTGTTCACCGCGCTGATGTTCACGATCGGCATCGCCTGGGCGATCGGCAAGGCCTCGGTGTTCAAGTACATCTCGGACGAGTACTCGCACAACATCGGCGTCATCTCCGGCATCGTCGGCCTGGTCGGCGGCCTGGGCGGCTTCCTGCTGCCGATCATGTTCGGCGCGCTGGTCGACCTTACCGGCGTCAACAGCTCGATCTTCATGCTGATGTGGGGCATCACGCTGGTGTCCCTCGTCTGGATGTACTGGACCGAGATCGTGCCGCAGCGGCGCGGCGCGGGCGCGCCACCCGAACTGGCCGCCGCCGGGGGCCGGACGTGAGCGCGGTCCCGGGACAGGCGGCGCAGTCCACGGCGCGGCGCGGCCGGGCCGACATCGCGCAGTGGGAGCCTGAAGACCAGGCCGCCTGGGAGGGCGGGGCGAAGCAGATCGCCGGCCGCAACCTCTGGATATCGATTCCCAACCTGCTGTGCGGCTTCGCCGTGTGGCTGATGTGGGGGATCATCACGGTGCAGATGATCAACCTCGGGTTCCCGTTCACGCCCGCGGAGCTGTTCACGCTGACCGCCATTTCCGGCCTCACCGGCGCCACGCTGCGCATCCCGGCCTCGTTCATGATCCGCATCGCCGGGGGGCGGAACACGATCTTCCTCACCAGCGCGATGCTGATGATTCCCGCCTTCGGCGCCGGGATCGCGCTGCGGGATATCGCCACGCCGCTGTGGGCATTCCAGCTGCTTGCCTTCCTCTCCGGCATCGGCGGGGGCAACTTCGCCGCCTCGATGAGCAACATCAGCACCTTCTTCCCGAAGAGCAAGCAGGGGCTGGCGCTGGGCCTGAACGCCGGGCTGGGCAACTTCGGCGTCACCACGATGCAGATCCTCATCCCGGCGGTGATGACCGTGGGCGTGTTCACCGCGGTCGGCGCCGGGGATTCGATGGCGCTGGTCAAGGACAGCGGCACGCTGATCGGGCGCATCCCGGCGGGCACGCAGACCTGGATCCAGAACGCGGGCTACGTCTGGGTGGCGATCCTCGTACCGCTGGTGATCGCGGCCTGGTTCGGCATGAACAACCTGCTGCCGATCACGCCGGAGCCGGGGCATCCGCTGCTCGCCTTCGCGCGCGTCGCGGGGCTGTACCTGATCGGCTTCCTCACCGCCGGCATCGGCCTGTACCTGTACCTGCCGGCGCCCACCGGCCTGGGCCTGCTCAACATGTGGGTGGCGATGGTGCTGATCATGGTGGCCACGCTGGTGCTGATGCGGCTCGTCCCCGGCAAGATCGGGGAGAACTCGAAGCGGCAGTTCGCGATCTTCCGCGACCGGCATACCTGGTCGATGACCATCCTGTACATCCTCACCTTCGGTTCGTTCATCGGCTACTCGATGGCGCTGCCGCTGTCGATCACGGTGATCTTCGGCTCGAACATGGCCGAAGTCGACGGCGTGATGAAGCGCGTCCCCAACCCGGCGGCGCCCTCGGCGCTGACCTATGCCTGGATCGGTCCCTTCGTCGGCGCGCTGATCCGGCCGCTGGGCGGCTGGATCTCGGACAAGCTGGGCGGGTCGATCGTCACGCAGTGGATCGCAGGGGTGATGGTGCTCGCCTCGGCCGGCGCCGGCTACGTCATGTACCTTGCCTACCACTCGCCGGCCTCCGAGCAGTACTTCGCCGTGTTCATCGGGCTGTTCATCGTCATCTTCGCCGCCACCGGCATCGGCAACGGCTCGACCTTCCGCACCATCGGCGTGATCTTCAACCGCGAGCAGGCGGGCCCGGTGCTGGGCTGGACCTCCGCGGTGGCGGCGTACGGCGCCTTCGTGGCGCCGCTGGTGATGGGCGACCAGATCCGCGCCGGCACGCCGCAGGCGGCGATGTACGGCTTCGCCGTGTTCTACGCCCTTTGCATGGTGCTGAACTGGTGGTTCTACCTGCGCCGGGACGCCTACGTCAGGAACCCCTGAGATGACGCCGCGCCGAACGCAACACTGACGGAGACCGCATGAGCCATTTCCTCGACCGACTCAGGTTCCTCACCTCCTCGACGGAGAAGTTCGCCAGCGGCCACGGCGAGACCCGCAGCGAGGACCGCACTTGGGAGCAGGCCTACCGCCAGCGCTGGAGCCACGACAAGATCGTGCGCTCCACGCACGGCACCAACTGCACCGGGTCCTGTTCCTGGAAGATCTACGTCAAGGGCGGCATCGTCACCTGGGAGACGCAGCAGACCGACTACCCGAGGACGCGCCCCGACATGCCCAACCACGAGCCGCGCGGCTGCTCGCGCGGCGCCTCGTACTCCTGGTACCTGTACAGCGGCAACCGCATCAAGTACCCGATGGTGAGGAGCCCGCTGCTGCGCCTGTGGCGCGAGCTGAGGAAGACCGATTCGCCGGTGGACGCCTGGCGCGCCATCGTCGAGAACCCGGACGCGGCCGCCTCCTACAAGAAGGCGCGCGGCCTGGGCGGCTTCCTGCGCGCGAGCTGGGACGAGGTGAACGAGATCGTCGCCGCGGCCAACGTCTACACCGCGAAGAAGTACGGGCCGGACCGCATCATCGGCTTCTCGCCGATTCCCGCGATGTCCATGGTGTCCTACGCCGCCGGCAGCCGCTACCTGTCGCTCATCGGCGGCACGTGCATGAGCTTCTACGACTGGTACTGCGACCTG
Organism: Burkholderiales bacterium; assembly: GCA_022844545.1. Lineage (GTDB taxonomy): Bacteria > Pseudomonadota > Gammaproteobacteria > Burkholderiales > SG8-39 > RBG-16-66-20. The sequence continues at coordinate 27,206 of JALHLN010000009.1, read as the reverse complement.
CCGCCCTCCAGCCCCATGACCTGGGGCGAGCAGACCGACGTGCCGGAGTCCGCCGACTGGTACAACTCCACCTTCATCATGATGTGGGGCTCCAACGTGCCGCAGACGCGCACGCCGGACGCGCACTTCATGACCGAGGCGCGCTACCGCGGCGCCAAGATCGTGTCGGTGTTCCCGGACTATGCCGAGGGCTCCAAGTTCGGCGACATCTGGCTGCACCCGAAGCAGGGTACCGACGCGGCGCTCGCCATGGCCATGGGCCACGTCATCCTCAGCGAGTATCACGCCAAGGACAAGTCCGAATACTTCCGCGAGTATTGCCGCCAGTATTCCGACCTGCCGATGCTGGTGCGGCTGGTGAAGCAGGGCGACCGGCTGGTGCCGGACCGGTTCCTGCGCGCCTCCGATTTCGCCGACAGGCTGGGCGAGTCCAACAACCCGGAATGGAAGACGATCTGCATCGACGAGGCCACCGGCCAGCCGGCGGCGCCGCTGGGCTCCATCGGTTACCGCTGGGGCGAGAAGGGCAAGTGGAACCTCGCCAAGACCGCCATCAAGCCGCGGCTATCGCTGGAGGCGGTAAAGGACGAGACCGCGCAGGTCGCCTTCCCGTACTTCGGCGGCATCGCGCACGAGCATTTCAAGTCCAATGTCCAGCAGGACGTGCTGCTGCGCGCGGTGCCGGTGAAGAAGCTGGGCGAACACCTCGTGGCCAGCGTCTACGACCTGATGATGGCGCAGTACGGCGTCGGCGCGGCGAAGTCCTATGACGACGACGTCCCCTACACCCCGGCCTGGCAGGAGAAAATCACCGGGGTGCCGCGGGCCGACGTCGTGTCGGTTGCGCGCCAGTTCGCCGACAACGCCGACCGCACCCAGGGCAAGTCCATGGTGATCATCGGCGCGGCGATGAACCACTGGTACCACTCCGACATGAACTACCGCGCCATCATCAACATGCTGGTGTTCTGCGGCTGCGTCGGGCAGTCGGGCGGCGGCTGGGCGCACTACGTCGGCCAGGAGAAGCTGCGGCCGCAGACCGGCTGGACCGCGCTCGCCTTCGCCCTGGACTGGGTGCGGCCGCCGCGGCAGATGAACTCCACCAGCTTCTTCTACGCCCACACTGACCAGTGGCGCTACGAGAAGCTCACGGTGGAGGAGATCCTGTCGCCACTGGCGGACCGCAAGCGCTACAGCGGCAGCCTGATCGACTTCAACGTGCGCGCCGAGCGCATGGGCTGGCTGCCCTCGGCGCCGCAGCTGCAGGCCAATCCGCTGGGCATCGCGAAGCTGGCGGCCGCCGCGGGACTCGAGCCGAAGGACTACGTCGCGCGCGAGTTGAAGGCTGGCCGGCTGAAGATGAGTTGCGAGGACCCGGACCACCCGGACAACTTCCCGAGGAACCTGTTCGTCTGGCGCTCCAACCTGCTGGGTTCCTCCGGCAAGGGGCATGAGTACTTCCTCAAGCACCTGCTCGGCACCACCAACGGCGTGCAGGGCGCCGAGGACGGCGCGCAGCCGCAGGAAGTGGCCTGGCACGAGAAAGGGCCGCAAGGGAAGCTGGACCTGCTGGTGACGCTCGACTTCCGCATGAGCACCACGTGCCTGTACTCGGACGTGGTGCTGCCCACCGCCACCTGGTACGAGAAGAACGACCTCAACACCTCGGACATGCACCCGTTCATCCACCCGCTGTCGCAGGCGGTGGACCCGGTGTGGCAGTCGCGCAGCGACTGGGACATCTACAAGGGCATCGCGAAGAAGTTCTCCGAGATCGCCAAGCACCACCTGGGCGTGGAGAAGGACGTGGTGCTCACTCCGCTGATGCACGACACCCCGGGGGAGCTGGGCCAGGCCTTCGAGCCCAAGGAATGGAAGAAGGGCGAATGCGAGCCCATTCCCGGCAAGACCATGCCGGCGGTGACGGTGGTCGAGCGCGACTACCCGGCCACCTACGAGCGCTTCACCGCGCTGGGGCCCCTGATGGCGAAGGTCGGCAACGGCGGCAAGGGCATCGCCTGGAACACCGAGCATGAGGTGAAGTTCCTCGGCGACCTGAACCAGAGGAACGCCAAGGGCCAGGCGAAGATCGAGACCGACATCGACGCCTGCGAGGTGATCCTCGCGCTCGCGCCCGAGACCAACGGCGAGGTGGCGGTGAAGGCCTGGGAGGCGCTGTCGGTGATCACCGGACGCGACCATACGCACCTCGCCAAGCCGCGCCAGGACGACAAGATCCGCTACCGGGACGTGCAGGCGCAGCCGAGGAAGATCATCAGCTCGCCCACCTGGTCCGGCCTGGAGTCGGAGCATGTGTCGTACACCGCCGGCTACACCAACGTGCACGAAATGATCCCGTGGCGCACGCTCACCGGGCGCCAGCAGCTGTACCAGGACCATCCCTGGATGCTGGCCTTCGGCGAGGGGCTGGTGTCCTACCGCCCGCCGGTGGACACCAAGACGGTGTCGCCGATGCTGGGCAAGCGCTCGAACGGGAACCAGGAGATCGCGCTCAACTTCATCACGCCGCACCAGAAATGGGGCATCCACTCCACCTACACCGACAACCTGATCATGCTCACGCTGTCGCGCGGCGGGCCGATCGTGTGGTTGTCGGAGGTGGACGCGAAGAAGGTGGGCATCGTCGACAACGACTGGATCGAGGCCTACAACCTGAACGGGGCGCTCACCGCGCGCGCGGTGGTCAGCCAGCGCGTGCCCGAGGGCATGGTGCTGATGTACCACGCCCAGGAGAAGATCGTGAACACCCCGGGCTCGGAGATCATGCTCACCCGCGGCGGCATCCACAACTCGGTGACCCGCACCTGCCCCAAGCCCACGCACATGATCGGCGGCTACGCGCAGCAGAGCTACGGCTTCAACTACTACGGCACCATCGGCACCAACCGCGACGAGTTCGTCATCGTGAGAAAAATGAACAAGGTGGACTGGATGGACGGGGAGGCAGCATGAAAATCCGCGCGCAGATCGGGATGGTCCTGAACCTGGACAAGTGCATCGGCTGCCATACCTGCTCGGTGACCTGCAAGAACGTCTGGACCAACCGCCCGGGCATGGAATACGCCTGGTTCAACAACGTCGAGACCAAGCCCGGCATCGGCTACCCGAAGGACTGGGAGAACCAGGAGCGCTGGAACGGCGGCTGGACGCGCGGCGCGAATGGCCGCATCCACCCCAAGCAGGGCGGCAAGCTGTCGATCCTGATGAAGATCTTCGCCAATCCCAACCTGCCGGAGATCGACGACTACTACGAGCCCTTCACCTTCGACTACGAGCACCTGCACACCGCGCCGCTGCAGAAGCAGGCGTCCCCGGTGGCGCGGCCGCGCTCGCTCATCACCGGCGAGCGCATGCAGAAGATCGAGTGGGGCCCGAACTGGGAGGAGATCCTGGGCGGGGAGTTCGCCAAGCGCTCCAAGGACGCCAACTTCGCCGAGGTGGAAAAGGAGATCTACGGCCAGTTCGAGAACACCTTCATGATGTACCTGCCGCGGCTGTGCGAGCACTGCCTCAACCCCACCTGCGTCGCCAGCTGCCCCTCGGGCTCGATCTACAAGCGCGAGGAGGACGGCATCGTCCTCATCGACCAGGACAAGTGCCGCGGCTGGCGCATGTGCGTCTCGGGCTGCCCGTACAAGAAGATCTACTACAACTGGTCCACCGGCAAGGCCGAGAAGTGCATTTTCTGCTACCCGCGCATCGAGGTCGGCCAGCCCACGGTGTGCTCGGAGACCTGCGTCGGCCGCATCCGCTACCTTGGCGTGCTGCTCTACGACGCCGACGGCATCGAGGCGGCGGCGAGCGTGGCCGACCCGAAGCAGCTGTATGAGGAACAGCTCAAGCTGTTCCTCGATCCCAACGACCCGAAGGTGATCGAGCAGGCGCGCAAGGACGGCGTGCCCGACAACTGGCTGGAGGCGGCGAAGAACTCGCCGGTCTACCGCATGGCGATGGACTGGAAGGTCGCCTTCCCGCTGCACCCGGAGTTCCGGACGCTGCCCATGGTCTGGTACGTTCCGCCCCTGTCGCCCATCTCGGCCGCCGCCAACAGCGGCCACCTGGGGGCCAACGGCGAGATCCCGGACGTGTCGCAGCTCCGCATCCCGCTGAAATACCTCGCCAACCTGCTCACCGCGGGCGACGAGGCGCCGGTGAAGCTGGCCCTGGAGCGGATGCTGGCGATGCGCGCCTACATGCGCTCGCGCCACGTCGAGAAGCGCGAGAACGCGGCGGTGCTGGAGCAGGTGGGCCTGACGCAGGCGCAGGTCGAGGACATGTACCACACCATGGCGATCGCCAACTACGAGGACCGCTTCGTCATCCCGACCACGCACCGCGAGTACGCCGAGGACGCCTACGACCTGCGCGGCTCCTGCGGCTTCAGCTTCGGCAACGGCTGCTCGGACGGCGAGAGCGAGCCAAGCCTGTTCGGCGGCAAGAAGAAGCGCACCATTCCGATCAAGGCGGCGGTATGACGGGCGAATCCACGAAATTCAAGGCGCTGGCGGCGCTGCTCGCCTATCCGGAACCGGACCTGGTCGAGGCGGTTCCGGAAATCAAGGCACTGTTCCCGAAGGACAAGGGGGTGCGGGCCCTGCTGGACGAACTGGGCGCCGAGCCGCTGCACGTGCTGCAGGAGCGCTACGTCGAGTTGTTCGACCGCTCGCGGGCGCTGTCGCTGCACCTGTTCGAGCACGTGCACGGCGAATCGCGCGATCGCGGCCAGGCGATGGTGGATCTCGCGCAGACCTACGGCACGCGCGGCTTCGAGGTCGCCGATGGCGAGCTGCCGGACTACCTGCCGGCGTTCCTCGAGTTCCTCTCCACGCTGCCGCGCGAAGAGGCCGAGGGGATGATCGGCGAGACCGCCGAGATCCTGCGCAGCCTGGGCGATCGCCTCGCCGACCGCGGCAGCCGCTATTCGGCGCTGTTCGCCGCGGTCCTCGCCGCCGGCCGCGAGGCAGGCCTGACGAAGGCGCTCGCGCCGCGCCTGACGCCGGGGGAGGAAAACTCGCCCGCCGCCATCGACAAGGTGTGGATGGAGGAGCCGGTCACGTTCATGGACGGGCTGCAGCCCGGAGGGGCGCCGCAGCCGGTCAAGTTCTACGCCAAGGGAGCCAGGCCATGAGGGAATTCCTGCACCAGTTCGCGTTCGGCATCTACCCGTACATCTGCCTCGCGGTGTTCCTGCTCGGGTCGCTGATCCGCTTCGACCGCGAGCAGTACACGTGGAAGAGCGACTCCAGCCAGATGCTGCGCACCGGGCAGCTGCGCTGGGGCTCGAACCTGTTCCACATCGGGATCCTGGCGCTGTTCTTCGGCCACCTGTTCGGCCTGCTGACGCCCAAGGAGCTGTACCACGCCGTCGGCCTCTCGACCGAAGCCAAGCAGATGGTGGCCATCGTCGCCGGCGGCGTGTTCGGCACCATGTGCCTGGTGGGGCTGCTGCTGCTGGTGCACCGGCGCCTGACCGAGCCGCGCATCCGCGCCACCTCGACGCGCATGGACATCTTCATCCTGCTGTGGATCCTCGCCACGTTGCTCCTTGGTCTTGCGTCCATCTACTGGTCGCTCGGCCACCGCGACGGCGGCGTGATGGTGATGCTGGGGCAGTGGGCGCAGTACATCGTCACCTTCCGCGCCGGGGCGGCGGACTTCATCCGCGAGGTGGAGTGGATCTACAAGCTGCACCTGGTGATGGGCATGACCGTGTTCCTGCTGTTCCCGTTCTCGCGCCTGGTGCATGTCTGGAGCGGCTTCGCCGTCGTGGGCTACCTGACGCGCGCCTACCAGATCGTGCGGACCCGTTGAAGGGAATGAACATGGAAACCAACGAGCACGCCAAGCCGGACCTGGAGGCGGTGCGCGCGCGCCTGCTGGCGCGCGCAGGCGAACTGGGATGGCTGGAAGGGCGCGGCGCGGGCGAGGTCGCCTTCGCCAGCCGCGAGGCCGAGGACGAGCTGATCGAGCGCCTGCTGGAGCAGGAAGTGCCCGCTGCGGAGCCCACGGACGAGGATTGCCGCCGCTGGTACGAGCAGAACCCGCGCCGCTTCACCGCCGGGGAGCTGGTCGAGGCGAGCCACATCCTGTTCGCGATCACCCCGCGCGTGCCGCCGGAACGGCTGCGCGCCAAGGCGGCCGAGGTGCATGCGAAGGCGAGCAGGGATCCCGCCGCGTTCGCGAAGCTCGCCGCCGAATACTCCAACTGCCCGTCCGCCGCCCAGGGCGGCGCGCTGGGACAGCTCGGGCGCGGCGATTCGGTGCCGGAGTTCGAGAAGGCCGTGCTCGAGGGGGAACTGGTGGGCGTGCTGCCGGACCTGGTGGCGACGCGCTTCGGTTTCCACGTCGTGCTGGTCGCGCGCCGCATCCCGGGCCGGCTGCTGCCGTTCGAGGAGGCGCGCGAGCAGGTCAGGGCCTACCTGGGCCAGCGCGCCACCGAGCGCGCACTCGGGGAGTACGTGCGCGGCCTCGCGGTCTGACTCAGATTTGGGAGTAGCCTTCCTTGCTTCAGCCCCGATTTCGGGGCAAGACAACCGCCCTGCTTAGGGGGCCGATTTCCCGGCGTCAATCGTGCATCCGACGCACGTCCGGAGTATCATTTGCTCGTGAAAATCGCCACCGGCACTGTAGTCAAGGGCACGATCATCGTGGACGATCCGGAGTTCAAGGAGGGAACCGAGGTCTTCATCCTCACGCGCGAGCGTGAAGACGAGGTTCACCTCTGTGCCGAAGAACTAGCCGAACTCGAAGCCGGCATCGCCGAGGCCGATCGAGGAGAGATGATTCCGGGCGACGAGTTCTTTGCTCGTTTGGGTCGCCACGGGTAGGGATGCCGCTTGACCTTTTCGTCTCGCGACGCGCCGCTCGCGAGGTCGAACGCGTTGTGCAGTGATGGGCGCTCAACAGGCCGGCAACTCCAGGCGCTGTACGGCAAGATCTGCAAGCCGCTCTCAATCTTCTGCTTGTGCAGCCGGACATCGGGGTCCGCGTCAACGAAGCGAGCTCACCCGACGTGCGCCGGTTCCATCTTGATCGCATCCGGTATTGGGTCTACTACCGTGTTCGGCGAAATCGCCTCGAAGTCTTGTCAGTGTGGCATTCGAGTCGTGGCACTGGACCCGCAATTTAGGGGCACACGAATCCCTGTGTCCGTCGTTCTCGACAATCTGGCGGACGGTGAGACTGCGCAACGCATCCTCGATCAGTATCCCTCCCTCAAGCCCGGGCAAATCGGTGGGCTACCTCGCCCGCGCGTATTCAGAATCTGCCCGCGCGCATCACTTCCACGTCCACGGCGTACACCACCAGGCCGTAATTGGCGCTGAACTTGTCGTAGACGGTGCCGACGATGCGCCCGGCCACCTCGGCGTTGCACAGGACCTCGATGCGGATGTTGGCCGAAAGCGACCAGCGCGCGTCGCGCTCGCCGCGGTTGCCGCGACCGCTCGCCTGGCACACGGTGTAACCCCTGGCGCCGGCGGCCAGCAGCTCGGGCTGGATCACCGGCTCCAGCGCGTCCTCGCAGACCACCACCACCAGCTTGATGCGCTCCATTATTCACCCCGCGGCGCGGTAAAGGTACTCGACCATGGCATGGTACAGCGGGATGCCGAGCAGCAGATTGAAGGGAAACGTGACCCCGAGCGAGGCGCCCATGGACAGGGCCGGGTTGGCGTCGGGAATCGCGATGCGCATCGCCGCCGGGGCCGCGATGTAGGAGGCGCTGGCGTACAGGGTCGCCAGCAGCGTGGCGCCGCCGATCGACAGTCCGAGCCACCAGCCGATCAGCACCCCGCCGACGGCCGAGATCACCGGCACCACGATGCCGAAGCCGATCAGGAACGCCCCGGCGCTGCGCAAGTCGGCGAAGCGCGCCGCGGTGATGACGCCCATGCCGAGCATGAACAGGGTCAGGAACCCCTTGAACAGGTCGCCGTAGAACAAGGTCAGCGCGCTCGCCCCGTCCTTGCCCCACAGCCAGCCGATCGCCAGGCTGCCGACCAGCAATACGATCGCCTTGCCGGTGAACACCTCGTGCGCGAGGCGCCGCCAGTCCGTGCCCTGGCCGATGCCCTTGGCGAGCAGCACCCCGATGATCAGGGCGGGGAACTCCAGGAACACCAGCAGCACCGACAGGTAGTTCTCGTAGCCGATGCCGCGCCCGGAGAGGTACGTGGTACCGACGGCGAAGGTGACCACCGATACCGAGCCGTAGTGCGCCGCGATCGAGGCGGCGTCGGGCCGCCGCAGGCCGCCGAGGAAGCGCAGCGCGGGGTAGGCGAGCAGGGGCGTGCCCGCGCTCATCAGCACGGCGATGGCGATCGGCAGCAGCAGCGCGCCCGGCTCGGCGACCAGGGCGAGCTCCATCCCGCCCTTGAGCCCGATCGCGACCAGCAGGTACAGGCTGAGCGTGTCCATCAGGCCGCCGGAGAGCTTGAGGTCCGAGCGCAGGAAGCCCGCCGCCAGGCCCAGGGCAAAGAAACCGACGACAGGATCCAGACCGGTCACGAGCGTGCCTCCGGGAATTCGAGCGGTGCGCAATCGGCGTTGTGACGCATCTTGCCCGCGCCGGCTTGGGTCGCGCAAGCACAGCCGCGCTCCGGGGCGAGCCCGATCTCCCGCCTGTTGGGCAAGCTCACCCTGGCCGACAGCGCGTGCTACGCCCAGATCATCGAGGAGCGCGGAATCGCGCCGGACTGAGCCGCGCCGCAAGCGCGGGCTGGCGGCGACGACCTGACTGCCTGCCTGTCGCGCGCGGCGTTTCGAGGCGAAAAATGTTACCGATCGGTAACATTTGCCACGGCTACTCCGCCTTCAACCCCGCGTCCTTCACCACCTTCTCCCATTTCGCCATCTCGGCGCGCAGGAACTGCGCGAACTGTTCCGGGGTGTTGGGCGTGTAGCGCTCGCCCTCGACGTCCATGCGGCGCTTCACTTCCGGCAGCTGCATGATGCGGTTCACCTCGGCGTTCCAGCGCCGCACGATCTCGGGCGGGGTGCCCGCGCGCGCGAACAGCCCGATCCAGTTGTTGACCGAGAAGCCCGGCACGCCGGCCTCGGCGACGGTCGGCAGGTTGGGCGCGGCGGCCGAGCGCGTGCTGCCGATGACCGCGATGCCGCGCACCTTGCCGGCGCGAACGTGCGGGATGATGGTGGGCAGGGTGGCGAAGGTGAGGTGGGTCTGGCCGCCGAGCAGGTCGGCGATGGCCGGCGCGTTGCCCTTGTAGGGGATGTGCACCATGTCGGTCTTGGTCATCGACTTGAACAGCTCTCCCGCAAGATGGCTCGCGGTGCCGACGCCGCCCGAGGCGTAGGAGAGCTTTCCCGGATGCGCGCGCGCCATGGCGAGCAGGTCGGCCACGGTCTGCACCTGCACCGTGGGGTGCACCGCGAGCAGGCCCTCGGCCTCGATCACCATGGCGACCGGCGCGAAATCCTTCTGCGTGTCGTAGGGCATCTTGGCGAACAGGAACTGGTTCACCGCGTGCGAGCCCAGGAAGCCCATCACCAGGTTGTAGCCGTCGGGGGCGGATTTGGCGATGAGGTCGGCGCCGATGTTGCCGCCGCCGCCGGGACGGTTCTCCACCACCACCGGTTGGCCCCAGGCCTCCGAGACGTGCCTCGCGATGACGCGCGAGTAGTAGTCCGCGATGCCGCCGGTGGCGACCGGGACCACGATGCGCACCGGCTTGGCGGGGTAGGTCTGGGCCTGCGCCGAGAGCGCGAGCAGGCCGCCGAGAAAGGCTGCGAGGGTGCGAGCGAAGTTCATTTGAGCAACTCCTTGTCGTCCAGCTGGTCCTTCATGGAAAGGTCGTACTTCATTGCCTTGTGCAGCGCGATGGCGTCGCCGCCGTGCCGGATCTGCTGGAACAGTTTCTTTTCCAGCGCCATCGCGCGCCAGGCCAGTTCGAAGATCTCCTTCGCCCGCGCCGCGGGAAACACGATGGCGCCGTTCTCGTCCGCGGCCCCGATGTCGCCCGGGGCGACCGCCTTGCCGCCGAGCGCGACTGGCGCGTTGATGCTGTCGATGGCCATGCGGCCACGCACCGAATGCACCACGGTGCCGCGCGCATAGACCGGGAAGGCGAGTTCGCGGCAGCCCTGCACGTCGCGCACGCTGCCGTCGATGATGGCGCCGCCCAGGCGCCGCTGCACCGCCACCACGCTGACCAGCGAGCCGATGGTGTTCTGTTCGGGGTGGTCGTGGGCGTCGATGAGCAGGATCGATCCGGGCGCGGCGCTTTCCATCAGCTCGATGGTGCCGATGACGATCTCGATGCCGCCGGCGGGCGACATGGCGCAGGTGGCGACCGGCCCGCACACCGGCGCGCAGCCCGGGTACACGGCCTTGATCGCGCCGCTGGTGGCGGGGACGATACCCAGCGCGTCGCAGGCGTCCGACAGGTCGCAGATGGACAGGCCCTGCATCGCCAGCGCGTAGTTCATGGCCTGTCCCCTCGGTTCAGGGCTTGTACCCCGCCGCGGTCATCATGTCGTAGCGCACGCGATCGTGCGCCGTCACCGGGTCCATGCCCCCGCGCACCGCCTCGATGACGCTGTCCTCGATGGACTTGAAGAGCTTGGCGAACTCCAGCACCTCGGCCATCTTGTCCCTGGGCACCACGCAGACGCCGTTTTCGTCGGCCATGATGAGGTCGCCGGGCTTGACCGGCACCCCGCCCAGCTGCACCTCGATGCCGTAGCCGGCGCAGGCGCAGCGGTTGCGGATGGACTGCTGGATGAAGCCCTTGCCGAACACCGGCAGGTTCAACTGCTTGTACTCGTCGATGTCGCGCGTCACGCCGTCGATGACGCAGCCCGCGAGGCCCAGGTGCCGGGTGGTGAAGCCGGCGACGCCGCCGTAGCTGTTGACGTCCATGCGCCCGGCCTGGTCGATGACCAGCACGTCGCCCGGCTTGCCGAGCTTGATCGCTTCCAGCGTGCCCAGCACCGGGGACTCGGTGGCCTGGCCGACGGGCACCAGCTTCAGCGTCGCGGCGGGGCCGACGATCTTGGCGCAGGCATCCCACAACGGGCCGATGCCGTGCGGGCAGCCCTTGATGCCGAGGCGGTCGAGGCCGTCGGACACATTGGCGGTGGAGAGCATGCGGTATTCGGCGATCATGTGCTTCGGGTCCGGCTGCGTGCTCACGTCTGGGTTCTCCCTTGGTTTCGGAACAAGTCTTGTCATCCCCGCTGGGGCAGGGGATAGTCCGGCAAGCCTAATCCCAATGGAGCGTTCGCATGGCGGCAGTTTCGCAGTTCCGGGTGGTCCTGCTCGGCAACATGTACCACCCCGAAGGTGACGCGCGCCTGCGCGCCGGGGCGACGGTGGAGGTGCTCGAGAAGCCGACCCCCGAAAGCGTGCGCGATGCGCTGCGGGAGGCGCACGGGGTGTTCGTGCGTTATCCCAACAAGCTGCGCGCCGAGGCCATTGCGGGCGCCGCCAGGCTGAAGATCATCAGCAGCTCCGGCCGCGGCACCGACGCCATCGACCTCGCCGCCGCCACCGCCGCCGGCGTGGCGGTGGTGAACAACCCCGCCTTCGGCGTCGTGCCGGTCGCCGAGCACACCATCGCGGTGATGCTCGCCTTCGCCAAGAACCTGCTGCCGCTCAACCGCCTGACGCACGCCGGCCAGGGCTGGCCGGCGCAGAAGGACTACCGGCGCACCGAACTGCGCGCCAAGACCCTGGGCGTGGTCGGCCTGGGCAACATCGGCGAGGAAGTGGTGCGCTGCTGCACGCAGGCCTTCCGCATGCGCGTGCTCGCCTGCGATCCCCATGTGCCGGCGGAGAAGTTCGCGCGCGCCGGCGCCGAGCGGGTCACCGACCTGGGGCGCATCTGGCGCGAATCGGACTACGTGTCCATCCACGCCGAGTTGAACGAGGAGACCCGGGGCATGGTCGGGGCGGCGGAACTGGCCGCGATGCAGCCGCACGCCATCCTCATCAACACCGCGCGCGGCCCGATCGTGCAGGCGAAGGCGCTGGCCGAGGCGCTGCGCGCGAAGCGCATCGCCGGGGCCTCGCTCGATGTCTACGAGGAGGAGCCGTTCTCCGCCGAGAGCCCGCTGGCGGGCCTGGAGAACGTGATCCTGTCGCCGCACACCGGCGGCCTCACCGTCGAGGCGCTGCACGGCATGGCGCTGTCGGCGGCGGACCAGATCCTGCAGGCGCTGCGCGGCGAGCGCCCGCCGCACCTGGTCAACCCCGAGGTGTGGGGGCGGCGGTGACGTTCCGGCGGCAGAACCTGCATCCGGAGGGGCTGTCGCGGCGCGTCGTCGGCGGGCACCTGCTGTACTCGCCGGTGGTGACGCTGGAGGACGCGCGGCTGGTGTTCGTCTCCGGGCTGCTGGCGCGTGACGCGGCCGGCAACATCGTCGGCAAGGGGGACATGGGCGCGCAGATCGCGCAGGTGGGCGAGAACCTGCGCGTGGCGCTGGAGGCGGCCGGCGCGACGCTGGCCGACCTCGCGCGCACCACCACCTATGTGACCGACATCGACGAATTCTTCCGCCATGTCGAAGTGCGGCAGCGCTACTTCGGCGCCGCGCTGCCCACCAGCACCACGGTGGAAGTGCGCCGCCTGTCGCACCCGGACTTCCTGGTGGAAGTGGAGGCCTTCGCGGCGCTGCCGCGCTGAGGCTGCGATGTAACCGGACTGCGAGCTCAAGCCCCACGGCCTCGACAAGGGCCGCGCCATCCGCAAACTGATGGCGCAAGCGCCGTTTGCCGGCCGTCGGCCGGTGTTCGTGGGCGACGACCGGACCAATGAAGACCGCTTTGACGCGGTCCATGCGCTCGGCGGCCACACAATCAAGGTCGGCCCTGGGGACACCCGCGCGCTGCGGCGCGTGGCGGACCTGGGCGCCGTGCTGGCCTGGCTCAGCGCATACGCGCCGCAGTCCGATACCCGGCGCGCTAGCTCTGCGGCTCCGCCTCGAGCCGCCGGCGCAGCCGCGCCTGTGCGCTGAATCTTGGCAGCCACTCCCGTACCGCCGGGGGTACGAGTTCCTGCCAGCCGGCGCCCTGCGCGAGGCGCGCCCGCACCTCGGTCGCGGAAACGCGCTTGGGCTGCCCGCGCACGGCCTCGACGCGCATGCCGGCCGCGGCGAGCCGCCGCGCCTTCTCTTCCTCCCACGACGAGAACACGCGCAGCACATGCACGGAAATCGCGGGATCGGTCGGAACGTAGTGCGACCAGCGCTCCGGATGGTGCACCGGCAGCGCGACGATCGTGAAGCGCGCGCCCGGCACGCCGTCCTCCAGCAGCGCGTCGCGGATCATCAGCGTGCGCTCCCAGTAGCTGAATGGATTGGCCGCCGCCTGGTGGCGGTGCGGGCTGGTGGACTCGACCTCGGCGAGCGCGGGATCGAAGTTGGTGATTCCCACCACCAGCAGCTCGGCGCGCTCGAGCGCAAGCCGGCAGTACGCGAGGTGATCGAGGTGGAAGGGCTGGAAACGCCCATGGACCACCGCGTAGCGCACCCTTTCGGGCGTCTCAGTCATCTGTGGCGCGCAGCGGCGTGATGCGCGGCAGGCCGAGGCTGCGGTTCGGCGTCGCGCGGCCGCCGAGAAAGCGCACCCGGTTGGCGGCGTTCAGCATCAGCGGCATCGCGTCGCGGGCTCGCAGCGTGCCCAGTCCGCCAGCCGCCGCGGCGCGCTCGCCGAAGGCCTCCACCGAATCGATACGCACCGTGGACGCCGCCATCACGAACGGCACCGAGTCGCCGGAGTGCAACATCGGACCGCGGCTCGGCGTGGTGTGGTCGGCCGTCACGGCGACGACGAAATCCTCCAGCAGTCGCGGGCGCTGCCACAGCGCGGACAGCCCGCGGTCGATGGCGGCGATGACGCTTCGCTTGAGTTGCGGCGAATGCGCATGCGCCGCCTCGTCCGCCGTCTTGGTGTGCAGGTGCACGAATCCCGCGCCGGCGTCGCACGCGGCGAAGGCGGCCTCCAGCTTTTGCGTCACCTCGAGATCCGGCGCGTCCATGCGCTCATCGAGTTGCACGTAGCGCATGCCGAGCGCCGCCGCGAGGCCGGCGTACATGCGCGTCGAGGCGATCAGCGTCCCCGGGAGCCCGGCGCGCGTCTCGAAAGGCGGCAGGCCGCGATGGCGCCCGTGCCACTTGGTCACCAGCATGTTGAGCGGCGGCGCGCCGCGCGCACGCCGCTCCGCGTTCACCGGGTGCCGCTCAAGGACGCCGTGCGACCACAGGAGATAGGCGTTCAGCACGCGCGCCGTGCGCGCCGCGAGTTCCGCATCGGGCGCCTCCTCCAGCGCGTCGACGCGCATTACCGGAAGTCCGGTGTGAAAGAACGGATCGGAGTCCGTGACGTACTCGCTGCCGCCGCGGATCGTCAGCAGCGAATCCGAGCGGCCCAGGCCGATGACTTCCAGCTCGATCCCCTCGGCGCGGTAGCGCGCGACATCGGCCAGCAGCTTCCTGCAGTCCGCGTCCTCGTCGCCGGGCCACCACTCGGTGATGGCGAAGCCATCCGCGCTCGGCGTGACGTGCCTCATGCCCAGATGCGCGAGTGCCGTGTCGTGCGGCGGCGTCACGCCCCAGCCGAACGCCTCGAACACGGCGCGCCCCGGGAAGGGTTCGTCGGCGTAGCCGAAGAGGTGGAAGTGCGGAATCTCGCTGGGCGGCGCGAGGCCCGGGTCGAGCGGATAAAGGATTCCCGAGGCGCCCAGCGCGGCGATGCGGTCGAGATTCGGCGTGGCGGCCGCCTCCAGCGGGGTGAGGCCGCCCAGCTCCGGGTCCGTGCGGTCGGCGATGCCGTCGAGCAGGACCAGCAGGATCTTCTTCATTCGCCCCGCGAGCGCAGCCCGAGCGTCTCCGCGATGGTCGTGCGCTGCACTTCGTCGGTGCCGCCCGGGATGCGCAGGTTGCGCGCGATCTGGAACAGCTTGTTGATGGTGGTGTCCTTCATGATGCCCGCGCCGCCGTGCAGCTGCACCGCCCGGTCCGCGACGCGGAAGAAGCTCTCGTCGTTGGAGAGCTTGATCAGCGCGATGTTGCGGATGTCCTCGGGCGAGCGCCGCGTCCCCCACCAGGGGCCCGATGCCTCGAAAGCCTGCAGGCAGGCGAGCGACAGCGCGCGCGCCTGCGCCCAGTCGAGCACCATGTCGGCGACCATCCACTGCACGCCCTGGTTGCTGCCCAGCGGGCGCCCGCCCACGTCGCGCGAGCGCATCCGCTCGACCGTGCGATCGATCAGGTACTTCGACCACGCCGAGCACATGCCGGCGCGGCGCATGCGCGTCCAGTTGATCGACGCCATCGCGATCTGGAAGCCGCCGCCGCGCTCGCCGATGATGGCGTCGTCGTCGAGCGCCAGGTCCTCGAGGAAGAATTCGCCCGTGAGGCCGTCGTCGAACATGGTCTTGTAGACGCGGCCATGGCGGAAGCCGCGGCCCAGGTGCGCCGCGGTGTCGAACTGAAAATACGTGAAACTGTGCGCCCCCTTGCCGGGGTCGGTGACCGCGAGCACATGGCCGACGTCGGCCTCGAAGGGATTGGTGATCAGCGACTTGTGGCCGTTGAGCACCCAGCGCTCGGCCTTCTTTACCGCGGTGGTCTTCATGTCGAAGAGATTGGACCCCGCGCCCGGCTCGGTGACCGCGTTGAAGCAGGTCTTCTCGCCCGCGACGAGCGGCGCCACCCAGCGCGCGCGCTGCTCTTCGCGGCAGAACATCAGCCGCGGCGTCGCGCCGTCGGTCCACGCCAGCATCGCCGGGTTGAGGCCGACGCCGTAGCTGTAGACCTTTTCCTCGACGAAAAACATCTCGTGGCGGGTGAGCCCCCCGCCGCCGATCTCCTGCGGCAGATGCAGCGAGAAGATGCCCTCGCGCCCGGCGGCGCGCATGATCTCGCGCCGCGCCGCCTGCACCTCGGGATGCAGCCGGCCGTCGGCGTCGAGGTACTCGCGGTGGTTCTCCAGCCGGTGCCGCAGCTTGTCCTCGCGCGGACGCACTTCGGCGGCGTGGAAGCGCTCGATCTGCTCCAGAATCGGCGCAATGCGCGCCGGAGGCTTGATGTCCATGGTGTCGTCCGCGGGTGCCGAGGGCCGATTCTGCCAGATCGAGACCGCGAAACCACGGTTGCCCCGCGGCCCGCGGCTGGGCGACACTGTCGTACCGTCAACCCAGGAGGACGCATGAACCGGATCGCCGCGACGCTCGCCATCGCCTGCACCACGCTCTTCGCCGCCTCGAACGCGACTATCGCCCATGCGCAGCAGAGGTTCCCGGAGAAGCCCGTGCGCTTCATCGTGCCCTTCCCGCCGGGCGGCGGCAACGACATCCTCGCGCGCGCGCTCGCACCGAAAATGGGCGAGTTCCTCGGCCAGAACGTCGTCATCGACAACCGCGCGGGCGCCGGCGGCAACATCGGCACTGACGCGGCGGCGAAGTCCCCGGCCGACGGTTACACCATCCTCATCGCCTCCAACCAGGTGACCATCAACCCTTGGCTGTACGCCAAGCTGCCGTTCGACATCGAGAAGGACTTCGCGCCGGTGGCGCTCGCCGCCTCGGTGCCGATGGTGCTCGCGGTGCACCCCTCGGTGCCGGCGCAGAACGTCAAGGAATTGATTGCGCTAGCCAAATCGAACCCGGGCGCGCTGAACCACAGCACGCCCGGCAACGGCACGCCGCAGCACATCGCCTACGAGGTGTTCAACCACGCCGCCGGCGTGAAGGTCACGCACATCGCCTACAAGGGCACCGGCCCGGCGATCGCCGACCTGCTGGGTGGGCAGGTGCAGACGGCGATCGGCACCCTCGCCTCGCTCGAGCAGCACGTCAAGGCCGGCAAGCTGCGCGCGCTGGGCGTGACGACACCGAGGCGCTCCCCCGCAATGCCCACGGTGCCGACCATCGCCGAGGCCGCGCTCCCCGGGTTCGAGGTGCCGCTGTGGTATTCGATCCTCGCACCCGCGGGCGTGCCCCGCGAGATCGTTGCGCGCCTCTCCGCCGCGGTTGAGCGCGCGCTCGCCTTCCCGGAGACGCGTGAGCGGCTCACCGCACAGGGTTTCGAGGTCAGCTACCTCGGCCCCGAGCAGATGACCGAAGTGATGAAGCGCGACCTCGCGCGGTGGCAGAAATCCATCGCCGACATCGGCCTCAAGCTGGAGTAGCGGCGCGCATGGTCTCCATCAACGCGGCGCTCGCCAACATCACGGTACTCGACTTCTCGCAGGTCGGCGCGGGGCCGGCGTGCGGCATGCTGCTGGGAGACCTCGGCGCGGAAGTGATCAAGATCGAGGCGCCCGGCGGCGACATCGGCCGCAAGCTCGGCCCGCCGTGGCAGGAGGGCGAGTCGGTGGTCTCGATGAGTTTCAATCGCAACAAGCGCTCGCTGGTGCTCGACCTGAAGAAGCCCGAGGCGCGCGCGGTGGCGGAGCGCATGGCGGCGGCCGCCGACGTGGTGCTGGAGAGCTTCCGCCCTGGCGTCATGGACAAGCTCGGCGTGGGCTATGCCGCGCTGTCCGCGAAATTCCCGCGGCTGGTGTTCTGCTCGGTGTCGGCCTACGGTCAGGACGGTCCCTGGCGCGACAAGCCAGGCGTGGACGGCATCGTCCAGGCCGTTTCCGGATTGATGAGCCAGGTCGGCGCGGAAGGCTCGCCGCCGATGAAGCTGCAGATTCCCGCCGCCGACCTGGTGACGGCCTTCCTCGCGGCCACCGCGGTGCTGGCGGCCCTGCGCGTGCGCGATGCCACGGGCCGCGGGCAGCACCTCGACATGAGTCTCTACAACAGCGCGCTGATGCTGCAGCAGTCGGCGATTGCCTCGTACCTCTCCTCCGGCGAGCTGCCGGCGCGCAGCGGCAGCGCCGCGCCCTACTCCGCGCCCAACGAGGCGTACCCGACGCGCGACGGCTGGATCATGATTGCCGCGTACCACGAGGACCGCTGGAGCGCGCTGTGCGAGGTGCTGGGCGAGGAGGGCCTCGCCGCGCGACCCGAGTTCGCCACCAGCCCGCTGCGTGTCGCCAACCGCGGCAAGCTGATGCAGGAACTCTCGCGCCTGCTCGCAGCGAAGTCCACCGCCGAATGGCAGGCGGCGCTCGAAGCCGCGGACGTCATCTGCGGCCCGATCGCCGGGTACGACGCGGTGCTCGCGTCGCCGCAACTCGCGCACAACGGCGCCATCGTCGAGATGCGGCATCCGAAGGCCGGCCGCGTGCGCACCGTCGGTGCGGCCCTCGGCGATCGCGACGCGCAGTCCCGCGTGCACCTGCCGCCGCCGATGATCGGCGAGCACAGCCGCGAGGTGCTGGCCGGGTTCGGCTTCGCGCCGCAGGAGATCGACGCACTGTTCAGTTCGGGAGCCGTGCGATGAAATTCAACGCTGTCAGGCTGTACCAGGAAGACGGCCGGCGTGTCAGCCGCGTAGTCTCGCAGACGCTGGACGATCTCGACCCCGGAGAAGTGGTGATCCGCGCGCAGTTCGCGGCGGTCAACTACAAGGATGCGCGCGCCGTCACCGGCGCGGGTAACGTCGTCAAGCGCTTTCCCTGCGTTCCGGGCGTCGAGGTCTCGGGCGTCGTCGTTTCTTCGACGCAGGCGGATTTCCGCGAAGGCGACGCGGTGACTGTGCAGGGGGGAAGGGAGTTCGGCATCCGCCACGACGGCGCGTACGCCGAGTACGTGCGCGTGCCGGCGGCATGGGTCGGGCACCTCGGCGCGGGGTTCGACGCCTTCGACGCCGTCGCCCTGGGCCTCGCCGCGTATACGTCGGCGCTCGCCGTCGAGGAACTGGTGGCGCGAGGCGTCACCCCCGAGATGGGTCCCATCGCGGTGACCGGCGCCACCGGCGGCTGCTCGAGCTTCGCCATCGACATGCTCGCGGGACTGGGCTACACCGTGGTGGCGAGCACCGGCAAGGCGTCGGAGGCGGCGTACCTGAAGTCCCTCGGCGCATCGGAGGTCATCGGCCGCGACGCCATCGCCGGCGGTGATGCGCCGTTGCAGCCGCAGCGCTGGGCGGGCGCCATCGATGCGGTCGGCGGCAAGCCGCTGGACGACCTGCTGCGCACCATGAAGCAGCGCGGCGTGGTTTGCGCCTTCGGCAACGCGGCGGGCGAGACCTTCACCAGCTCGATCTATCCCTTCATCCTGCGCTCGGTGTCGCTCGCGGGCATCAATGCGAACCACCCGGTGCCGGCGCGCCGCAACGCCTGGAAGCGGCTTTCGCGCGGCGGCGACCTGCGGCCCCGCCACCTCGACGCGATCTGCGTCGAGATGCCGTTCGCCGAACTGAAGGACTATTGCGACAGGGTCATCGCCGCCGGCATCCGCGGACGCGCGGTGGTGCGCTTCGGCTGATCGGCCCCCGGCACGCTTCCCGGCGCGGCCCACACTTGCGTGTGGCGGTCAGCGTGCGTCGACATCCGTCCCGACGGGCCGACGCAGAGACCGAAGAATCCACGCGGCAAGGAGCGGCTGCGCTGGGGCCGCGTGCCGGACTGCAGGTGCCGAGCCTGCGAACCGTGCCGGGCCGGGACGAGAAAGCCACGGCGGGCCTGTGCGCCGATGCGCACGGCTTCACCCTGCATGCCGGGGTGCGCTGCGGCGAGCATCAGCGCAAGGAACTCGAACGCTTGTGCCGCACCGTCACCACCTGGCGATCGCCAACGAGCGGCTCAGACGCGATGGTGCGGGCAACGTCGTGCTCGAAATCAAGAGCCCCTGGCGTGACGGTACCACGCACATCGTGATGTCGGCGCAGGAATTCATGCAGCGCCTGGCCGCGCTGGTGCCGCGAGCGCGCTTGCACCTCATCGCCGCACACCGGGGGCCTCACCGTCGAGGCGCTGCACGGCATGGCGCGTCGTCGGCGGGCACCTGCTGTACTCGCCGGTGGTGACGCTGGAGGACGCGCGGCTGGTGTTCGTCTCCGGGCTGCTGGCGCGTGACGCGGCCGGCAACATCGTCGGCAAGGGGGACATGGGCGCGCAGATCGCGCAGGTGGGCGAGAACCTGCGCGTGGCGCTGGAGGCGGCCGGCGCGACGCTGGCCGACCTCGCGCGCACCACCACCTATGTGACCGACATCGACGAATTCTTCCGCCATGTCGAAGTGCGGCAGCGCTACTTCGGCGCCGCGCTGCCCACCAGCACCACGGTGGAGGTGCGCCGCCTGTCGCACCCGGACTTCCTGGTGGAGGTGGAGGCCTTCGCGGCGCTGCCGCGCTGAGGCTGCGATGTAACCGATCGGTTACATCCGGGCCGGTTCTCAGGCCGCCGCGAGCTCGGCAAAGCCGACGTAGTGCATGCCGCCCTGGATGATGGGGTGCTGGACGCCGGACAGTTCAGTGATGCGGGTCTTCATGGCTACCACGGCTCGATCTTCGAGCGCAGGTCCAGTTCGAACGTCCACGCGCGCGGCGGCTGCTGATGCAGGAACCAGTACGCATCCGCCAGTCCGTCCGGGTCGACCAGGCGCGCCTCGCCCATCTGCTGGACCACCTCCGGGCGCCGCTGGCGCAGCTTGTCGCCGTCGATGCCGCCATCGACGACGACATGGGCGACGTGCAGCCCCTTCGGCCCCAGCTCTTTCGCCATCGCCTGCGCCATGTTGCGCAGCGCGGCCTTCGCGGAGTTGAATGCGGCGAACCCTGCCCGCCCGCGCAGGGAGGCGCTCGCGCCGGTGAACAGCAGCGTGCCGCCCCTGGGCAGCATGCGGCGCGCCGCCTCGCGGCCGAACAGGAAGCCGCCAAAGCAGCACACGCGCCACGCGTTCTCGAAATAGTCCGCTTCCATCTCCGTGACGGCCCCGGGGGTGTTGTTGCCGACGTTATAGACGGCGACATCCAGGTTGCCCTCGGCGGCGCACACTTGATCGAACAGCGACCGCACGTCGGCTTCCCTGGTGGCGTCGGCGACGATGGCCGTGGCGGCTCCGCCTGCGGATCGAATCCGCTGCGCCACGAGCTCGAGGCTTTGCGCCGTGCGCCCTGCGACGAACACGTGGAAGCCTTCGCGCGCGAAGCGCGCGCTGACGCTTGCGCCCAGGCCTTTCCCGGCGCCCACGCCGATGATCAATGCTTTTCGCGGATTGGTCACGATGTGCCGTCAATCGAGCTTGGATAGCCAGGCCGCCACCGCCCGGCCGATGGCCGCGCCGGAGTCTTCCTGGATGAAATGCAGGCCGGGCACGGCGACTTCCTGCTGGTTGGGCCAGCCGCGGCAGAACTCGCGCTGCGCGCCCACCAGGATGGAGCCGGGCTCGGCGTTGACGAAGAGCTTGGGCACGCTGCTCGTGCTCAACCACTGGGCGTACTGCTGCACCAGCGCGACCACATTCGGCGGCTCGCCGGCGATCGGGATCTGCCGCGGCCAGTTCAGCATCGGCTGCCGGTCCTCTTCCCTGGCGAACGGCGCGCGGTAGGCCGCCATCTCCGCGTCCGAGAGCTTGCGCAGGATGGAACTGGGCAACACGCCTTCGATGAACAGGTTGCGCTTGAGCACCAGGTCTTCGCCCTTGGGCGAGCGGAAGCCCTGGAAGATGCCGCGCGCCTTCTCCGGCCAGTGGTCCCAGTTCGGCAGGGGCATGACGACGGCTTCCATGTACGCGATGCCGCGCACCTGCTGCGGGTGCAGCCGCGCCCAGTGAAAGCCCAGGGCGCTGCCCCAGTCGTGCAGCACCAGCGTGACGCGCTGGTCCACGCCCAGGGCGGCGAGCTGGGCGGCCAGCAGGTCATAGGTACCCTCCAGCGTGTAGCGCCCGGGACCCTCGCTGGCCGGCAGCTTGTCGGAGTCGCCATGACCGATGAGGTCGGGCGCGATGACGCGGCCCAGGCCCGCCAGCGGCGGCATTACCTCGCGCCACAGGTAGCTGGAGGTGGGGTTGCCGTGCAGCAGCACGATGGGGTCGCCGCGGCCCATCTCCACGTGCGCGAGCCGGCGGCCCTTGACGGTGATGAACTGCTTGGGCGGCAGGGGCGTGGTCATGCGATGGTTCTCCGGATCCGGCGCGGGCGTCAGGTTCTTCGCGGTGGTGAACGCATAGGTTGGCACAAGCGCTTCCTCGGGCGTCAAGCGCCCAGCAGCTCCTCGACATACGGCAGGCGGTCCTGCCCGAAATGCATGTGCTCGCCGACGAAGAAGGTCGGCGCGCCGAACACGCCGCGCTTGACCGCTTCCTCGGTCGCCGACTTCAGCGCTTCCTTGATCGCCGGTTCCTGCGTCGCGGCCATGATCTTCTGCGCATCCAGCCCGGCGGCGGAGAGGACTTTACCGATCTCGGCTGCCTCGTTCAGGTTGACGTTGTCCACCCAGATCGCCTGGAAGATCGCGTCGGAGTAGGGAACGAAGTACCCGTCGCGCAGCGCCGCCAGCGCGCCGCGCATCAGGTTCAGCGTATTGATCGGGAAATGCGCGTTGCGCTGGTACTTCACGCCGTAGCGGGCGGCGAACCATTTCAGGTCCTCGAACATGTACTTGCCTTTGGCCGGGACCTGCACAGGCGATTGGTTGCCGGTGGCCTGGAACACGCCGCCCAGCAGGATCGGCTTGCAGTTCACCGTGGCGCCGGTGCGCCTGGCAAGCGCCGGCAGCTGCGTCCAGGCGAGGTAGGTGGTCGGGCTGCCGTAGTCGAAATAGAAATCAACGCTCTTGGCCATCGTCGGTCCTCACCGCGCCGACCGCCAGTGCGGCGTCCGGAGCGTTCACGGGAAGAAAACCTTGCAAATGGGTGTAGACACACCTATCCTAGCCCGTATGCCCGGGCTGCGCAACAACAGTTCCCTGCTCAAGGAGTGCGCGCTGTTCGACCTGCAGCGCGCCTCGAGGGTCGTCAGCGGCCTCTACAACGACCGCCTGCGCGGTTGCGGCATCACGATCGCGCAGTTCTCGCTGATGCGCGGCATCGAGGCGCTGCAGCCGGTCGGCATGGCGCGCCTGGCGCAGTCAATGGCGATGGACCGCACCAGCGTCACTCGCGTCATCGAGCCGCTGCTCGAGCGCGGACTCGTCACCGCATCCGTCGGCGACGATCGCCGCGTGCGCAACCTCGAGCTGACCGCGAAGGGGAGCGCCGTCGTGCGCCGCGCGAAGAAGCGCTGGGAGCAGGCGCAGCGGCAGCTCCTCGGTGTGCTCGGGGACCGGCAGTGGCTCTCCCTGCGCAAGGCCTTGCGCACCACGGTTCGGCGGGCGAGGGACCTGCCGCGGGCGTGAGGCAGGCCGTTTCGCTGAACGTCCCGACGAGGAGCAGAAGATGACCAAGCCCGTTTGTCTCGTGATCGGTGCCGGTGCCGGTATCGGCGGCAATGTGGCCAGGCGCTTTGCCCGCGAGGGCTATCACGCCTGCCTCGCGCGTCGCACCGACAAGGCGGGGCTGGACAGGCTGGCGGCCGAAATCGAGGCCGAGGGCGGCTCGGCCAGCGGCTTCATGCTCAATGCGGTGGAGGAAGGCAGCATCGAGCAGCTGGTCACCCACATCGAGGCCAACGTCGGCCCGATCGCGGTGGCGGTGTTCAACCTCGGCGCGCAGATCGGCGACCGCGGCCTGGCCAGCACCACGCTGAAGCAGTTCGAGATGGGCTGGCGCATGGCCACCTTCGGCCTGTTCCGCCTGGCCCAGGTGCTGTTTCCGTACATGGAGCAGCGCGGCAAAGGGGCGCTGCTGGTGACCTCGGCCACCGCCGCGGTGCGCGGCAACGCCGGCCAGCACTCGCACGCTTCCGCCATGGGCGGGCGGCGCCTGCTGTGCCAGTCGTTGAACGCCCAGTTCGCGAGCAAGGGCATCCACGTCGCGCACATCGTCATCGACGGCGCGGTGGACGCGCCAGACACCCTGGGCAGGATGCTCGGCCCCGAGCGTTTCCAGGCGCTGCGCGAGAAGAAGGGCCTGGAGAAAGACGGCCTGCTGGTGCCGGCCGAAGTGGCCAACACCTACTTCTACATCGCGCACCAGCACCGCTCGGCCTGGACCTTCGAGCTCGACCTGCGCGCCCATTCCGACCTGGCCTGGTGGAACCATGCCGGCAATCCCGACCTGAAATAGGAGCGCCTTGCGATGATCACCCTGTACGACTGCAGCACCGCCCCCAGCCCGCGCCGCGCCCGCATCCTGCTGGCCGAGAAGGGCGTGGCCCACGACACGGTGCAGGTCGACCTGCGGGCGGGTGAGCAATTCAGCGAAGCTTTCCGGGCCGTCAACCCGCAATGCACCGTGCCGGCGCTGCGTACCGACGAGGGTCCGGTGCTCACCGACAACGCGGCCATCGCCGCCTACCTGGAGGCGCGCTTTCCGCAACCTGCGCTGCTGGGCAGCACGCCGCTGGCCAGGGCCGAGATCGCGAGCTGGAACTGGCGCGTCGAGTTCGAAGGGCTGATGGCCGTTGCCGAGGCGCTGCGCAACAGCGCGCCGGCCATGGCGGGTCGCGCGCTGCCCGGGCCTGAGGGATACGCCCAGATTCCGGAACTGGCGCAGCGCGGGCTGGCCCGGCTGCAGCATTTCATGGACACGCTCGACCAGCGCCTGGCCGGGCGCGAGTTCGTCGCCGCCGATCAGTTCAGCGTGGCCGACATCACCGCCGCGGTGGCGGTGGACTTCGCGCGCGTGGTGCGCGTCAAGCCCGGCGAGCAGCATGCGCAGCTGCGGCGCTGGCGCGAGGCCCTGGCCCGGCGCCCGGCATTCAGCTTGTAGGCGAGCCGGGACATGACTGCAGAGGCCGAATACACCCCGCCCGCCGTCTGGACCTGGGACAAGCCCAGCGGCGGGCGTTTCGCCAACATCAACCGTCCCATCGCCGGCGCCACGCACGAGAAGGACCTGCCGGTGGGCCGCCACCCGCTGCAGCTGTACTCGCTCGGCACGCCCAATGGCGTGAAAGTCACGGTGATGCTGGAGGAGCTGCTGGCCCTGGGCCATGCGGGCGCGGAGTACGACGCCTGGCTCATCCGCATCCAGGAGGGCGAGCAGTTCAGCAGCGGCTTCGTGGCGGTGAACCCGAACTCCAAGATCCCGGCGCTGCTCGACCGCAGCGGACCCGCGCCGGTGCGCGTGTTCGAATCGGGCGCCATCCTGGTGTACCTGGCGGAGAAGTTCGGCGCCTTCCTGCCCGCCACGGGCGCGGCGCGCGCCGAGTGCCTGTCGTGGCTGTTCTGGCAGATGGGCAGCGCGCCGTTCCTCGGCGGCGGCTTCGGTCACTTCTACGCCTATGCGCCGGCCAAGCTGCAATACCCGATCGATCGCTTCGCCATGGAAGTGAAGCGGCAGATGGACGTGCTCGACCGGCGCCTGGCCGAGAGCCCCTGGCTGGCGGGCGACGAATACACCATCGCCGACATGGCGGTGTGGCCCTGGTACGGCGCGCTGGCCAAGGGCCAGCTCTACGAAGCCGGGGAATTTCTCCAGGTGCAGACCTACACCAACGTGCTGCGCTGGACCGACCGGATCGCGAAACGCCCGGCGGTGCGCCGGGGCCGCATGGTCAACCGCACCTGGGGCCAGCCCGACAGCCAGTTGCCCGAACGGCATGACGCCAGGGATTTCGACAAGTAACCAGGGAGACCAACGATGAAACTCTATGACCTCAAGGCGGGTACCAATCCGCGCCGCGTGCGCATCTTTCTCGCCGAGAAGGGGCTGACGGTTCCGCGCGTCGAAGTCGACATGCCCGGCGGCGAGAACCGGCGCGAGCCGTTCCTGAAGATCAACCCGATGGGCACCTTGCCGGTGCTGGAGCTGGATGACGGCACCCACATCGCCGAGTCGATGGCCATCTGCCGCTACTTCGAGGAACTGCATCCCAATCCGCCGCTCTTCGGCGTGACGCCGCTGGAACGGGCGCTGGTCGAAATGTGGAACCGCCGCATGGAGCTCGAGATCGCGCGGCCGTTGCAGGAGGCCTTCGTACACCTGTCTCCCTTCTGGGCGGGCAAGCGCGAGCAGGTCCCGGAGGCCGGCAAGCTCGCCCGGAAGACGGCGCTGGCGCGCATGGCGTGGCTGGATGGCGAACTCGCCACGCGGCCGTTCATCGCGGGGGAGCGCTATACCGTCGCCGATATCACCGCGCAATGCGGGCTGCTGCTGGGCAAGAACACCGGCACGCCGATTCCCGCGGAGCTGAATAACCTGGGCCGCTGGTTCGCCGAAGTCACGGGCCGCCCGACCGCGCGGGCGTAAGATTGCGTCCATCATGAACGCACCCGCCGCGCCGCCCGAACTGCGCTACTCGGTCTGCCCGCACGACTGCCCTTCGACCTGCGCGCTGGAGATCGAGCGCCTCGATGCGCGCACCATCGGCCGCGTGCGCGGCGCCGGGGACAACAGCTACACCGCCGGCGTGGTGTGCGCCAAGGTGGCGCGCTACGCCGAGCGCGCCAATCACCCGGACCGGTTGCGCCAGCCGCTGCGGCGCAAGGGGCCGAAGGGGTCGGGAAGTTTCGAGCCGGTGTCCTGGGACGATGCGCTCGACCTTACCGCCGAGGGCCTGCTCGCCGCCGAGCGCCGCCACGGCCCGGAGGCCGTCTGGCCGTACTACTACGCCGGCACCATGGGCCTGGTGATGCGCGACGGCATCCACCGCCTGCGCAACGTGAAGCGCTACTCCGGCCAGTACAGCACCATTTGCGTGACGCCGGCCTGGAACGGGTACATCGCCGGGACGGGGAAACTCGCCGGCGCCGACCCGCGCGAGATGGCGAAGTCCGACTGCGTGGTGATCTGGGGCACGAATCCGGTGCACACGCAGGTCAACGTCATGACCCACGCGGTGCGCGCGAGGAAGGAACGCGGGGCGAAGATCGTGCACGTCGACGTCTACCGCAACGCGACCAGCGAGGCCGCGGACATGGCGATCATCCTGCGCCCGGGCACCGACGGCGCCTTCGCCTGCGCGGTGATGCACGTGCTGTTCCGCGAGGGCATGGCCGACCGCGACTACCTCGAGCGCTACACCGACGCGCCGCGCGAACTGGAAGCGCACCTGGCGGCGAAGACGCCGCAGTGGGCCTCCCGGATCACCGGCGTGCCGGTGGCGGAGATCGAGGCCTTCGCGCGGCTGGTGGGCCGCACGCCGAAGACCTACTTCCGCCTCGGCTACGGCTTCTCGCGCAACCGCAACGGCGCGGTCAACATGCACGCCGCGCTGTGCATCGCCGCGGTGACCGGCGCCTGGCGCCACGAGGGCGGCGGCGCCTTCCACAACAACGGCGCGATCTA